>CANRMY010000037.1 GCA_947631845.1 uncultured Oscillospiraceae bacterium | reverse complement strand
CAGTAGTAGACACCGTCCACGGTGATGATGCTCCCCCCGTGGGCCTGGATGGGCTTGCCCTCGGTGTCAAGCCACTCTTCGCCGGGATAAAAAGCTTTGTACATAGTCGTATCCCTCAAAAAAAGTTTGTTCAAAAAAGGGCGCGGAACCGCGCCCTTTTGATGTATGAGATTTGTGCGTCTGTAATTATTCGGTGACCATGGAGAGAGTGGAGTTCACATCGCCGAAGAGCTCAATGCCGGTGGCGGCGTAATCCATAGAGACACCGTAGGGGGCAGTGGCGATGTCGCCGGCTGTTTTGAAGTGGACGGTGATGACGTAGCTCTCCATGTCGATGTCGTAGCTGTCGGCGGAGTCGATGTCAAAGGAGCTGCCGAAGGCGGAGGCGTAGAGGCGGGCCGTGCCGTCGTCATAGAGCTCGCAGATAAGGTCGCCCATCGCGTCGGCGCCGGGTACGGGGATCTCGCCCTTGTAGAGGTAAGCGATGTTCTTGGCTGCGCCTACCACGGTCATGACGACCTCGGTATCGTCGGCGGACTTGTAGGTGTAGGTACCGTCGGCGTTCTTGGTGACGACAGCGCCGTTATCGGAGGCGGAATCGGGAGTCAGGGTGATCTCGCTCTGATCCTCGTTCATGGCGTAGGTGCCGGTCACGAACATGATGACGGCGTCGTTATACTTGCCGTTGACCAGGAGCTCCAGGGTGGCGGTCTCGTCGTTGGGATCCACAAGGCTCAAAAGCGCGGTGGCCTTCTCGCCGTTGTAGTCTGTTTTAAAGGGGGAATTCTCCACGTCAAGATCACGGGCGTAGACAGCGTTGCCGCCGCCAATGCCGGTGATGGCCTCCATGTCCTCGTAGAGATTGTCGCCGTCAAAGGCGCAGGTGTCCACAAGGTTGCCGTCCATGTCGTAGAAGTTGACAGCGTAGGGAGCCTTTCCGGTGGGAGGCGCGGCGCCCTCCTCGGCGGCCTCAACAGTGGCGCGGTCAGGCCAGCAGGCGTACTCGGTCTCCTGCTCCACCACCTCATATGTACCGGAGAAGGTGATCTGGTTCATGGCAAAGCCGGCATAATAGACAGCGCCAAGGCCGGAGATTTCAGGATAGAAGTGGAAGTAGTAGGTCATGAACATATCGCCGGCGTTGTAGCCGTAGCTGTAGTAGCTGTTCACGATCTTCTCGGCGGGAGTCAGGTCGGGCTGGGGATTGGAGGTGTCCTCCTGCTTTTCGGTATCATCGTCTTTTTGGGTATCGCCGGAATCAGGGATATTCACAGTTTCATCGTTTTTGGAGCTGTCCTTGTTTTCCGTATCCCCGTTTCCGCCGCAGGCGGCAAGGAGGGAGACGCAAAGGGCCAGCGCTAAGAGAATGGCAAGAATCTTTTTCATAATAGTCCTCCTGCAAATTTTTATTTGGGATGATGCTATTATGACAGATTTACACATAAAAATCTTTCAGAAATCCGACACAAAGTACAACAAACCCGTTCAGGTGTTGAACGGGTTTGTCAAAAATCACGGCTCTGCCAGGAAAGCGTCCAACTGACGCTGTTTTTCGGCGATGACCGTATCTATCCCCGCCTCCTTCAGCGCGGATATAAACGCCGGATAGACCGCATCTGTGTCCACGCATCCGCTCTCCAGTACCGGCAGATAGCGGTTCAAAACCTGCTGAATCAGCTCCCGCTCCGTGGTGACTGCAGAGGTGTCGAAGGAAAACTCTGCGTATTCCATTCCCATAGGGACTGCCTCATCGCTGTACTTCTCCTGCTCCCGCCGGTATTCGGGCGTACCCATAAAGTAACGGAGGGCCTGGTTCCCGTAAAGGCCCAGGGAGTTGACGAAATCAAGATCGGTCATGGTCTTCCCTTCCGGGTAGGCGATGAGGCCGGCAGCTTCATCAAGAAAAACGTAGTTCTCCCCCTCGGTTCCCCAGGCAAACAAATTTACGATCCGGGCGTCCGTATACATCATGTCTAAAAACCGCATGGCCGCCTCCGGCTCCCCGGCGGTACTGGGAATCACCCATCGGATGCCGGTTCGGGAGTTATTAGGGCTGTATGTGACGGGGCCCGTCCTGAGGCAGACGACCTCCTCCCCCACCGCCTCGTCGGAGAACATCCCCGGCGTACTGGCAAGGGGAATACTGAGTACGGTGCCGCTTTTCAAGAGTCCCGCGGTTTCCAAATTTGCGTATCCCGCGTCGGGGCGGATATACCCCGCCTCATACCAGCGCCGCATCCAGGAGAGGAACGTTCTATATTGCGACGTCTCGAAGAAATCCACCAGTGTTCTCCCGTCCTCCGAGAGCACCCCGGAGTTTACGGAGTCGCTGACGGCCAGAAGCGGCGGATTGGAACAGACATATCCCATAGAGGAGAAGCCCCGCCCCGCGGTGACCTGCCCAAAGGGATATGCGTCCGGGTAGAGTTCCTTCAACCTTGCAAAGAGGGCATCCAGTTCCTCCATGGTGTAGATTTTGTCCGTCTCATAGGCAACTCCCGCCTCACGCAGATAGCGGGAAGGTATCCAAAGGCCGCTGCCACTGCCGTGAAACTCCTGAACCACATTAAGTCCATAGAGCTTCCCGCCTATAACCGCCCCGCCTGTCACGTCCGCTCCGGCGTCCTGAAGGGCCTCGATTCCCTCCCCATATTGCTCCATAAGCTCATCAAGGGGCATAAGGTAACCGCTGGACACATAGGCGGAGATGTCCAGATAGTTGAGAACCATCAAATCGACCCGCTCCCCCTGACTGAGCCACACCGGGTATTCCGAGGCCGCGCGCACCGCGTCCACCGTCCGAAAGCGCACCCGAAACCCCTCCTCGGGGACGGTGATCTCATTGATGGCGGCCTCCACCCTGGAAAGGCCCTCAAGCATTTGTGTTCCCATAGTCTGGAAGGTCATGACCACAGTCGGAAGGTCATGTTCCTCCCCGCCGTTGCCGGGGGCACAGCCGGAGGCGGAGACGATCAGAGCGGCGCACAGCGCGACCGCCAATAATTTTTTTGCCGTAGCTTCTCCCCCCTTACGAAAAAGTCCGCGCCGTTTCCGGCGGTTATTTTGTATGGTTCTTTTGATAGTCCCTGGGCGTCATGCCGTAGACCTTTTTGAACTGCTCGCTGAAGTAGGAATAGTTGGAGTAACCCACGCTGCCGGAAACGGCGGCGATGCTCATGGTGCCCTCCTTCAAAAGCTCTCCCGCGAGAGCCATCCGGCGTTCTAAGATCATGTCCGGGATACTCTTGCCGTACTTCTTTTTAAAGACCCGCGTCAGGTGGTCGGGGCTTACAAAGGCCAGGGCGGAGAGCTGCTTTACGGACAGCTCCTCGTCCAGATGAGAGGCGATATAATCCATGACGATGCCGGCGGCATCAGCGCCGGAGCGGTTTTTCTGGGTCACGGAGTCCACATACTGCCTGCCCAGGTTTTCCATCTTCGTCCGGTGGCTGCGCTCCTCGGCGGCGGCCGCGGCGTTTTTCAAAATGCCCGTCAGCACGTCATACCGAACGGGCTTGAGCACATAGTCAAGACAATTGAGGCTCACCGCCTGACGGGCAAAGTCGAACTCGTCGTGGCAGGAGAGGATCACGCACTGGGTTCCGGGGCTGTGTTGGTTCACATAATTCACCAGCTCCAGACCGCTTCCGTCCGGCATCTCAATGTCGCACAAAAGCACGTCGATGAAGCTGCCCTGGAACGCCTCGATGGCCTGGGTGTAGCTGTACGCCTTGAGAACGGCATCAAAGCTCAGCTCTTCCCAGTTAACGCCGTCCATGATCCCCTGTACAGCAAACATTTCGTCATCTACGATCAACAGCTTCAACTCTCCTCCGCCTCCTTAAACGGTATTTTCAAAATCATACTTGTCCCCTGCTCCGGGGCGCTGACGATCTCAAAGCTGGCCTTTTCCCCGTAGAAAAGCTCCACACGGCGCATACTGTTCCATATGCCGATGTGCCTGTTCCCGGCGGGATCCACGTAGGGCTCGCCCTTTTGCAACTTTTCCAAAATCTCCGGTTCGATGCCGTTGCCGCTGTCGCTGACGGCGATCAGCATCCGATCTCCCTCCCGCTTGATATCCATCAGTATCTCCACGGTCTTGCCGGGAGAGAGTGCGTGCTTCATGGAGTTTTCCACAAAATTTTCGATGAGCAGCGGCGGGATCAGCGCCCTCTCGCAGGGCGGTTGTACCTTGCTGGCGTAATGGAAGGCCCCGGGGTGACGGATAGACTGTATCTCCACATAGCTGCGGATAAACTCGATCTCCTGGCTCACGGGGACGAAGTCGTCGTTTTTTCGCAAAACGTACCGAAAATACTTCACTAAAAGATACGTATAGTCCTGGATGCGCTGATAGTCCTTTGACTGTGCCAGAGCGAAAATCAGATTGTAGGAGTTCAGGAGCATATGGGGATTGACCTGGAGGCGCAGATTGTCAAGCTCTGTGCGGACAAGCTGTACCTCACGCTCATGGGCCTGCTTTCGGGCCTCGGCGCTCTGGTCAAAGGACTCGAAGAGCATCAGCATCTCGTCGCTGTACCTTAAGTTTCGCTCCTCGATGCGGTAGTCCTCGTTGCCGTCCCGCAGCTCATGGAAGGCATGGGTCAACTTGTCCACGGGCTGGAGCACCTCGATCCGCAGAACTCTGTGGATCAGCGGAAGAAGCGCCAGGCATCCCAGGGACAGGATCAGCAATATCCACTCGATGAGCGGTACGGTTTTAAAGATATTAAACCTGCTGTATCTGGTACATACCGCAAGCCCGGTGCGTTCCGAATACCAGGTAACAGCCTTTTCCCGGATGCTTCCCTGGGTCAAGCTTTCAAATTCCCTGTTGACACGCTCCGTCGATCCGTCCCCGTGGAGGACGCAAACTCCCTTTGAGCCCTTTATATACACCGAGCCCCGGTCATCCCAGGAATCCCGAACGGCCTCATAGACGCACTCCGTGGCGTCGATCAAAAAGCCGATCCCACAGTCCCGATACACGTAAGTCCTGCACAGGTAGTCCCGCCCGCCGAGGGAACGCGCCTCAAAGCTCACGGCCTCTGACCCGGCGGCAAAGCTCTCCACCAGGGCCGTCATCCGCTCCCGGTCGCTGATCTCCAGGGCCTCGCCGTAATACTTGACATACGCGCTGCCCGATCCACTGTCATAGAGGTACACGAACCCCGGAAGCTCCAGATGGGAGTACCAGCGGCCCAAGTCCCCGATCATGTCGTAGGGTGTCATGGGGTCAGAGAAGCCGGAGGCGGAGCTCAATTCGGTGAGATACCGCTGGGTGAACTCGTCGGCGTAATTCTCCACCATGGCGGCGTCCCGCTCCACCCGCTCAAGACTCAACGCCAGCGCGTGCAGCGCCCGCTCCCCGGACTGCTGGGAAAAACGCGTGAGCACCGTGACGGAAAGCGTTATCAGGGAGACGGAAACAGGCAGAAACACCACCAAAATCAGCGTCATGATCCTGGGGCGGAGATTGCGCTTCAATTTATAGATAAAATCCCTGAGCTTGTCCAACCGATCCCCTCCCCCAATTTTTCGCGATTATTAATGTCATTATAGCATAAGAGAGAAAGAATTCCCACAATTTTGTGAGAATTCTTTCTCCGTTTTTTTTGAAGTTTTTCAGCCCTTGATGCCGCCAGCGATAACGCCCTTTTCCAGCTTATCCTGGAAGAAGGGGAAGGCGATGACGATGGGGGCCGTGGCCGCCACAATGACGGCGAACTGGATAAGGTAGCGGGAGTAGTTGGGATTTGCGGAATTGAGGAAGTTGGCGTTGTCCGCCGTGATCTGCTGGATCCACAGCTGGAGAGGCCACAAGCTCTTCTTGTTGGGGACGTAGATGGAGGCGGGCAGCCAGGAGTTCCACTGGGCCACCACGGAGTTGAGGATGATAACGTAACCCAGATTCATCGCCTGGGGCAAAGCCACCTGGAACATGGTTCGCCAGTGTCCCGCGCCGTCGATGGTGGCCGCCTCGTACATCTCACGGGGTACTCCGTTGAAGGAGTTCATCATCATGATCATGAACATGGCGTTGGTGCATCCGGGGACGATCAGCGCCCAAGGGGTACCGACCCACCCCAACGACTTGACAACCATGTAGGTGGGAACCATACCGCCGGAGAAAAGCATGGTGAACATGATGAGCATGGTGACGATGGGCTTGAGCTTCGACTGCCGGGATAGGGCGTAGCCGGTGACGGTGGCCAGCAAAAAGCCCAGGCCCGTGGAGCCCACGGTGTAAACGATGGAATTGGTGAAGCCCCGGATCACGCTGGCGTTTTTGAAGATAAGCTTGAAGCCGTCCAGGGTAAAGCCTCCCACAGGCAGGATCACCAGTCCCTCATGGGCCAGAAGCGTCTTTCCGTCGGACACGGAGGACATGAGCACATGCCACATGGGGACAACGGAACAGAATGCCACCAGGGCGCACAGGGTGTAAACGATCACGTCCACTATCCGATCCCCCACAGTGGGGGTCTCTACCATGTGACTCTCCCATTCCTGGGTTTTCTTCTTTTTTCTCAGTGCCATTTCAATACCTCCTCGTATCAGAACAAAGACGTGCTGCTGAGCTTGCGACTCAGGGAGTTGGAGAGGATCAGCAGGGCAGTACCCACAACACTCTGGAAGAGGCCGGAGGCCGCGGACAGTGAGTAGTTGGTGGTGCCGCCGCCGAAGGCCATTCGGTAGGTGTAGGTATACACCGTGTCAGCCACGTTGTAGGTGGAGGGCATGTACAGCAGAAGGATGCTGTCAAAACCTGTGGAGAAGCTCAGGCCCACGTTGAGCACCAGCATCATGATGATCATGGGCATGATGTTGGGCAGGGTAATCTTGAAAAGTCTCTGGAGGCGTGTTGCGCCGTCGATAGCCGCCGCCTCATGCAGGTCGCCGGAAACCTGGCTGATGGCAGCCACGTACATGATGGAACCCCAGCCTACGGACTGCCAGACGCCCATCAAGAGGTAGATGATCCAGAATACAGGTATCTTGTTATTGGCAAGCCAGTTTTGATTCTCCAGTCCGAACTTGGAGAGCAGGAGCGTCAAAGGACCGTCCTTTGCCAGAAACTGCATCACCAGGGAAGCCACGACCACCGCCGCCACGAAGTTGGGAAGGTAGGAGAAGGTCTGCACCGTCCGCTTGAAGCCCTTGTGGTGCAGAAGGCTCAGCAGGAAAGCAAAGATGATGGAGGGAAAGAAGCCGATGGTGCATTTGATAAGGGCGATGCACACGGTGTTCCTGAGAGCCGTCAGGAACTGCTCGCCGGTGAAGAGGTCGATGAAGTGCTTGAAGCCCACCCAGGGGGAGCCAAAGTAGCCGTCGACGACGTTGTAGTCCTCAAAGGCCATGATGATGCCGAACATGGGTATGTAGTGGAGCACGATCTCATAGACAAGAACGGGTACAAACATGATGTACAGGGCCCAATTTTTCTTAAAATCGAATGCCCAGCTTTTTTTGTACTTGGGGTCGTTAAGGCGCTCAGCCTTTGCCGCGTCTGCTGTTGACACTTGATTCACCGCCTGTAATCAGATTTTTCGCCGCTCCCCGGCCCGCAGGGAGCCGGGGCGGCTGAGGAGGGAAAATGAAAAAGTGCGGATCTGAGCGGGATCAGGCGAAGGGATACTGATCCACGTAGGGCTGATAGATGTCAATGGCCTTCTGATAGTTGTATTTCTGGAGGCTCTTGCACCAAACACCCCAGTCGTCATCGCTGGTGATGTCCTTCTCCCCGGTGATGAAGTTTACAGCATTGTTGGTCATGTACTCAAGCACCCGGGAGCGGACTTCATCACAGGCTTGGGAGTCCTCGGTACTCATCATATTGGTTGTGATGGTTCCCTGGAAGAAACCGGTATTTGGGTACTTGACCCATAGATCAAGTGACGACTGGAAGGTATCGGCAAGCCCCAAGTCCACATTCTCCACCAGCTGCAGTCCGGGGGCCTTGTTGAAACCACATGCCACGCCAAGTCCGCCACTGTCCTGGGCCAAGACGGGATCCTTCTCATACTTGCCCTCATCGTTTACAAAGTAACAGCCGTTGGGCATATTGTAGTCGTTATAGAAGGTGTTGTCTGTAAACTCGGCAACCTGATCGGCGTTGAGTCCCAAAGTCTTGATGAGGGCGCCTTCCTCAGCATAGAACTGGTCAAAATAGGCGCAAAGTGTATCCAAATCCTTCTCCGCAGCCTTGGGGGTGATGAGCACTCCGCCTCCCACGATTTCGCCGCCCATGACACAGTTGGGAGCCTTGCCCTGACAATCTGCGTCACCGTAAATATCGTTGATGGGATATGGAGCTGCCTTCACGAAGATGCCCTCGGTGAAGCCGCCGTCGTTCATGTCCATACGTCCGCCGAGTTTGGACTGCTCGCCGTTGAACATACCAACCTTGCCCTGGCGGACGGCAGTCTCATCAATTTGGTAGAAAGCGTCGCTGGTGCGCTGGTAGAAGTCCTGATCAAGCCAGCCCTTCTCATACCAGGTATGCATGCATTCCAGATAAGCGCGGAAGTATTTTTCGTCGCCGCCAAAGTGAACCTTGCCATTTTCATCCTGATACCAGACGTTGACACCGCCACCGAAGCAGGAAAGCAGTCCGCCGGACCAGGTGAAGCCGGGATAGTAGAGACTCATGCAGTAGGAGTCGTCAATACCCTGATCTGCCATGGCTTTCTCAAAAATCTCGAACATCCACTCCCAGTCGGAAATGTAAATGGGATCCGGACCACCGGAGGGGAAGACCACATCATCAGTCCACGCATCCGGGTCATTCTCATCCGTAAAACCACCGGTGAATGCCGCACCCGTCTGGGGATTTGTGCCGTATTTGACGATCCAATCCCGCCGATACTGGAAACCTTGGAACACATCCTCTGGCTTATCCAGGAAATTCTCCAGGCAGTAGTAATGCTCCACGCCGTCCACCATAAAGACCGCGTTTTTCAGGTATGTGTCATTGGAGTGAACCAGGGCAACATAGTTGGGCATATTCCGCTCCACGTACTCGGTAATGTCCATCGCGTATCCCTTCTCCACCATGATGGGGGCGGGGTCGCATATGACCATGTCGATGAGGTCGGGCAGATCGCCGGACACCAGCATGGTGGAGTAGTTGTCGGCCTCCTTGCCGGGTGCCGGGGTCCAGAACTCCAGAGCCACCTTCTTGTCCTCGGGGCCGTAGGTCCTGGAGAGGGTGTACTGGACGGCGGGGTTCTCCTGATAGTCCGTGTAGAAGTTGCTGTTGGCGCCGCTGTAGATCCACCATGTGAAGGTAGTATCGTCACCGGCGCTGCCTCCGCCGCCGCACCCGGCGAGAATGCCGGCGAGCATAAGCCAGGCCAGAGTCAGTGCTGTGAGTCGCTTTTTCATGTTTTTCCTCCTTATTGATGTGATGGTTGTATAATTCCCGCGCGTGCTTTGTGGATAATGATAATTTACACCATTTTTGGCGGAATGTATTTTGTAAATCCGACAAAAACTATAAGAAATCCGACGTGATGGTAATCTGCCGCATCTGCCTTCTCAGGATGGCCGCACACCGCGCTCGACCCAATCCTCCAGGGCGGTCAGAGTGCGCGGAAGGTCAACGGCCCCATCCTTCAGGGTGAGGCTGTCGCTTCCACCGGCATCAAAAAGGATGGCACCGGTACCCGGCATCATCAGCGCCGCGCCGTCCCAGACGGAGGAGTTCTCGATGCACGCCAGCGCCCTGTGGGCACCGCCCTCCCCGCCGTAAACATAGCCGTAAAACCGGCTGGGGCCGTAAATCTCCAGGGCTTCCCGCCGGGAAAAGTCTGCCACGGCGGCGTTTGCTTTCCAGGCGTTCTCCCCTTCCTGACTGTTCTCCACATAGAGCGCCCCGTTTTTGAGGGCAAAGGTGGCCTCCGGCCCCATAGTCTGCCTGCCGGATACCGGCGTCAGGCACTGATGGAACCGGCGGCGGCAGCTGTCCTTTTCGGGAAAGAGCAGGGTAAACTGTACCCCGGTCCCGTCAAATCCCCCCTGCATACACCGATAGAGGATCCGGGTGCCGTCCGGAAGATACCGCTCCCGCCACTCGTCCACATCTATGACCGGCCTTTGGAACGCTGGGTCATGGCGCGGATCGTAGCTCTTATTCACTGCTGTCCTCTCCCCTCGCTCTCGCCTCGCTCCTGGCGAAGGTGTGTACGCACACCACCGACATGTAGCGTATGAGCACCGCCGGCAGGGCCAACAGGATCACCGGCAGAAGCGGCACGGCCCAATCCATGAGCCACAGGCCCAGGATCAGGATGCCGATGGCCAACAGATTCTTCGGAAAATTGACGATGGCGTACACCGCCGCGTTGCGCACGATCTGTCTGTTCCTGAGGTCGTACCTTGCCAAAATAGGGAAAATATACAGGGAGATCATGGCGCCCAACGCCGCCGCGATGAAGGTTCCCGCCCGGAGAACGCGGATGAGGACGGTGCTCTCCTGCTCCATGACATACTTCCAGTCCATTCCCAGGAGTCCGAACAGGAGTACGATGATCAGCGTCAGGGGCACGGACTGTTTGAAATTCTCCCGGAAGGACTTCCAGAACGGCTTCCACAGTCCCGGTGCCTCGTTCCGGGCGATCTTCATTCCCACGCTCATGGCCGCCGTGACAGCCGCCCCGGCGGTGACCACCGGAATGCTGAGGATCAGCACCAGAAGTCCCAGCTTTGCGTAGTCAAAGACGGTGCCCATGATCTGGGAGAATTTGCTGTTGGGATCAAAGAAGTCCATGATGGTCTCCCCTTTCGGAATTTCTAATGTCAAAGGAGCTGCGGTCTCACTCTGCGGGAACCAGCTCCGTCCCCCAAACCTCAAGTTGGGTCAGTGCCGGGAAGAGACTATCATCTTCATATTTGCGAAGCTCCTTCAGCTCCACCCACTGGACAGTCCGCGCGGAAACTTGGAATGATTGGGGTTTACCTGTGCGGGCAAGCTCCAAGTCCTCTTTGGTCCCGTCGCTGAAAACCACTACCGCGCTCCTCCACCAGCTGTCGTGGGGGAAGTCCGCCCGGAGGGTCACGCGAACCTCATCCACCGTCACCTCCCGCCCGAAGTCTACCCGGAGCATCGGGTCGGATTCCTTGCCGATGCCCCAGGCCTGGAAGGGCCAACCTCCGTGGGAGTTGTTCTCAAAAATGCCGTCAATGGCATTCCTGGCCGTGAACTCAGGCTTCTGACCCTCCACGTTTGAAGACGCATGTGGGAAGAATCCTCCCTCCTGGGGTTGATCATAGGGATTCAGCGCCAGATTTCGCCGGTGTCCGATTTCCTCTGCTGTAGCTGCCCTGGCCCGGATAAGATGACAGGTGCCGGAAAAGCTCTTGGGGGAAAAGCACCCCCGCTCCCCCGCCGGCGGGATGTGGAAGGCCATTCTGTTCCCCGGCACATAGACCAGAACCTCCGGCATGGCATCGTCCAGTTGTACTATAAAGTGCTTCCACCGCCCGTCGGTCTCCAAAAGGATGAAATCTCCCTCACCGTAAGGGGCGGTGTAGAAAATGGAGCTCCGTTCCCCGGGCTTTCCTGCCGCCAGCAACCGAAAGCCCTCCCGGGTGTGTATTTTAAGCTTCATTTCAGGCATATTTCTCTCCTCCCCAGCTCACCAGAGGAACGCCGCGTCGCCGCGCAGGCGCAACAGGGCCTCTATGAGATAGTAATCGCCGTAGATGATAGGCAGTTCGCTCATCCGTCCGCCCGGGTCGTGATAGTAGGTGGTGCCTCCGCCCACGATACCGTCGGTGTCCGGGTCCCAATCACAAAATCTCTCTGCGCATGCCCGGAGAATTCGGAGAGCAGCATCGGTGTACAGATCTTTCTCCAGCTTTTCGACATGCTCCGCGATTTCCAAAAGACCACAGGCAGTGATGAGCCCGGCATCAGAGTCGTATTTCACAGGCTCTTTTGGCGACCTGTAGTCCACAAGAGGCAGCCAGTCGTTCACCGCAAGGCAGGAGATGCAGTAATGGGCGCATCGCTTTGCCGTATCCAAAAACTCTCTGTCCCCGGTATGCCGGTAGCTCAGGGCAAAGCCGTACACCGCCCACGCCTGCCCCCGGCTCCAAGAGGACCCAGGCCCATAGCCCTGCCCTCCGGGGGCGTCCAGCAGTTCCCCTGTCTCCGGGTCCAGGGACACCAGATGGTTGCAGCTGCCGTCGGGCCGTACGATCCTCTGTTGGGCGGTCCTGGCATGGTTTCTTGCCGCGTGGCGATACCGGGGGTCCCCGGTCTCCTCAGATGCCCAATAGAGAAGCGGAAGATTCATCATACAATCTACGATCATCCATCCGCAGACACTGCCGTCGGCGTTGAGCCACTGTGGATTCTCCCCCTTCCGGTCGTCCCAGGCCCGAATGAACCGCCCTGCCGGGTTGTAGCGACCAGCCAGTAGGTTGGCGGCGTGGAGTCCCCGGCGTCTCGACTCCCCGTTCCCTGTCAGCCTCCAGTCCGCCACTGCGGAGAGCAGGAACAGGAATCCGGCATCGTGGTCAACCCCATCCAGGCTCGTGAGTACCGCGTCCAGGCGCCTCTCCACTCCCCGGGCGGCGGTTTTGAACCTCTCATCCCCAGTGGCGTGGGCCATCTGCCAGAGCATCCCCGGCCAGAACCCATTGGTCCAAAAGCCCAACCCCAGCGGGGTATTCTCCACATCAAAGTATCTTCCGTTCTTTGGGGCAAACGGAATGGTCTCCCCCAGACGACCGCACTCAGCGGTCATCTTGATCCTGACCTTCTCCCAAGTCTCCTCCAACCACTTTTGCGTATTCGCGTCCCGCTTCATCGCCTTTACCCCTTCTGTACTGCCTCGTTGAGCCTGCCCATAAACTCCACCATTCCGTCGTGTGTCAGAACGTGGAAACTGACCATAGATTTAAGGGGCATAGCGTACATCATGTCGTTCCGTGACTTCTCATCGGCCCCCGAGGAGGTGCCCAGATCCGTGTGGCCGCGGCGGGCAAGGCGCTCAGCCAGAAAAGCTCCCACAACAGGCTTTGTGCGCGGGTCGGCCAGAAGCTCTCCAACCGTTGTGGCGGAGGTTACGGTGAAAGGCAGGAGCTTCCGGGTGGTGAATCTCACCCTTGTCTCCAGCCGTATATCGTTGCTGGCGTGGCCGATAAGGACGGCGTATTCTCCGCCTGGGGCGTACCAGTCATGGAGGTCCGGGTCATAATAGCTCAGGCTCCTGTCGTCCAGCTCCAGAGTGACGGTCTTCGTCTCCCCCGGCTCCAGATGTACCTTTTTGAAGCCCTTCAGCTCCTTCACCGGCCTGTTCGGCGTGCCGGTGAGGTCGGAAACGTAGAGCTGGACCGCCTCGCGCCCCGCCATGGCCCCCACGTTGGTCACGTCCACCGAAACGGTCAGCCTCCCGCCGTCGCCGAAGCTCTCCCGGTCGGTCCTGAGGTTTGAATACGTAAATTCCGTGTAGCTGAGACCGTGGCCGAATGCCCAACGGACGGGCATCTTCTTTTTGTCGTAATAGCGGTAGCCCACGTAGATCCCCTCGGCGTAGCGGACCTTCTTCCCGTCACCGCCGAAGTTGAGGTAACTGGGGTTGTCCTCCAGCTTCATCGGGAACGTCTCGGCAAGGTGCCCGGAGGGGTTAGCCTCGCCCCAAAGGAGAGCGTCCGCGGCCTCGCCCACGCCCTCGCCTCCAAGGTACATTTCCAGTATAGCGGCGGTTTTATCCGCCCAGGGGCACTCCACGCTGGCACCGTTGTGCAGGACCACCGCCGTGTTGGGCTGGACTGCGGTCACGGCCTCAATGAGCCTATTTTGGCAATCCGGCAGGCGCATATGCTCCCGGTCAAAGCCCTCAGACTCGAAGGAATCGGGAAGCCCCGCGAAAATCACCGCCGCGTCGGCATCCTTTGCGGCGTCAACGGCCCTTTGAAGCTCCTCCTCCGAAAGCTCGTCCCCCTCGCCGGGGAAGCCCTGCACATAGGTCACGTCCCGCCCTTTCTTCCCAGCAGTTTCCAGGGCGGAGCTGACGCGGGCGGCGTTTACACGGCTGGAGCCGCTGCCCTGATACCGGGGGGCCTGGGCGTAGGCGCCGATGTAAACGACCCTCTGCCCTGATTTCAGAGGCAGCACGCCGTTATTCTCCAAAAGAACGGCGCACTCCGTCTCCATCTCCACAGCCAGGGCGTGATATTTCTCCAGATCGTAAGGCTCATCAGAAGTGCGGTTTTCGGTGTAGGCAAAGACAAATTTCAGAATATTCTCTACAGCCCGGTCTACAAGCTTTTCATCCAGCTTCCCCTCACGGACGGCCTTGACGATCAGCGCGTCGTTCTCGCCGCCGGAGTCGGGCATCTCCAGATCCTCCCCGGCCTGGATGCCCCGGACCCGGTCCGCCGCCGCGCCCCAGTCGGTGACGACCGCGCCCTCAAAGCCCCACTGGTTGCGGAGGATGTCGCTCAAAAGCCATTTGTTTTCCGAGCAAAACGTCCCGTTGATCTTGTTGTAGGCGCACATGACGGTGGCGGGCTTGCCTTCCTTGACGGCGATCTCGAAGGGGGTCAGGTAGATTTCCCGGAGGGTTCTCTCATCCACCTCGGAGGAACAGCCCATGCGGGAAAACTCCTGGTTGTTGCAGGCGAAGTGCTTGAGGGAAGCGCCCACATGGCGGCTCTGAAGCCCTCGGATCCAGGCGGCGGCCAGCTTGCCGGCCAGGTACGGATCCTCGCTGATGTACTCAAAGTTTCTCCCGCACAAGGGCGAGCGCTTGATGTTGGCCCCCGGCCCTAAGAGCACCGCCAGATCCTTGGCCTGACACTGGCGACCCAGGGCGTCGCCCAGGCGGGTCAGAAGCTCCTCGTCAAAGGAGGAGGCGGTGGCGCAGGCGGCAGGGAAGCAGGTGGCCTTGATGCTCTCCCCCATTCCCAGATGGTCGCCACCCACCTCCTGCTTACGCAGGCCGTGGGGGCCGTCGGACATCATAACGGCGGGGATGCCCAGCCGCTCCACGGGTTTTGTGTGCCAGAAGTCCAGGCCGGAGCAAAGACCCGCCTTCTCCTCCAGCGTCATCTCAGAGACAAGCTTTTTGATATCGGTTTTCATTTCACAGCCTCCCCGGTTTGTTGATGGTACCATTTTGCCATGTTTCCTCGGAAAACTATATAAGAAATCCGACGCAAACTACCAGATTTCCGACAGACTGCCCAAAAGCCCTTGCCTGGCGCGTTTTTGAGGCGGTATAATCGGGTCAAACAAATATATGGAGGTGTCCCCATGGCAAAAGAGATCTATCACGCCTTAGATGACCCGGATTACCAGGATGTCTATGTGGATATTGACGAGCAGCGCACCCGCCCCAACCCCAACGGCGGAACCCTTGCCTACCGCTACGTCCACGGCGGCTTTCCCGGAAAATCCGTGAAATTCTCCCTGTGCTTCCCGGAAAAAGAGAAGTACACGGGCCGCTTCTTCCACTACCTCTCCCCCTTCCCCGGCCCGGATGAGGAGATGGCATCCCTGACCCGCACCGGGCAGAACGACCACATCGCCTTCGCCCTGGAGCACGGCGCCTACTTTGTGGAGAGCAACATGGGTTCCGCCGCCCAGTTCGGCGGCTCCCCGGAGCCAAAGCGGGTCTGGAAGGCCAGCGCAGCGGTGGCGGAGTTCTCCCGGAAGAAGGCCATGGAAATCTACGATACAAATAAACGGCCTGTGGGCGTGGTCTACGGCGGCTCCGGCGGCGGGTACAAGACCATGGCCTGCATCGAGAACACCGACGCCTGGGAGGGCGCGGTGCCCTTCGTCATCGGCTCCCCCGCCTCCCTGCCCAACACGATCACCATGCTTGTCCAGGGCCAGCGCGTCCTGCGCCACGCCTTTGGAAGGATCATCGACAACATAGACGCCGGCGGCTGCGGCGATATGTACGCCGGTCTCACCGATGAGGAGGCCGCAATGCTCCGGGAGCTCACCCTGATGGGCAAGCCGCCTCTGTCCTGGTACGTGGAGGCGGGAGGCCGCATCGATCCGGGCTCCCTGCCGGTGCTGACCCCCGGCGTCAAGCAGTCCGACCCCAGCTATTTTGCGGACTTCTGGACAAAACCGGGCTTTGAGGGCTCCGACCCCAGCTCCGGCGCGGCCCGGGACCGGTTCGTACTCCGCGCCCATGTGGTATCCTGCGGCGTCTCCGACGAGACGAAACAAGGCGGCGGCCTGCCCACCGGCGGCAACGGCGTGGACGACGCCTGGAAAAAACAGCTGGCCTCCTCCGGCGGGGCGTGGCTGGAGATCGACGCTCAGCCCCAAAACCCCGACCAGTATGTGGACGGCACCAATATCACCTTCCCCGGCACGGCGGCGGAGGGGAAGACGCTCCTGCTGGACAGCCTTATTCGGGAAACCGAGGCGGGCCGCAGTCTCATCCTCTTTGGCGACGCCTACGGCGCGGACAGGGCGTCGGACGTAATGGCGCTCCTAAAACCGGGCGATGAGGTCCTGCTGGACAACTCCGATTACGTGGCAGTCCAGTCCTACTACCGCCATCAGGTCCCGGAGGAGCCGGACTTCCACGCCTGGGATCAGTTCCGCAACCCGGACGGAACCCCACGGACACCCCAGCGTCCCTTCATGGGGAAGGGCTTCACCGGCACCGGCACGGTGCAGGACGGACAGATCCAGGGCAAGGTGCTTCAGATCCAGGCCCTGATGGACGAGTCCACCTGTCCCTGGTGCGCCCACTGGTACAGGGAGCAGGTCATAAAAGCCGGGAAAATCGACGATATGCGCACCTACTTCTTCGAGCGGTGTATGCACGGCGACAACACCGCCATGGGCAACTCCATGGTGGTCAACTACATGGGCGGTCTCGCCCAGGCCCTGCTGGATGTCAGCGACTGGATCATGTACGGCAAACAGCCCCTGGATACAACAAAATACACTTACGCGGACAACCAAATCGAGGTGGAGCCAGACGCCTCAAAACGGGGCGGTATGCAGGCCGGTATCACCCTCTCCGCCAACGGCCAGAAATGCCTCCGTGTGAGGGCCGGGGAAGTTTTCACTCTCCGGGCCGAGGCCGTGCTCCCCGAACATGCCGGATCCGTGGTGGCTATGGAGTACGACTTCCACGACGACCGGGGCATCCCCGCCGCAACGCCCGTCTTCGACGTGAAAGGAACATTCGCGCCCACGGAGAAGGGGGCCGTCAGCGAGCTTTCTTGGCGCTATGACCAGCCCGGTACCTATTTTGCCGCCGTCAGGGTCAGCACCCAGCGGGAGGGCAACGCCAACGACATCTTCACCCGCGTCTGGAATCTGGACCGGGTGCGCGTAATCGTGGAGTGAGAGGCTCCAATTTATCTACATACAAGGAGGCACGATTATGGAAAAAGGCAGAACCTACGGCGTCTTTCAGGTGGGCATTATGGTGAGCGACATTGACGAGTGCCTGCGGCTCTTTGTGGACGCGCTGGGCATGGAGGTGGTCTTTGAGGCTCGGAACCAAATCCAGCCGGCCCAGGGACTATCCGGCACCGACAAACAGGTGATGAACGTCCTGATGCTCCACGGGGAGGGCGGCGTGGATCTGGAGATCCACCAGTACGTGGATCCCCCGGCGAAGCCCTGCCCGCCCATGAACCATAACGACCTGGGCTCCATGCACTTCATGCTCCGGGTGGACGATATCTACGCGGTGTGCGAGAAGGTTCAGGCCCTGGGCTATGAGCTTATGAATCCGGTGGTGGAGTCCAAAAACGTCCCCGGCTTCAAATTCACCTATTTCCGCGGTCCCGACGGGGTCATGGTGGAACTCCACGAGGGCGAGATCCCCCGGGTCAGGAGGGTATAAAATGAGCATCAATAAAGCCTTTGATCTGACGGGCCGAGCGGCCCTCATCACCGGTGGCGGCTCCGGCATAGGAAAAGGCTGTGCCGTCGCGCTGGCGGGGGCGGGAGCCCGTGTCATGGTGGTGGGCCGGAGACTTGCCAAGCTTCAGGAGGTCAAAACGGAGATAGAATCCGCCGGCGGCGTATGTGAGTACTTCTCCGCCGACCTGACGCAGGAGGCGTCCTGCAAGGCCATGGTGGACGCCTGTGTGGAGAAGTTCGGCCGCCTCGACATCCTCATAAACTCTGCCGGTGGCCGGGGCGCCCACGGGGATCTGGCCCTGGAGTTCTCCACCGAGAACCTCCGGGAGACCATGGCGCTGGACTTCGATTCCACCTTCAACGCCATCAAGTACGCCTACCCCCAGATGGAGAAGTCCGGCGGCGGGTCCGTCATCAACATCGCCTCCCTGGCGGCGCTCAGGGCATCCGGTCCCATCGTCTACTCCGCCGCCAAGGGAGCCGTCAAGTCCATGAGCCGCACCCTGGCAAAGCGCCTGGGGGATAAAAAGATCCGCGTGAACACCATCTACCCCGGCTTCATCGTCACGGAGATGACCGCCGGCGTCATGGACCACCCGGAGATCCGGGCCAAATACGAGGCGGAATCCCCTCTTGGCCTTTTAGGTCAGGCGGAGGACATCGCGTACTGCGCCCTTTATCTGGCCTCCGACGCCGCCAAATTTGTCACCGGCCAGGACTTCGTGGTGGACGGCGGGGCCACCTGTTAAATCACTCTCATAAACTACAAGTCTCCCGCCAGTCATAAAACCCGGCGGGAGGCATCTTTAAAAAAGGAGAAAAACCATGCCTTTTCCAAGCAATTTCCTCTGGGGCGCGGCCAGCGCCGCCGCCCAGGTAGAGGGCGCGTGGGACGAGGACGGCAAGTGCCCCAGCATCTGGGATGTGGCCGGGGACCACGTCAAAAACGGGCAGGACTGCCACACCGCCTGCGACCACTACCACCGTTACAAGGAAGACGTGGCGCTGATGAAGGAGTTGGGACTGAAATCCTACAGGTTCTCTGTCTCCTGGCCCCGGATCATGCCCGAGAAGGGCAAGGTAAACCCCAAGGGCATCGAATTTTACAAAAATCTTATTGCTGAGCTGAAAGCCGCAAACATTGAGCCGCTGGTGACCCTTTACCACTGGGATATGCCTCTGTGGGTACACCAAGAAGGCGGCTGGAGCTCTCCGAAAATCATCGACGATTATCTTGATTGCGTGAAAATTGTGGTGGAGGCGCTGTCAGGGGACGTGCGGTATTGGATGACCTTCAACGAGCCACAGATCTTTATCATGGCGGCCTATGTGGTGGGCGTCAGCGCCCCCTTTGAGCGCCAGTCCATGACCGCCGTCGGGGATCATCTTCGCCATATGCTTCTGGCCCACGGGAAGGCCGTGAAGCTCATACGGGAAACCGCGAAGCTGAACCCCATCATCGGCATCGCCATGGCCGCCGGCACCTACATTCCGGACAGTGAGGATGAGGCGGGGCTTCGGGACGCGGCGCAAAAGTCCTTTGAAACCGCCGTGGGCGAGAGCGGCAACAGCCTCTTCATGGATCCTATCGTGCTGGGTCAGGCCAGCCCCATGCTCCGCTCCAAGCTGAGCGAGGAGGATCTGAAGATCATCTCCGCGCCCATAGACTTTATCGGCGTCAATGTCTACCAGCCGTCGAACCCGATTCTCGATAAAGAGGGCTATCGCCCGGACGACAGGCCCAAGACCATGCTGGACTGGGTCATAGACAGCCGGTGCCTCTACTGGACCATCCGACAGTATTACGAGCGGTATCATCTACCCATCATGGTGACGGAGAACGGCATGGCAAACCCTGACACCGTGGGGGCTGACGGCAAAGTGCATGACGACATCCGGGTGCAATTCCTGGACGACTTTCTCTCCGGTGTGAAGCGGGCCGTAGACGAGGGCATCCCGGTGCTGGGCTATCAGCACTGGTCTATCATGGACAACTTCGAGTGGTGCAGCGGTTATGGCCCCCGGTTCGGGCTGATCCACGTGGATTACAACACCCAAAAACGCACTATAAAGGACAGCGGTTGGCATTACGCCCAGATTATCCGCACGAACGGCGAGGAGCTTTGAACTCGATCATATGACAAAAACAGGGCAGGGGGTTCCTGCCTGTTTTTGAAACTCCTATTGAATTTGCTGGGAGATCACATGAATCTTCCCCGGTTCGGAGCGTACTCACGGGACAGGATGTCCCCCATCTCCTCCGGCGTCTCCCGGCATCCACCGGCGATCCACTCCCGCAGCATGGAGGCCAGACCCGCCTTGAAAAATGTCTGGTGGTAGCGCAGCTCATTTTCCGAGGTAAACCCCATCTCCCCCGCCAGCCGCTCCACATTCCGCAGGGCGACATCGCCCAGAGCGGCATTGAAAAGGCGGCTGTCCCGGCACCGGTCGAGATACACCCGATAGAAGTCCCGGTGCTCCCCCACAAAGCTGAAAAAGCGTGTGAAGCGCCGGCCGATGTTCCACTCATCCTTCCCAGAGGAAAAGAGCTCCCCCAGATACTGAGACAGTCTCCTGTCGATCTCCACCATAAGAGCGTACACGTCGGTGAAGTGGAGGTAGAAGGAGCTTCGGTTGATGTGGCAGACAGCGCACAGCTGGCTGACGGTAATCTTTTCCGGCTCCCGCTCCTTGAGCAGGGACAGAAATGCGTCAACGATCCTGTCCTCCGTCTCCTGAAACCGCTGGTTATTGGGCGTGTTCATATGTCCTCCATTAAAACTACATATGATGTGATATTGATGGTTGAACCTCCGAGCCTATGGGGCTATACTTGGATTATAAACACAACAGCCGTTGTTGTAAAGCCTAAAAAGGGGGAATTTTAATGGATCGCAATCAGGAGACGCTGGAAAAGGGCTCCTTTGGGAAGCTCCTTCTGACGCTGTGCGTCCCGGCCATTGTCATCATGCTGGTGACGGTGATCTACAACATGGCGGACATCTTTTTTATCGGCAGGACAAAGAACGAGGACATGATCGCGGCGGTGTCTCTGTGCTCCCCCATGTTCTCCATCTTATCCGGCCTCGGGACGCTCTTCGGAAGCGGCGGATGTACCGCTGTCTCCCTGGCGCTGGGGCGCGGGGACCGGGAACGGGTGCGCAAGATCTCCGCTCTCTGTTTTTACGGCTCCCTGGCGCTGGGGGCGGTGTTCCTGGCGGCGGTGCTGGCGTTCCTCTCCCCGGTGTGCCGTGTGCTGGGGGCAGACGAGGCAACCCTGGGCTTCACGCGGGACTACCTGCGGGTCATCGCCCTTGGCGCGCCGGTGATCCTGTTCTCCAACGTGTATATGAACCTGATCCGTGCCGACGGCGCGGCCAGGGCATCCATGATGGCAAACCTGGCCGGAACCTTCACCAATATTGCCCTGGATCCGGTCTTCATTCTCCTTTTCCACATGGGTGTCACCGGCGCCGCCATCGCCACGGTGCTGGGAAATACGGTCAGCGCGGCAGTCATCCTCAGGCACTGCCTGAAAAGTCCGGCCTGCTGGTCCTTCCGACTCCGGGATGTGACCTTCAAGCGGGAGGTGGCGCTGCCGGTGGTGACGCTGGGGCTTCCCATGGCCTTCAGTACCATCCTCATGAGCGTCAGCCACATGTTCTCCAACAACCTGATGATGGACTACGGCTCCGCCGCCATGTCCGCCCAGAGCGTTGCCGGGAAGATCAACATGCTCATCTCCATGACCGCCATGGGCCTGTGCATCGGGATGCAGCCGGCCATCTCGTATAACTACGCCCGTGGGAACAGCGACCGTACCGGCCAGATCGTCAAAAAGACCGCCGTCACCTGTGTGGCGGTGGGGAGCATACTGACGGCGGCGTGCTTCCTATTTCGGGACAGACTGATTTTAGCTTTCATCGACAGCGAAAATGTGCTGGAGCTGGGCCGGTTCATGCTGACGGCCTCCCTGGTGATGGGTCCCTTCTACGGACTCTACCAGCTTTGCGCCACCTATCTCCAGTCCACCGGCAAGGCGGGGTACGCCACCTTCGCGTCCCTGCTCAATAAGGGCATCATCTTCCTTCCCGTACTCTTTATCCTCCACGCCGCCTTCGGACTCCACGGCATCGCCTGCACCGCCCCGGTGACGGACGCGCTGAGCCTCGTCGCCGCCTTCCTTCTGTGCCGCTTGGCGGAACGGAAAGATACTGCCGAGCGAGCGCAACCGGAGCTGAGGCAGTAGAGAAACAAATGACACTTCAAATGGATGTTCCTCAATAAAGAAAGGATTGACAAACATGATCTTTCAGCTGAATATGAAAATGGAGGATTTACTTGAAAATAAGCAGGCTTCCGCAGCCCTGGAGCGCGTCTTCCCCGGTCTTGGGAATATGGCCCGTAAAAACGCACAGGCCCTCCATCTGTCTGTTGAACAGCTCGTGCGGTATGCTCATATCCCACAGGGCGATGCTTTGCTGCCGGAGCTTGGAAAGCTTCTGGAAGAATTGAACACCCCGGAAAACGCCATAAGCCCTCGTGAGGCACAACTCATACAGCGCTTTTTGGAGTTTGATGCCGAGGATCGGCGCAGGCCTCTTCCGGGCACAGTCCACAGTCAGGCCGTCCTCTATCCCGGCAAGCCCTGGCTGGACACCAAGGGAGAACGTATTCAGGCCCATGGAGGCGCGGTGTTTTTTGAGGACGGAGTCTACTACTGGTACGGGGAGAACAAAGAACACACCGACGGAAAAAACAGCGTCTGGACCTGGGGTATCAAGGTCTATTCCTCCACGGATCTTATGAATTGGAAAGATCTCGGTTTTCTCATCCCACCTGTGTTGGACGACCCCAACTCCCCTCTCTTCCCCGCCAAACACCTGGACCGTCCTCACATTCTCAAGTGCCCGGCCACAGGGAAATATGTATGCTGGATCAAAATTTCTGGCCCCAGCTCAGTGTTTACAGTCTGGCAAGCGGACCGGCTTTTGGGTCCCTATTCTCTGATCGAGGAACAGTACACTCCCGGCGGCTGCGCCATCGGTGATTTTGATCTTATTGCGGACGAGGTCACCGGGAAAGGATATCTTTATTTTGATGCCGATCATCGGAGCATCCTCTGCATGGAGTTGGAGCCCGACTACCTCCACGCGGCCAGCGAAAAGGCCGCAAGCTACCCGGACCTGATCCCGCCCTTCACCAGGGAAGCCCCAGCCCTCTTTGAGCATGAGGGGAAAAAATATATGCTTACCAGCGGCATGACCGGCTATGTTCCCAACCGCTCCGACAGCGCATGGGCGCAGACCTGGGACGGCGTCTTTAAGAGCATCGGAGATCCCCATCAGGATGACAGTTCCCACGCCTCCTTCAACAGCCAAATCTCAAAAATCTTCCGTATCCAGGGAACAAATCAGTGGATAGCCATGGCGGACCGCTGGCTTCCGGAATATCCGGTGGATGCCCGGCTGGCAGACCTATTTACCCGCGTCATCGCCAGCTCCCAGGACCCGGAGCACTACCGCGTCACCCCGGAGGAGCGTCAGGAGGTATACGCCGGAAACGTGATTGAAACCGCCCGCACGGAGATTGCCGATTACGTGTGGCTTCCCATCACCTGGGATGGAGATTTGCCCCGTATCCGTTGGCAGGACAGGTGGAGACCTTAACCATATAAGATATAAGGAAAGCACCCCGGCAGATACCGGGGTGTCGCTTTTTTCATTTCACGGAAAAACCGCGTTTCAAATCACCGAAAGGGCCTTGGCGACGGTATCGGCCAGCTCCGGCTTTCCGAAGCGGGCGGAGAGTTCCTTGAAAGAGAGGGTCAGGAGAGACCCCTCCACGGAATCGATGCCGGGAATAAGCTCCCTCAAGGCTTTCCCGCCCTCGATGTCAGAAAGGATCTGCCACACAGGCATATCGACAGAAAGGCCGCGTGTCATGGGGCGGGTGGTCTCGTAGGTGAACTCGTAAGTCCCGCCGTGCAAGACGTGTCCGGCGGTGTAGGCGCTCTCCGGGGCCCAGGGCAGGGTCAGCTCCGCCTCGCAGCCCTGGGGGACAGTGACGGAGACGGAGAGGTGGCTGATGCCCGGGCACTGCCAATGGACCTCATAGACCCCGGAGGCGGAGTCATAGGCGGCGTCCAGCCGTCCCAGCCGCGCGTCCGGCGCCGGGTGGAGCTTCACCCGGCGGAATCCCGGCTCCAGGGGCTCGATCCCGGCGGCATAGCGCCAGATCCACTCGGCGATAGAGCCGTAGGCGTAGTGGTTTAAGCTGTTCATGCCGGTGTCGCTCATGTGCCCGTCGGGCATGACGCTGTTCCACCG
>CANRMY010000036.1 GCA_947631845.1 uncultured Oscillospiraceae bacterium | reverse complement strand
TTTGCCGCCGGCGTGCATGTGAGCTATGAGCTGGGACTGCTGGAGGGCAGGGCACGGCCCGGTTTGGGCCCTATGGGACCGTCACCGTGGCCGAGGCCGTGGCGGTGTGCGCCAGATTCCTGTCCGGGTATTACGCCGACGGGTGGAGCTTTGCCGCCTCCGGCGTCTGGTATGAGCCCTATTACGATTATTGCCGCCGGTGGGGGATCTACGTGGACTTCGCTTTGCCGGACAGCCCCATCAGCAGGGCGGATTTCGCGATCCTCTTATCCCGCGCCCTGCCGGAGGAGGCCCTGAGCGCCGGGACGGCCGCCGATTTTCGGGACGTGCCGGCGGGGAGCCGGTACGCCGCCGCCGTGAAGCGCCTGGCGGCCTCCGGGGTGATTTTGGGGGAGAACGGAGTTTTTAAGCCGGCCTCCACCCTCCAGCGGGCGGAGATGGCCCAGCTCCTGGCGCGGATGGCGGACAGGAGCCTGCGGGGAAAATAAAGGGCGTTACGCGCCTATGATATCCCGGAGGGCGCGCAGGGCGTTCAGATGGGTGATCTTTTCGGCGGTTTTTTCGCCGAATTCACGGACAATGGCCTCCGCGAACCGCTGTTGGCCGCCGCAGTCGCCCCACTCCAGGGCCGATTCGATGCCGTCGTAATCCGAACCCAGGGCTACGGCCTCCTGGCCGCCCACGGCCACCAGGTGCCGCAGATGGCGGATGAGCTCGGAGATGGCGGTGGCGTCGTCCCGGAACGCCCGGGAGGTGGGGTGCAGAAAGGCGTTGCAGTAGTTGAGGCCGATAACGCCGCCGGCGTCCGCCACGGCGCGGATCTGGTCGTCGGTGAGGTTCCTGCCGATGTCGCACAGGGCGCGGCAGCAGGAGTGGGAGGCGATAAAGGGCTTTTTCGAGGTCCTCGCCACGTCCCAGAAGCCCCCTTCGCTCAGGTGCGACACATCCACGGCGATGCCCAGCTCGTTCATCCGGCGCACGCAGTCAAGGCCGAAGGGCTTCAGGCCCAGCCGGTGCTTTTCAGGGTCGCCGCTTTGCGGATAGCCCAGGGAATTCTCCCAGTTCCAGGTGAGGGCCACCATGCGGACGCCCTTCTGATAATAATCGTCCAGGGCTTCGATCCTGCCGTCCAGCGTGACCCCGTCCTCCACGGTGAGGAGGGCGCTGACCTTGCCGGCTCGCTCGTTGCGCCCCATATCCGCCACGGTGAGCGCCGGGGCGAGACGGTCGGAGCACAGCGCCAGCTCCCGGCGGTAGGCCGCCCAGGCGGCGTCGAAATACGCCTTGGCGGCGTCCCGTTTCTCCGGCGTGTCCGCCGGGCCGTGGGTGGGAACAAAGATGGCGAAGCACTGGGCCAGCGTCTCCCCCTTTATCAGCTTGTCCATGCTGATGTGGGAGCCTGAAAGACCGTCCAGGTGCTCGCCCCGGTAAAAACGCATAATGGTATCGCAGTGGAGATCGACGATTTTCATAGAAACAACTCCAAAAATCCATTCCAGGCTATTATATGACAAAGAGAAAAACATTGCAATTTTTATTGGCAATTGATGCAATATATGAATCAATAGGGCGGAGTATAAAACGGGGAAAAAGGAGAAACAATAAGGCCGCAAACACAAAGGAGGGATCATGCTATGATCATGGACAGGATCGCGCTTATCCTTTTGATAATCGGCGGCGTCAACTGGGGCCTGGTGGGCATTTTCAAGTTTGATCTTGTGGCCTGGGCCTTCGGCGGCCAGACGGCCTCCGTCAGCCGTGTGATCTACACCCTGGTGGCCCTGGCGGCCCTCTGGTGCATCTCCCTTTTGTTCAGGGACCGCATCGAGTCAAAGGATAACGGCTAAGAGACTGTCGAAAAAGCCCTTAACGGGCTTTTTCCGACAAGGGGAACGTGCGGGCAATTTTTCTGAATTTTGCGAAATTCAGAAAAATTGCCCTGCTGTCGCCCTGCGCGCACGCAGAGCGCACGCTTGCGTGACAAAAGGGATTTTTTCCGACGCGCATGTCGCCGGAAAAAATATTGAATTAAAGTTTTTTAACAAGCTGAAAAACAGCGCGCCGGTTGCCGGCGCGCTGTTTTTTTGTAAGCTCCGGGCCGGTCAGAGGAGGCCCAGGTTGGAAAGGGCGGCGATGAAGAGGAAGACGGTGATGACGCTGAAGGCGGTGGTGAGGGCGACGATCTCCCCGGCCAGCTTCACGTTGCCGCCCAGGGTCTGGGCCATGGGGGTGGAGGCCACGGCGGTGGGGGAGGCGAACACGGCCAGAAGCGCCGCCATGGTGGCCCCGCGATAGCCCAGAAGCGCCATAACGGTCAGGCACACCGCCGGGACGGCCACTAATTTGCAGAAGACGGCGGTGAGCAGGCGGCCCCTGTGACTGACCATGCTTTTGAAGGAGAGCATGGCGCCCAGCACCACCAGGGCCAGGGGGGAGGCCAGGTCGCCCAGGGTGATCAGGGGCTGGCAGATAAGCTCCGGCAGCTTAAGACCGGACAGGTTCACGATGCCGCCCAGGAGGCCCGCCACCACCAGGGGGTTCTTCACGATCTGCCACAGGGTCTTTTTAATATTGACCTTGCCCCCGCGCATGACCTCGAAGTCGATGACCGCCAGGATGTTGAGCAGCGGCACCACCACCACGAAAAGCGCCGCCATAACGGCCGCGCCCTCCTCGCCGGCGATGGAGCGGCTGATGACGGTGCCGAAGAGGACGGTGTTGGAGCGGTAGATGCCCTGGGCCACAGTGGGGATGTCGGCCCGGTCGCCGGGCATGGCCTTCATGGAAACCAGCAGGGCGATGACGAAGGTGGCGGTGATGATGCCGCAGGTCCACAGGAACAGCGGCGCGCTGACCACGGAGCCCAGATCGGCGCTGTAGATGTCAAAAAACAGGGAGAAGGGGATGAGCACCTTGAAGATCACGTTGTTGAGCTCCTTCAGGGTGTCCTCGCTGAAAAGCTTCAAAAGCCGTATGATCACGCCGATGCCCATGTAAATGACCAGGGGCACCACCACATTAAAAGCAAGCGTAAAGCCCTGCATAGACCGTCACCTCAACAGTATTTTCGGAAAAACGCGCACTCCGCGTCGTTGCACAGGGCCGCGTCGGCGGACTTGATATCCACATGGAAGACGTGGCCCAGCCGGTTTTTGTCGTCGCCGTAGACGTGGAGCTCAAAGGGGACGGAGGCATCCGTAAGGCATTGGGCCATGATGACGGCCTCGTTTTTAAGGAAATCCCCGGTGCTGGTCATGAGAAAGGCCGGCGGGAAGGCGGGGGTCACGTATTTCGTGGTGTTCACATACTTGGGAATGGCCAGTCTTGCCCGCCGGTAGCGGTAGGCCCCGCAGTTGAGGGCCACGGCGGCGGGGACGAAGCGGGCGGGGGCGGAGAAGGCGTATTTGGCGGCCAGGGCGGGGTTGACACACAGCTCGCAGAAAAGCGCCAGAATGTGGCCGCCGGCGGAGTCACCCACGGCAAAGACGCGTTTCGGGTCGAAACCGTACTGTCCGGCGTTGTCCAGCACCCAGGCAAAAACGGAGCAGGTGTCCTCCAGGGAGGCGGGGAAGGGGTTTTCCGGAGCCAGACGGTAGGTGAAGTTCACCACGGCAAAGCCCCGGCGGCACAGGGCCATACAGTAAAACTGATACGTCTCCTTGGTGCCGTAGATCCAGCCGCCGCCGTGGACGTTGACGATCACGGGCAGGGGAGCGTCCCCGGCGGAGCGGGGGCGGTACACATCTAAGATCTGCCACGTCCCGTCCGGCCCGTAGGGGATATCGTCGAACCGCCGCACGTCCGCCGGCGTGGTCAGGCCCGCGTCGCGCCGGTCGTCGCTGGCCTTCATCCCGGCCCGGGCGTCCAGGATCTTTTGAGTGACAAGCTGTTTCATGATGCCGCCTCCTGTTACAATATTGTTTAGATTGTACGCCGCTTTTCGCGCTGTGTCAACAACCGGTGAAAAACTCCCTGAACCGGGCGGCCCAGGGAGGAAAAAATTATTTGGAATTGTTCCGCTTCGCTTCCTCGTCCCGCTTGCGGATGATGGCCTCGATCTCCTCAAAGGACATGCCCGTGGTGGCCCCGGCGGGGGCGTTGGGCCGCTGGGACTGGGCCGGACGCTGAGTCTCCTGGCGGGCGCGCTGGGCCTCCTGGGGACGCTGATACTCCTGGTTACGCTGGTATTCCTGGGCCCGCTGGACCTCCTGGGCGCGGCGGACCTCCTGCTGTGCCTGGAAGGTCCGGAGGTCTCTGGGCTCGCTCCGGCGGCGGGCCTCGATCTCCTCGAAGCTCATGCCGGTGGACTGGGCGCGGCGGTACTCCTGGATCCGCTGGCGGGCCAGCTCGTTGGCCACCTTGCGCTTGTTGGCCCGGCGGATGTTGTAGTAGATGATGAAGGCGATATAGAGGATGAGCAGCACCACCAGCACCGTGATGGTGAGGCGCACATATTTGTTCCGAAGGGTGTTTGTGATCTCCGAGCCTATGTACGCGGCCCGGTCCAGCTCCACGGCGGTGTTGGCGATGAGGTTCACGGTGCCGTAGTTCTGGCCGTTGAAGGTGACGGTGACCTCGCCCAGGACCGCGCCCTTCTCCACCGGAGCGGTGAGGGGGCCCTCGTCGTAGAGCTTCGGCTCCAGCTTGACCTGGGACAGGTCGGCGTCGCCGGGCAGGAGGGCCACAACGTTCTTTTCCGGGCGGAGCACCACGGAGGAGGCGCCGCGCCCCAGCTTGACGGGGATCTCCGCCATCAGCTTCATGGTGGTCAGCAGATCCCGGTAGTTGAAGTTGTCAAAGCCCCAGTTCATCAGGCGTTTGGTATCGGTATAGCTGCGCACCTCCGTCCTGCCGTCCTCGGCAAGGCCGGACTGGGCCCCCAGGATCACGCTGAGCAGGTTGCGCCCGTCCTTGGCGGCGGTGGTGATGGCGCAGTATCCGGCGGAGGCGGTATAGCCCGTCTTGACGCCGGAGGCGTATTCGTAGTAGTAGGTGCTGTCGGAGTTGAGCAGGCTGTTGCCGTTGCGGATGACCCGCTCCTCGGACAGGTTGGTGGCGGGGATCACGTAGTTTTTGGAGGAGCAGATGCGCTTGAAGAGGTTGTGGGTCATGGCCTCCATGGTGATGAGGTACAGGTCATAGGCGGTGGAGTAGCAGTTTTCGTCGGGCATCCCGTGGGTGTTGGTGAAGTTGGTGCTCTCGCACCCCAGCTCCTTGGCCCGGACGTTCATCCGCGCCACGAAGGAGGCCACGGTGCCGTCCACGGCCTCGGCGATCACGTTGCAGCCCTCGTTGGCGGAGACCAGCATGATGCTGTACAAAAGCGCCTCGAAGGGGAGCTGCTCGCCCACCTGGAAGCCGGCGGTGCTGCCGTCCTCGTCGATGTCGCTGAAGGCGGACTCATTGACGGTGCACAGGTCGGTGAGGCCGATGTCCCCCCGCTCATAGGCCTCGATGGCCATCAGGGCCGTCATGATCTTGACCATGCTGGCCGGGGGACGGGACTCCCGCTCGTTCCTGCCGAAGAGGACGGCGCCGTTGTCCATATCCACCAAAAGGGCCACGGCCGCGTCCAGGGCCGGATCGTCCAGGGCGCTGGCCGCCGGGGCGGCGGACAGGAGCGTGAGCAACAGCAGCGCCGCGGCCAGCAGAAGGCACAGGCAGCGGGCGGATTTTCGGGAAAAAACAGTGTTCATGGCGTTCATTTTATCTCTCCGGGCAGAAAAGTGATGGACAAAGGAAAAATTATGGTGTACAATATTTCAGGGCGTATACGTCCACTCCTATATAATATATTTTTTTCGCTGTAAAATCAATATGGAATGTCGAATTTTGTATCTTAAAATTCCTGGCAGGCGAAAAAGCCTTCCGGCGGGAGAGGGGAAACGATGAAAATACTTGTTGTTGACGACGAAAAGATGATCGTCCGGGGCATCAAATTCAACCTGGAGAACGAGGGGTACCAGGTGGAGGCCGCCTATGACGGCGAGGAGGCCCTGAATCTGGCCAAGACGGGGAACTTTGACCTCATTATCCTGGACCTGATGATGCCGAAGCTGTCGGGTCTGGAGGTGTGCATGCGCCTCAGAGAGTTCTCCCAGGTGCCGGTCATCATGCTCACCGCCCGGTCCGACGATATGGACAAGATCATCGGCTTTGAGTACGGGGCGGACGACTATGTGACGAAGCCTTTCAACATCCTGGAGCTGAAGGCGCGGGTCCGGGCCCTTCTGCGCCGCTCGGCCCTGAAGAGCCAGGCGGAGGATCAGAACCTGATCACCTTCGGCCCCATCTCCATCGACTGCGACAGGCGCATGGCCTTCAAAAACAGCGAGAGCGTGGAGCTGACGGGCCGCGAGTTCGATGTGATCGAGCTTTTGATGAAAAACCCCGGCCGGGTCTACAGCCGGGAGAACCTGCTGAACATCATCTGGGGGTACGACTTCCAGGGCGACATCCGCACCGTGGACGTCCACGTACACCGGCTGCGGGAGAAGCTGGAGGCCAACCCCGCCGAACCGGAGTATATCATCACGAAATGGGGAGTGGGGTACTATTTCAAGGGCTGAGGGAAAGCCGCGCCGCCGGTTCGTCAGCCTGAGGACCAAGTATCTGCTGACCTACCTTTTAGTGACCGCGGTCATGATCGTGGTGCTCAACACCTACCCCGTCATCATCTCCCGGGATCTGGTCTTTGTCTCCAAGGAAAACGCCATCTGGCCCAGCACGGTGCAGATGGGGGCCTCGGTGGAGGCACTGGAGCGGATCACCCCGGAGACGGTGGGACAGGTGATGGGGATGATCGAGACGGGCAGCCTGTCCCGGGTCTCGGTGATGAACGCCAATATGGACGAGCTCTACTCCGTGCGCAATGACGTGACGGGGTACGACGAGCGCGTCCTCTTTTCCCTTGTCCGCGCGGCCATCGCCGAAAAAAAGGACGAATTCCGCTCCTCCTTCTCCGATGGGGCCTTCAAGACCTACTCCTCCGTCCCCATCATCTCCGGCGGACAGGTGGTGGGCGCGGTGTGCGTCTATGAGTACGACGCCGCCGAGGGGGCCATCGTGCTGGGCATCCGCAACGACATGTTCACCGTCTCCATCGCCCTGGGCATCGCCGCCATCCTGGTCAGCGTGATCCTCTCCCGGACCATGACCTACCGGCTCAAGCGGATTTTAGACGGTATCAAGAACGTCCGGGAGGGCGAGTACACCTACCGGGTGGCCGTGTCCGGCCACGACGAGCTGGCCCAGCTGGCCGACGAGTTCAACAGCCTTACCGACAGGCTCCAGAAGACCGAGGAGATCCGGCGGCGCTTTGTGGCCGACGCCTCCCACGAGCTGAAAACGCCCCTGGCCGCCATCCGGCTCCTCTCCGACAGCATCCTGGAGACGGATAATATGGACAAGGAGACGGTGAAGGAATTTGTGGGCGGCATCCGGGAGGAATCCGAGCGCCTGGGCCGCACCACCCAGCAGCTGCTGGCGCTGACGAAGCTGGATAACGCCGTCAACACCGCCCGGGTGGAGGTGGACTGCTGTGAGGTGGCCGGCCGCGTGCTGGGCACCCTGAAGCCCATCGCCGAGAGGGCGCAGGTGCGTGTGGAGCCGGTCCTGAACGGCGGCGCGCGCATCATGGCCACCGCCGACGAGCTTTTCCAGATCCTCTATAACTTAGTGGAGAACGCCATCAAATATAACCGCCCCGGCGGGAGCGTCACGCTGACCGTGGGGCGGGAGGCGGAGAACGTTAAGATCGTCGTGGAGGACACCGGCATCGGCATCCCGGACGCGGATCTGCCGTATATTTTCGACCGTTTCTACCGGGTGGAGAAATCCCGGGACCGGGACGAGGGCGGCACGGGTCTGGGCCTGTCCATCGTCAAGTCCACCGCCGTCCGCCACGGCGGCGACGTGACCGCCCAGCGCCGCCCGGAGGGCGGTATGCGCTTCACGGTGACCTTCCCGGCGTATGTTGGCTAATGGTATCTGTAGGGGCCGATGACCACATCGGCCCACACGCCGCACTTCTGTACGGGCCGGACACTGGCCGGCCCGAGGCACCGTTGAAATTCTGAAAATCTTTCCTAAAACGCTGTACGGGCCGCCGCCTACGGCGGCCCACGACTTGCCGAAAATCCATCGAGCAACCTTGTAGGGGCCGCCGTCCCCGGCGGCCCGTCCCGGTCAACCGCTGGGCGGTCAATCATCGGTGTACGGGCCGGCCGGGTGTCCGGCCCGTACGGATGCGTTTACGAAATGCGCCATGAATTCGTGTGGGCCGTCTCTCCAGGCGGCCCGCAACAGTATCAGTACATCTTCCTCTCTACCAAATCGTCAAAGCGCACCTTCAGCTGTTTGGCGATCTCCAGGAGGGAGCTTTTTGTCACCTTACAGATCTGGCGGTCGTAGGTGTAGAGGCCGTTGGTCTCGCCCTCCACGTCGGAGAGCTGGGTGTAGATGGAGCCGCACAGGCCGTTGTCCATGGAGGGGAGCACCATGCGGTTGTAGAGATCGGATATTTTTTCGGTCAGCTCCTCCTCGGTGTCCTGGCGCTTGCCGTAGCCGTAGTTGCGCCGCCCCTTCATGACGTGGCCCTTGACGCGCCGGGAGAAGCCCCCGCACTCGGAGAGGATCAGGAATCGTCCCGGTTGAGCGGGCTTTAAGACCTTCGTTTTCAGATAGACGTGATGGCTCCGGGCGTCGGACTCCTTCTGGGCAAACCACCCGGAGGCGGAGATGAAGACCCGGGTGGGGTCGGCCTTTTTGCAGTCGCGGTAGATGCGGTCGGAATCGTACTGGCCCCAGCCCTCGTTGAAGAGGGTGTAGCCCACGACGCAGGGGTGAGAACGCAGACGCTCAATGGTGCCGTGGACATGGGCTTCAAACTGCTCCGCCTGGCGCTTTGTCACCACGGCGCGGCTGTCGTTCCGGCGGGTGAAGCCCAGATTCGGCAGAATCGTGTCCCGGAAGCGGTGATATTCCCCGGCGTTGACCATGTCCTGGAGCACCAGCATCCCCAGCCGGTCACAGGCGGCGTAGAACGCCTCCGGTTCCAGCTTCACATGCTTGCGGAGGGTGTTGAAGCCAAGCTCGCGCATCCGCAGGATGTCGCGCTCGTATTCCTCCGGCTCGGCGGGCAGAAAGAGCCCGTCCTGAAAGTAGCCCTGATCCAGAACGCCGTGGAGATAGATGGGCTCGCCGTTGAGGCACAGGCGCGTGTGGCCGCCCGCCTCTTGGAGAGTGACGGTGCGCAGGGCGAAATACCCGGCCACCCGGTCCGTGGCCGTCTCCACGGTGAAGTCGTATAAATTCGGCTCCTCCGGTGTCCAGAGGCGCGGGGAGGGGATGCGGAGCTGGACGCGCTTCTCCGCACTCTCCACCCGGATGCCGGCCGCCGGGACCGTGACCGTAAAGGGCGCGTCGGTGTCCACGGTGAGGGTGACGCTCTCCAGGTCGCTTGCTGTTCGCAGGGCGCGCACGGTGCCCACGGAGGGCACCGCCTCCAGCCAGACCGTCTGCCAGATGCCGGACACGGACGTGTACCACATGCCGTGGGGCTTTTTGGACTGCTTGCCGTAGGGGTAGGCGGGGGAGAGGGTGTCCCGCGCCAGGACGCGCAGCTCGTTGCCGCGTCCCCGCAGCGCGCCGGTGATGTCGGCGGAGAAGGGCAGATACCCGCCCTCGTGGCTGACCACGGGCCGGCCGTTGACCAGCACCTCCGCCGTCTGATCCACGGCCCCCAGGTGGAGGATCAGCCTGTGGCCCTCGGTCAGGAAGCCGTCGGGGAGCGTAAAGACCGTTCTGTAGTCAAGCACGCCGGTCAGCTGCCCGGTGAAGCCGGACAGCGCCGCCTCCGGGGGAAAGGGCACCCGGATGGGTTTCCCGTTCAGCGTCCAACCGCCCGTAAGCGGCAGGAAGCTCTCCCGCTTCATCATTGGCCGTGGATATTCCGTGCTCCAGCTCATAGACCCGCCCTCCGTGTGTTTTTCTTTAGGTGAGGGGAGTCGAACCCACGTCGGTTTTCGCCGGCTGATTTGTGCCAGTACTTTGTCAAAAGCCTTGACAATACGCAAGTATTCTCTGTGGCTTTTTCCGCGTCCTGACGCAAATCAGCTCGCCGAAAACTGCAAGGCACTCCACGCGGAGCAATTTTCGAGGGATTTTTGCCGCGAAGGAGGAAGCCTCGGGTCCCCAATGCGATCAAAATCGCATTGGGAAAGGAGGAGCGAACCGTGCGCCTGAGGGCGAATACTTGGAGCCCGAGGTTGAGCCGGTTCCGCGACGACGCGGCAAGGCGACGACGACAAGGTAAAAAGCACCAAAAAGGGCCCGCGTGGAGCGGCGTGGGTTCGATTCCCCTCACCTTACAGTATAAACCCACCGAACCGCAAAAGCAATGCCTTGACAGGCAAAAACACAGGTGATACAATAGCCCTGTACGCGGGTATGATGGAATTGGCAGACATGCGGGATTTAGGTGTCGTTACCTTGGTGAAAGTTTTTGATAGGTACGGGTAAATTAAATACAGAATATGCGGGCATGGTGTAATGGCAGCCACGGTGGTCTTAGGTGCCGTTACCTTGGTGAAGGCTTTTGAGGTGTACTTCAAGCCTTGAGAAAAGGAACTGGGAAAATACTTTAAATTTTATTAAAATCATGATAGCAGATATTTGCTTCGAGTTTCTAAAAAAGTTTAGTATTAGTATATGTACATAAATAATAGCTTGTTGATCTGTGGGTGGGGGTGTTTGCTTTCTTCTTTTATTTTTTCTTTGACGGACTGTATTATATTGCAGATATCCAGCAGGCATTTGAGAATATATGCCTGGATAAAATGCTGTCCGACGGTTATTTTGATATGAGCGCTTACATATACGGCAGAATAAAGAAAGAGGATATGTACGCAAGCCTTAAAGCTCATAAATCGAAATATGCCAGTCTGTATTCAAGGTCGTTCCCAAAGTGGGATAAGGCCTATGACGCGTGGCGTCAAATATTTGGTGAAAACCTCTACGAAGATAATGTTGCTCCTGAGCTTACCTTCGAGGAATCCAGCGCCATAGTTAACTGGGTATACAGAACACTGAAAAACGCCCAAGAAAGAGAAACCTTTACTAAGGAGCTATTTGGACATATCAAAAAATTACATGGAGTTCAAAACAAAATACGTTTTACTAAGGGTGTTGCATATAACGCAGAAAAGGTAGAGGTCTACTTTTTTTCTTCTGTCTCAGGTGTCAGTACTTATATAACTTCATTGAAAAAGCACACCGAAACGTTATTTTTCCGTGGACATGCCAATGCCAATTATTCTTTATGTCCGTCTATTCTACGCTCAGCTCGTTTGCAGCAAAATGAGAGTAAACTGTATCACGAGCTTCTTATTGAATGCCCGGATGATTTTGAAAAGTGTGATTCACATCTGGAAAAATTGGTTAAGATGCAACATTACGGCTTGCCGACTCGCCTGCTTGATATCACAAGAAACCTTTTAGTCGCGCTTTATTTTGCATGTGAAAGTGAGCCGGAAGCTTACGGGGAACTTGTTTTGGTTTCAGCAAGAGAACAGGATATCAAATATCCCCAAAGCGATACAGTTTCCATCTTGGCAAGTCTTCCTGTTTTTCCTTATGAAAAGCAACGGGATTTCTATAATCTCGCAGTTAATACTGATATTTCCGAGAGGCAGTTCAATACAAAAGCTTCTCGATTGATCCGCGAGGTTCAGTTAGAGAAGCCCGCGTTTCAGGCGGAAATAAAAAAAGAGGATGTGTTGAGCAATTATGTTGTTTACGCCCTGAAGAATAACGGAAGGATCGTGAAACAGGATGGGGCGTTTATTCTTTGCGGTTTAGCGGCGGGACAGGGTTCGTTGGAAAGCTTTCGATATAAGGAACATGACAAAAAGATTATTATTCTTCTTGATAAAAAGAAGCGTTTTCTCGAACAATTAGAAACGTTTTCAATCAATAGGGCTTCTCTGTTTCCGGAAATAGAATGTGTAGCCGAGTATCTTAAGGAAAAATACTCGATGTGATTTCGAGTACATTTTAATAAAGAAAGCATTGAAGAATTTATTCCAATGTTAAAACGTTGCTTGCCATTGTTCCTCCGGTTATGTTACTATAATATGTATCCGGAGGAACGGTGGTAATATTACAATTACAATACGCGGGCATGGTGTAATGGCAGCCACGGTGGTCTTAGGAGCCACTGGAGAGATCCGTGCAGGTTCGAATCCTGTTGCCCGCACCAAACAGTACAAATCCGAACCTTGATTTTGTTAAAGAAGGGTTCGGATTTACTGGCTTCTTCGAATATCCTATTTTTAATAGCAAAATATATCTTACAATTATAATGCCTACTTTTTAAATCCATTTGTTTGAGTAATATCATTAGGAGTCTTTTATTCATTGTTTATTCAATGTAATTTTGCTATAATTAATATTAGTACAAAAGATAGGGAGAGAAAAAATGAGTAAAGAAAACAATGCACCATATATTGTTTATCATTATTGCAGTTTAGAGTCCTTTTTATCAATAATGAGTAACAAAACTATAAGGCTTACAAACATATCAAAGTCTAATGATCGAGCTGAAATACAATATTGTTTCGATGTTTTTGAAAAAACATTAAAAGATTCATGTATAGAATTTTCGAAAAAATATGTTGATAATGATAATGAAGAGATTAAAAAACATTTCAGTGATATAGATTATGATAGTTTAGTAGCAAAAGCGGTAGTCAATGATTCGCTTATTTATTATGTTGCATGTTTTTCTGCTGAACCTGATTTGTTGAGTCAATGGCGCGGTTATGCCAATGATGGAAAAGGCGTTGCTATTGGATTCTACTCAAAGAATTTTATGGATGCACAATACCTAAAAAATGTAAAATATAATAAAATTACATATGACATGCATACTGTTAAGATGGAGTTACACGATTATATTATCCGAAAACTAAAAAGGGTACATGAAAATGTTGATGTGAGTGCATCACCATTTTCATATGATACTGCTATAAACGACATCATTAGTAGAATGGTGTATAATGCTATTTTTTATAAAAATCCTGCTTTTTCAGAAGAAAATGAGTGGAGATTGGTTTTTTATCCGTTTGGTAACATAAAAAATTTGCTAATAGATCACAAATATAAAGATATGTCATCAAATCAATTGTTTTATGATAGAATGCGTGAATCTATGGAATATGAAAAAGACTATCACGGTTTAAAACGGGGAAAATTGCAGTTTAAATGTACTGATGATAAAATAATATCATATGTGGATATGAATTTTGCGAGCAAAAAGGATTTTATGCTTGCAGAAATAGTAGTTGGGCCCAAATCAAATATAGATGATAAAGATTTGAGGCTTTTTCTTTTATCGAATGGATATGACTTATCAAGGATAAATATAAGAAAATCACTTGCACCATATCAATAAATATTATGCAGGACGGGGAGCATTTCTATTTCCCGTCCTGCAGTTTACACTTTCAATTTCTCCATGACTATCTCGTCAATTTCGGTCTCAAGCTCCGCGACCCTGTTCAGCATGGACAGGCGTTTGGCGTTGATGACGGGGGCTTTGAGGGACAGGAGCTTTTGGTATGCCTGGGTGGTCAAGAGAGCGTTTTGTGCATTGTATCGAAGCTCGGACAGCTTTTCGTATAAGGCGCTGTCGATTACCTCCTCATGGATGCGGTGGGAGAGGCACACGGCCTTGCCGTGGCGCATATAAGTTTTGCAGATGTACTCAACGCGCGTTTTGCTGTTCCAGCGGCGGTTGATGGCGATGAGGGGAGAGTGGCAGTCGCCGCACTCAAGAAGACCGGCGTAGCGATGTCGGGACGGGGGAGAGGACACAGCTTTGGAAGGAGCTTTGGAGAGAAGATCCTGCGCTGCCAGCCAGTCTTCTCTTGATACTATCGGCGGATAGAAGTTCTCGTGGCGGTAGTATTCGGCTTCGGGGATGTATCTCGTTCTGCCGGAGGTTATCTCGCGTCGGTGATTTGTAAGCGTTCCAATGTAGCTCTCGTCCTGAAGGATGTTCTTGACGCTGGTGAAGCTCCACATAAAAGGTTTGGTGTTTCCGAAATGACGTTTGTATAGCTCCAATTGGAGCTGAGCGGGAGTCCTACGGTGCTCGGCGGTGAGCCGCCGCGCGATCTGAATGAGTCCAATGCCGGAGAGATACATGCTGTAAATGAGCCTGACTGTATCGGCGGCCTCCTCAATGATTTCCACCGTGCCGGTGTTCTTGTTTTTCCAATATCCGAAAGGAGGGATGATGACAAGCCCGTCCTTTTGCTTTTGCCTGAAGCCGGCACGGATCTTGGTCCCGATGTCCTTTGCGTAGAAGTCGTTCATCAGGACCCGGATACCGACGATGAGGTCGTCATTTTCGGTAAGGGTATTAAGCCCCTCGGTTACGGAGATCACGGCGATATTGCGCTCACGCAGATACTCGATAAACAGTGCCGTCTGCGTTTTATGACGGCCAAGCCGGGACAGGTCTTTGACAAGTATGGCTTCTATGCTCCCGTTTTCCGCCGCCTCGGAAAGCTTTCGCAATCCGGGGCGGGGGAAGGTCATTCCGCTGATATTGTCATCAGAGGACGAACCGACAACAGTGCAGCCGTTTTGCTTGGCGTGCTCACGGCAGATGCGCTCCTGATTAGTCAGTGAATTTTGCTCCGGGTCATCGTCATTGGACAGCCGTGAGTAGATCCAACTTCGCATATGTCCTCCTTTCCGCGCGAACGCTTTTTGTTGGAACACAACATATCAGGCGCTCTGCTTGCCTCTCCCAAGGGGAGAGTTTTTCTCTGCCGTAACCGCGCTGAAAAGCTCAAAAAGATGGGCTTTTCAATTCGGGCGACACTGGCGCTGTGTTGGCTCTTAGCGCAGAATGGTGTCACGGTGCCACCTCCCGGAGCCTGTTCGCACACGGGCGAACGTGTGGCCTCACAGCGGGTCCGGCGAATTGCCAGTTTTAATCTTCCGTTTGGCGCGGCGTGGACAACGCTCCACAGACCGGCTTTCCGTTCATCCAAAAAAGACAGGCCAATCAGGAGAAGCGCCAGCAGCAGGAGGTAGTCCGTGAGCCGAAAGGACATGAACGAATCCACCGCGCCGTCCGTCCCCAGCGTCAGCTCCACGCCCTGGAGCTTTTCAAATTCATCGGCTGTTTTGATGATGTTCCGCCCGGAGAAGCTGTCGGGGTTGTTAAAGATGGAGAAGGTCAGGAGGTTGTCTTTATTCTTTTGGATGTTTTCAAGCCACCCGCCGTAGCCGGTGAGGTAGTCGGTCTGCGCCAGCAGATTATTGACCGCCACATAATCCAGCCGGTCATCTTCTGTGTCGGTGTCGCCGGTGATCTTCGCGGAAAGCGCCGCCTTTTCATCGGTCAACATCGTAACAGCGTCGGCAAGGGGCAGCTTCCGCGCCCGGTCGATCCATTCCGAATACCGCTGATATGCCGCCCATGCGTCCACCGGCTCTTGGGTCGTCATAAACGTACCTTCAACGAAGATGAAGCCGCTGCTGGGTAGTTCCAAATCAAGCCCATAGTCATTTTCCCGCTGTTCACGGGCAAAGAGAAAGCCGTTGAGAAGCAAAATCAGCACAAGTCCCACGATCAGGCGGCGGTTGGATAAAATACGTCCGAGTTCTTTCATGCCGCCGCCTCACTCCCCCAAATAGTAGAGGTACACATCCTCCAGCGTCAGGTGATCCGGCACATATTGACCGCCCTCCGGGAGCTTGTCCCCCACGACGCGCACCCACGTTTCGCCTTGCCGCTGGAACACGTTGCCCACTTTGTACTGTTCCTGCATTTTTTCAAGGTCACCCGGTTCACAGGGCAGCTCCTTCACCTTGTCCGCCACGCTGTCCACAAGGTTGCCGGGGGTGTCAATGCCCACCACATGGCCGTGCTTCATCATCAGGATTTGATTGGAGATAGATTCAATATCGCTGACAATATGGGTCGCCAGCAGGATGATCCGCCCACGGGACAGGGAGGAAATGAAGTTGCGGATACGGATACGCTCTTTCGGGTCAAGTCCCGCCGTGGGCTCGTCGAGGATGACCACCTTGGGGTCGCCCAAAAGCGCCTGCGCCAGCAGTACCCGCTGCTTCATGCCGCCGGAGTAGCCGCCCAGCTTCTTGTGGCGCACGTCGGACAGATTTGTGATTTCCAGCAGCTTTTCAATTTCCGCTCTGGCCTGTTTCTTCGGGATGGCTTTCAGGTCGGCCATATAGGAAAGAAACGTCTGCGCCGTCATGTGTTCGTAGTACCCCTGCTGCTGGGGCATATAGCCGAGGACGCGCCGGAAGTCTTTGCCCAGCTTCAAAATGTCCGTCCCGTCGAACAGGATTTGCCCCTCCGTCCGGGGGATGTTGTCGGTGAGCAGGTTCATCATGGTGGATTTTCCCGCGCCGTTGGCACCGAGAATGCCGTAGATTCCCTCGGTGAAGGTGATGTTCACATGGTCAAGGGCAGTAAAATTGCCGTATTGCTTGGTGAGATTGATGAGTTCAAGTTTCATATCCTGCGCCTCATCACTATTGTCCTTTTCTCAGGTTGTATATGACCTCGACTTCGCCGGTCTTAATGTTGGCGTGGCAGAGGTTGATATCCCCTTTGTGGCCTGTGAAGCCGGCGAATGGTCCCGCGCCCGCAGAAGCTGTCATGCCGGTGGTGAGAAAGAAGATATTATTCTCCGAACAGCAAATCATGTCAATTTGAGCCATATCGCTGGGATCGTCATAGAGCCCTTTCAGGGATATCTCTTTGGTTAACGTCCCGTCCAAGGCGTAAACGAAGATGGTGTCAGCGTCTGAGCGGAACATACTGCCGGGGACTACCTCGGTGCTTCCATAGAAGGATACAGGTTTATCGTTCAAAAGACACATATAATCATCGGAGAAGATGGCGCTGCCGTATTTTGTCTGCTCGTGGGTATCCGCCAGTTTTTCTGTTTTCCCGCTCTCCAATTCTGTGCGCCACATATCTCCACCGGAAAGGTAGAAGTAGATATATCCGCTCATGACGTACCACTGGCTGACTTTGACGCCCGTGGTTTCCCATTCACCGACTTCGCCCTTGTCCGGGGTAGCCCAGACTTGACTGACGTTCAGGTTTGCGGTATCCACAGCAAAGAGCGAGTACCGTGTCAACCCCTCAGCGTTCTGTATGTTTACCATGAAGTAGATAAAATCCCCGTCCGCCCAAAGGGTGTATTCCAGCGTATTCCCCGTAAAGATGGGAGTTCCGTTCAATATCTCCGTGTCATCGACTTTTTCCGGGCTCCAGATAACCTCCGCATCGTCCTTTTCTCCGCCGAGAACCACACGATACAAAATGTCATCGCTGACATAATATACATATCCCCTGTGGTAAATGGCAAAATCGTCTGAGGACGGCGAGGCGTTCATCTCGTGATATTTCAGTTCCTGAACCGTTTGCCGCTGCGTGGCATCAAACTTCACGGATTGCACGTATTTAGGGTCGGTGCTACGATTCATAAATTCAATATAATGTATCCTGTCTCCGCCCGTCAGAAGATAATTCGCATGGAGGCGGGCATTGCAGATGTTATCGTCCTTGTGGTCACAGTCGGGCTTCGCGCAGACGATGGTGGTTCTCATGTCCTCTTTGACAATGTAATAGAGATTGCCGTAGGAGAAATAATATCCTGTGTCCGTCTCAAGAAAACTCAACACTTCGGATTGATGTAAATTTTTTTGAAAATCGTCACTCCCAGTTTGAGAGGTGGGAATGTCCACCTTTCCGCCGTCGTCATTATTGCAGGCAGCGAGGGAGAGGGTCAATAGTGCCGCGAGAAGAGCGGCAAGAAGTCTTTTTGCCTGTTTCATTTTGTTATTATCCTTTCCTAAAATTGTATATCACTTCAACCTCGCCAGTTTCAATGTCGGCACAGCAGAGGTTGACGGCACCTGGATGGCCTGTCAAACTGGCAAATGGACCCGCACCTTCAGTTACGCTCATGCCGGTGGTGAGAAAGAAAATGTCGCTGCCTGAACAGAAAAGCATATCGATCTGAGCCATATCGCTGGGATCGTCAAAAAGACCCGTCAGGGAGATTTCTTTGATATATGTCCCGTCCAGGGCGTAGACGAAGATGGTATCCCCGTAATAGCGGAACATACCGCCGGGCGTGGGCTCTGTCTCCCCGTAAAAGCCCACGGGAATGTCGTTGAGAACGCACAGGTAATCGTCCGAAAAGACCGCGCTTCCATACTGCACTTTCTCATGGACGTCCGCCAGTTTCTCGTTTTTCCCGGTAGAGAGATCCCCGCGCCAAAAATCCCCGCCGGAAAGATAGAAATAGATGTAGCCGCCCATGACGTACCACTGGCTGACTTTGACTCCCGTTGTTTCCCACTCGCCCACTTCATCCTTGCTTGGAGTTACCCAAACCTGCCGGACACTTTTGTCTGTCAAATCGAAGGCAAAAAGCGAATACCGGGTCAGGCCATCGGCATCCTGTACGTTCACCATGAAATAAACGAGGTCCCCGTCCGCCCAGAGGGTGTATTCCATGGAGTTGCCCGTAAAAACGGGGTATCCGTTCAATATCTCCGTGTCCTCCGTGCGCTCCGGGTTCCAGACGATCTCCGCGTCGTCCTTTTCCCCGCCCAAGACCACTCGATAAAGAATATCGTCGCTGATGTAATAGATATATCCCCGGTGGTAGATGGCCTGGTCATAGGAGGACGAAGAAGATGATATTTCTTTGAATTTGAGTTCTTGGACAATCTGGCGGTCTGTCGCGTCGAGGTTCACGGACTGCACCAGCTTTTTTCTGACGCCATTGTTATAATTCATGGTCACATAGTTGACCTTGTCCCCCACATTCAAAAGGTAATAGGCTGTAATGCGGGCATTGCACACATTATCGTCCGTGTGGTCACAGTCGGGCTTGGCGCAGACGATAGTGGTGTTCATAGTTTCCTTTTCGATGTAGTAGAGGGATTCAGAGGAGAAATAATACCCCGTGTCCGTCTCCACGAAACTCAATTTTTCCGACTGATGCAGGTTTTTCTGGAAGTCGTCGGTGCCGGTTTGAGCAGTGGGAATATCTACTTTTCCATTATTTTTGCCATTATCCTTGTTGCAGGCGGCGAGGGATAGGGTTAGCAACGCCGCAAGGAGCGCGGCAAGTAGTCGTTTGGTCATGCAAATCCTCCTAAAACGAATGATCGTGCAGACGGATTTTCCATCTGCACGATTATTCTAAGAGTTATGTATAACATTTCCGTAACGTTTGCAAAAAAAGTTTCGATTACAGAGCAAAAGATGATGTAACGGAGGCACCGCCGTCTGCTGCGTTTGCCAGTTTCAAACTTCCTCCGTGTTTCTCACAAAGCGTTTTACAAATATATAGGCCAAGACCAAAATGATAGGTTTCTTCAATTTGTTCTCCGCTGAAATATGGTTGAGTTCCGTTTGAAAGTGCCTTCTCGGTAAATCCTTTTCCGTCATCCGTAACGCAAATACGAAATGTTTTCTCGTCCGATTCAAGTAAAACGGTCACTTCTGTATTTGCAAAACGAGTTGCGTTGCTCAATAGGTTATCAAATACCTGCGTTACCGTCGAGGGGTCGATATAAAGCGTGTTGGCTTCAATACAAGATTCAAATCGACAGGACAGATGTTTTTTCTCGCACAAAATGGCTGCTGTCTCCTGTAAACTATTTACAAACTCTTCTGTGCTGATTTGCTCTCGCTTAACTGCCACGTCAGCCAGCTTTTGCGCCGTATTCATACTGTTTGCGAACTGCTCCAAACGCTCCACATGAGTTTCCATTGTGTTTACGGTTGCAATTACTCTTTCCTGTGAAAACTGCCCGGTGGGTAGAAACTTTGAAAGAATACCCGTATAGCCTTTCAAAACAGCAATGGGGGTGCGTATATCGTGCGTATATGCGTCGTTGAGCTGCGTTCTTTCCTCAATCATTTGATTCATACGCCGGTTGGTTTCATCCAATGCGGAGCGCATTTTTTCAAAGGCTCCACACAGCTTCGCCATTTCATCACGGCCGGAATAATCCAATGAAAAGTCAAACTCATTTTCCGCTATTTTCGCAGAGGCGTTCAGCAACAGAGTAAGCGGCTTTTTCAGCTTGGTAAAATAGATTAGCAAAACTGCTAATAACAAACATAATGAGTAAACAAAAAGCGGAGCAAACCGCGAAACAAATTTTCCGACATTGTAAAGGCGGAGGTCGTCATCAGAAAAATTATCAGGAGTCATCAGCCTATTATTGCTGATTCCATCTGAGATAGCAATATCTATAATATAACTCTGGTCATTGTTTATTTGAAAACTGCCAATATCAGTAATTTCACTGTCTAAATCAGAACGAGCCTCGGCAATATAGTTTAGTAGCAACTTATAATTTGCATTATTAGCGGCGGTTGTTATTTTATTTGAGACAAACGAAGCCGTAATCAACGCCGCAGCCGCGAACAAGAAAATAGCCAGCCAAAGTGGAATACTGCGATACCATGCCTTTATTTTACCCATTTGTAGCCCACCCCCCATACCGTTTGGATATATGGCTTGCATCCTGCGCTTGACAGCTTTGACCGCAGGCGGCTTATTTGCTCTCGAAGTGTTGTCTGCTCTGCGTCACTGGCCATATCCCATATAAGTTCAATGATTTTATCCCAGCTAAACACCTGACCGGGATGGGTGGACAACAGCTCAATGATTTCATACTCCTTTGGCGTCAAGGAGATGACCTTGCCTCCATAGCTGACCTGTTTGGCGGTGTAGTCAATCATAAAATGGTCGTCAAGCAAGAGACTGTGCGGACTTTGCCCATTGCGATCCTCCCGCCGTAAATGAGCGGCTACTCTTGCCCCCAGCTCGTCAACGGAAAACGGCTTGACAATGTAATCATCGCCGCCCGCCGCGAACCCCTCCAGCTTGTCCCTGTCCTCAATCCGCGCAGTCAGGAACAGAATAGGACAGGTAACAACGTCGCGTATGCGGCGGCAGACTTCAATTCCGTCAATATCCGGCATATTGATGTCGAGCAGAATCAAATCAGGCTGCTTGCCGGCTTTCTCAATTCCCGTTAGACCGTTTCCCGCCAACATGACATTGTACCCCATGAGGTCAAAATACTCCCGGAGCATCACGCCCATATCCTTTTCATCGTCTATAATGAGCAGCGTTTTTCTCATAGGTCAACCCTCCTTGCATAGAGTGTAAAGGATAAGTGTAACATTTTCATAACGTTTTCATTTTTCTTTTTGCGTTGGCGGGCTTTTTGTTCCCATGGAGTTACCTGTGTTCCATTGTACTCGGCAATCAAAATAAAAACAATATTCTGCTGAATGGACAGGGGTGAATTGGGGGCAATTTTCAGTAGCACATGTGAGGCAAAAAAATCAGATATATCTTATACCTTGTGCAACGAGAATGCAGGTGGTATAATATCAGCGTAGCGGATAATATACTTGATTCACGCCGTTTTTCTCCCCGGGTGTACATGGAAGCGAAAAGCGAAGACGCCGGAGTTGATCAAGGCGGAGCAGTCCCGGATGAATGTGATGGGACAGAATCTGTTGGCGGTCAGCGCCAGCTATGGGTGGGACGCCTTTGTCATGGCGTCACCGGGCCGGTACGTGGAGTATAATCACTTGGAAAAGATCCTTCTGGATGTGGTTTGTATTGGTTTGAAATACTTAAGAAGGAGCAGATATATGGAGACAGCTCTATTACATCCATTTCAGGCAGAAGCGGTAGATGCCATTCAAAAAGCTATAGACCGTAAGCAAAAAAATATTGTTGTTGAAATACCCACAGGATACGGGATAGAAAGTGTTGTAGTTAAAACCGTAGAAATATTGACCGCGCAAAAAGCGGAAAGTGTTCTTGTCATTACTGACAGATTGGAAATAAAGAGACAGCTAGAAAATCGTTTAATTAAAGAAAATCAGGAATTTGTGAAAACTAATAAGTGCGGTTTAACTATCGAAACGGGACAAAGGATATTGAAAAATGAAAATCTCAAAACGGTCGACTATCAATTCATTGTTTTTTACAATGTTGTGTCTGAAATTATATACGAGACGTTTTCTTGCAAGGCGAAAACTGTCATTTCCATTGGTTCAAATTGCCACAATTTTTTGGGCAGATTTTTTTCTCAAAGTGAAGTTGTGTTTTCATATAGTTTTGCAGATGCAGTCAAGGATGGTTACCTCACTCCGGCTATGGATGCAAGGGCTTGGGGGCCAGCTTTTGTAGTATTCGCTAAGCAGTTGTTAGAACAATTTGGATGTGTTCACCCTGATGGCCAGCCTGATACACAAGGCCCAATGTGGGATTTTGTTGTAGAAAAAGGATCTCAAAAAATTTGGGTCGATTGTAAAATATATAAAAGTCAGGTTGTCTCACCATCGGCGGCAAATTCCCTTTTAAAGGATACCATTATGTACAAGATGAAGCAGGACCTTCCGCAGGAGGACATAGTTTTGCTGATGGTATTGAGTAACGTGCCAAGCTTACAAAAGAATGAGATATGGAAAAGATTTAGAATCATTGTTTGGGATATTGACAATCTGGTGTTTTACAGCAGCAAAAGCGGCCCTGCTCTACTGAAACGGCTATCCCAGATTACATATTTCCCGATAGATGATAGATTATATAGAAGGCTGCCCGTCAGAAGAAGCAGAACAAGCTGGGCTGATTCTTGAAACACCAAGAATTGTATATGAAGTAGAAGCGGACTCCACAGGAACCAACGATTTGCTCAGACAACTAAAAGCATGCAAACCGGGGAAAAATCATTCAAGTGAATATGAAGATATTTGTGAAAAAATAATACGGATTCTTTTTGAAGCGAACTACTTTAACCGATTGACAAGACAGCACAAGACAAATGACGAACACTTTAGGATGGATCTGATCGGCGCACTAAAGATAAATCAGGCCAATGATGAGGGCATGCATCCTCTATGGAAAATGTTGGTGCAACACTATAATTCCCATTTTGTTGTTTTCGAATTTAAAAACTATTCCAAGAAAATTGATCAGAACCTGATTTACATAACCGAAAAATATCTGTTTGATGCGGCCCTGAGAAATGTTGCTTTTATCATATCACGCAAAGGCTTTTCACAATCTGCCAGGTTTGCGGCAGAAAGCTGCCTAAAAGAGCACGGAAAACTAATTCTTGATATTACCGATGAAGACTTGGTAAAAATGCTTGAATCAAAAAATGACAAGGCGGCGGATTATCTTTATGGGAAGCTGGAGGACTCTTTGATGGGAATAAGTAAATGATTTGTAGATGTTCTTTTTCCGATGATTCTTCACCAAGGTCACAGCACCTTTAGGTTCCTGTGGCTATACCGTGTGGGTTCAAGTCCCACTGCCCGCACCAAAAAAGAGCGTTGAATCGTTTGGATTCAACGCTCTTTTTGGCTGCTGCGATGTTTTAAGGGGTAAATTTAACCCTGATTTGACCACAATCAGCCATTGTTTTCGCCTTTTTTCGCGGAATCAGAGCACCAATTATCCTCTTGCTGTAGACGAGCCTCTATGTTATCAAAAAGCGGACTATTCCAAAATTCTTTGAATGGTATACCCATTCCATAGCATAGCCTCGCAATCAGATCGGTCGATGTGTTTTTTTGTTGTGGCATAGGATTTGACTGTGCGTTTTAACGCACTTGGCGCAATTCCCGACCGCTCAGCCAGCTTATTGACGCTCCATTTTCGTTCGTTGGCCAGTTCAAGAATCCGCTGCTTGATTGCTTCTTGCAATAACATTGGCGCACCCCGTTTCGTACCTATATGCACGAAACAAGTCTGCACGCTTTTTTACAAAAATATCGTGCCTGTAGTGACGAAATTATTGACAAGTCCTATTCCTGCCCTTATAATATGAATTATACTTTGTAAATCAGGCGCTTATCGGCAGTATTTCGCCACGGCTATGTACGAACTCATGAACAGGAGGCTACCATGAAAAGACTACTCTGCTTGCTCCTTGCATTTTTTATGTTGTCCGCATGTGGAGCGACCCCTGACAATACCTCCACAGACGCGAAAGATCAAAACACAGAAAGCGATGAATCGCTTTCGGAGGAGCCGCTGCCGACGCAGGACGATCTGGACACCAGTGCGCCGGCGCCGGAACCGGTATCGGATGAGGAGATCCTCCGCGCAATTGAGGCCGGCATTGTCCCCGCAGAGCTTCAGGCGGAATATTCCTCCACCATAAGCTTTGCCCAATGCGCGGGCCTCTTCTCCGAGATGCTCGGCGTCTACCGGCCTGACCTCCTGCCGGAGTGGGAGAAGCTGGCCCAAAAGGCTCTTGCCACGACCTCCCCCATGCGCCGGGACGACGGGATGCTCATGTTGTACGAGGCCGCCTGTCTTATGGGGATGGGCGGGGAGATCCACAGTCATTGGGGTGATGTGAATGCTCTGTGCGGCGATATAGGGGATGAACTTTCGCCTATGAAGAGCATCTACAAAAACTGGTCCGAACCCAGCCCCTTTGAAGATATTCCCGGACGCATCCCCGGCTGGACATACGACGTCAGCGCCTATTTTTATTCCCTGGGGAGCTGCTCCAAAATCACCGGAAAGCCCCTTTTTGACTGCGATACCGCGAACGCGACGATGCGCCTGTCCGATCCTCTGACACGCGAGGAGGCCATCAGAGCCGTGCTTCGCCTGACCGAGGCCCTGCCGGAGGTCTACGGCAAGACCGTGAACGACATCCCGGAAACCGATTGGAGCGACCCCGCGCTGGCAAGCGCCGCCAAGGCCAGGGACGCGATCCTGAACAGCCGGACCGACGTGGTCAAGGCCGACACATGGGAGCAGGGGCGCAGCTATACCGGGAACGCCTGGTACAT
>CANRMY010000035.1 GCA_947631845.1 uncultured Oscillospiraceae bacterium | reverse complement strand
AAGATAGTTGTACACCCCTGAGAGGCCAAAGTGTTGGCTCTCAGGGGTGCTTTTTGGGGGGTGGATTGACGCTTACTATTTTTTTGCCCAAATGCCGGAAGGCTTTGAGAATTAAAATTAAAAAGGAGATGTCAACCGATGAAAAACAAATGGAAACGAAAACGCGATCAGAGACCACCGGAGAAGCACATCCGGGGCAACAGTCGGCAAATGATGAAGGTCAAGATTCAAAAAATATTGACAGAGGAGGAAAACGACGATGCCGCAGGATATGGCTTACCGCCCTTCGGTCCTGGTGGAAACGGAAAAGCTGACGCGGCCTGAGTGGCTGGAATACCGGCGGCGCGGGATCGGCGGAAGTGACGCAGCGGCGGTTCTGGGGATCTCGCCGTTTCGGACAGCCAGAGATCTCTACTACGATAAGGTGGGGGTCGTGACCGCCGACGACCGGGAAAACTGGGTCGCCCTTGAGTATGGCACGCTGTTGGAACCGCTGGTGGCGCGGATATTCGCCGAAAAAACAGGCCTGAATATCTTTCAGCACAAGTGCATCTTTCAACATCCGCTTTATCCGTGGATGCTGGCGGATCTGGATTACCTTGTGGAGCTTCCAAACGGAAGTACGGCCATTCTTGAGATCAAGACCACCAACTACAACGCGAAAGACAAATGGTGGCGCGACGGTGAGGAGGCCGTTCCCGCCTACTACGAAAGTCAGGGCCGCCACTACATGGCCGTCATGAACCTGGACAGGGTATATTACTGCTGCCTCTACGGAAACAGCGAGGATGACGCTCTGATCAGGCACATCGACAGGGACATGGATTATGAGCTGGAGCTCATCTCCCTGGAACAGGATTTCTGGGAGAACAATGTCCTTGTCAAGTCGCCGCCCCCCTATCTTGAGGAAAACGGCGATCTCATTTTAGAGAGTCTGCGGCGGGCGCAGGAACAGTCCACCCCGGTCGATGGGCCTGTAAATTTCACTCAGACGCAATCAGCCAGGGTCGCCCGGTATTTGGAACTCCAGGAGGAAAAGCGCCGGTGCGATACCGGCTCAAAGGCTGTGGAGAATGAGATGAAGCGGCTGAAGGCGTTGATCGTAGCGGATATGGGAGCAAGCTCCTCCGCAATCTCGGCCGACGGCTTTATCGTCTCATGGAAAGTCTCACGGACTCCGGGCATCTTCAAGGACGGGCTGGAAAGGCTGAGAGAGGTTCACCCGGAAATTTACAGCGAATATGTCACCTACTCAGAACGCAGGAATTTCAGCATCAGGCGTCCCAAAGAGGATGTGGCATGAGAAAAAGGAGGAAAAAGCGCCATGCGAATTGTGGCGGTATACGACAAAACAATATTTTACAACTCCACAACAAAATACGCGGTAATACAGATGAAAACAGCGGACATCATGGTTCCGCAGGACGCACGCAATCCATACAAATTCAGGGATCACCTGATCCGTTTCACCGCTGTGGGATATGATCTGCTCCAGTCGGATTCGGTAAAACTGGATTTGGAAGGCCAGTGGGTCAAGGGAAAATACGGCTCTCAATTTCAGGTGGAACAGTGGAAGGAAATCGCCCCGACCACCGTAGAGGGGATCCGAAATTATCTTTCGTCCGGCCTGTTGAAGGGGATCGGCGGCGCTACCGCCAACGCCATTGTCCAGCGGTTTGGGACCCGCTCCCTTGAGGTGCTGGAAAATGACCCTGACCGCCTCCTTGAGATACGGGGAATTACACCGGACAAGCTGGAGGAAATCAAAACAGGGTACGCGGAGAGTCAGACCATGCGTGAACTGATGACTTTGCTGGGGCCTTTCCAGGTGACGCCGAACACCGCCATGAAGATCTACGAATATTTTGGGGTCGAAGCGGCGGAGCTTCTGCGGGAGAGCCTGTACCGACTTTGTGAGGTACCCGGTTTCGGATTCAAAAGAGTGGACTCCATTGTCCGAAAGTCCGGCGGCAGTCTCCGTGACCCGGTTCGTGTTCGCGGCGCCCTGTTCTACACGCTGGAAAAGGCCAGAAGCGAGAGTGGGCACCTCTTTCTGGAAACGGATCACATGCTGAGAAGCGCGTTGAAGCTCCTCAACGAATCTATGGAATCGGGAGAGATCCCCGTGGATCAGGAGCAGGTGGAGCGGGAGCTGGAAAACATGATCCTGAGCAACGTGGTGGTGTCGAACGACAGCAAGCTCTATCTTCCGCAGGTGTTCCGTCAGGAGACCGAGACGGCGTACAAGGTAGCGCAAATGGTTATGGAGATCCCAAAGCCCGTGGATCTTCGCCAGGTAATGCAGGAAGTCAGAGGGAAGCTGGGCATTACCCTGTCCCCCCGGCAGATCGAGGGTGTTGAGACGGTCTTTCGGCACAACCTGTCCATCATTACGGGTGGACCGGGTACAGGGAAAAGCACGATCCTCCGCGCCGTGGTGGAAGCATACCGTATGCTCTTCCCCGACAAAAGGATCGCTCTGGCGGCACCCACCGGAAAGGCCAGCCGGCGCATGGCGGAGACCACGGGAGTGGAGGTCGCACAGACCTTGCACAGCTTGCTGGGACTCCACGGTGACGGCGACGGGCGGAAGAAAAGGCAGCCGCTGGAGGCCGGCCTTCTTATCGTGGATGAGACATCCATGGTGGATATGTGGTTGGCGCATCAGCTGTTTTCAAGGCTTGCCCCCGGAACCAAGGTCCTGCTGGTGGGCGACGCCGACCAGTTGGAGAGCGTGGGGGCAGGAAATGTGTTTCACGAGCTCATTGCGAGCGGTATTGTCCCTGTGACTGTGCTGGATCGAATATTCAGACAGGCTCAGGACAGCCGAATTGCCTACAACGCCAGATTCATCAACGAGGGCAACGGAGAACTCCTTTACGGACCGGATTTTACTTTTGTTCCGGCGGCAACCCAGGAGGAGACCGCCGAGACGATCCGCCGCCTCTATCAGGAGGAGGCCGCCAGGATCGGCGTCGGGCAGCTGCAGATCCTCTCCCCCTTCCGTTCGGACGGAGAGGCGTCCTCAAACAGCCTGAACGCCGCCATTCGGGAGGATGCCAACCCGGATGCGGAAGGCAAACCGGACGTGATATATGGGAGTAGGAGCTTCCGGCTTCACGACCGGGTGATTCAAATCAAGAACAACTACAACATGGTCATCTATGACCGGCAGGGCAATCAAATCGGGAAGGTCGCCCACTTTCTCTACCCGGAGGCAAATCTGGAGCAATGCGACATTCGGTCCTATAAACCGGAAATTCGTTTCGATTATGTGGTGGGCAACCCACCCTTCAATCTGCGCTGGTGGATCGGTGAGGGGAACGAGATGACCTCACAGCTCTATTACTGTTACAAAGCCGCGGAGCTTATGAAGCCGCTGGGGATCATGGCCCTGGTGGTGCCTCAGTCCTTTCTGGCGGATGATTTTCTTGACAAAACACAGATCCGTGGGATGGAGCAGCGATTCCGGTTTTTAGGGCAGCTGAATCTGTCGGACAATGCTTTTTCCGCCCTTGGTGTCAGGGAAATGCCCACCAAATTGCAGTTTTGGCAGAGGCGCAGTGAGGAGGACGGAACCTCCGAATGGCGGTATACGACCGATGGTCTTGAGCCTGTCCCCTCCGAATTTGACATTGACAAGACGGCGCAACGTATTTACGATTCAATCCTGATGCTTCCCAAGGCGGATCTTGAGAAGAACAAGTCCAGGGTTATGCTGGAGCTTGCCCGTACATACAGCGCATCTCAGGGCTTCGCTTATGAGACGCAAAAGCTTCTCTACCAAATCAAGGCACACCCCGCTACCCGCAACCAATACGCCAGGTGCTGCGAGTATCTGCACCGTTTTTTCACCCAGAAGATGCCGGAGGGCATGGACTATAAGGAATGGGACAAGGTCAAGCTGACCGAGGCCAAGGTGTTGGTTTACCTGCGCCGCGCACTTCAAAAGCAGAACAAGAAGCCGGAGCGGGACTTGATAGCCCTGGTCAAGCGGGACGACAGCTTCGTATACAAGGCATACAGCGCTAAAATGCGCCGAAAGCTGACCGGAGATATGCAGACGCCCGTCCCCGTCTACCGTGCGGTTTTGGACAACGAGCCGGAGAAGTTTCCCAGCTTTGAGCGTCTGCTGCGACGGAAGCACCGGGAGTATGAGGTCCAGAGCCAGCCGTTCAGTGAGATGGCAGAGGATCCGAAAATTGGTCAGTGGCTGAGGGACTTCAAGCTTTGGGACGCTGAGAACGAGGAATATATCTATCTCAACGACATACAGCGCCACGACATTAACCTCATGCTTCAAAAACGGTACGGGATGCTCCAATGGGAGCAGGGCAGCGGAAAGACGCTGGCCGCTATCGCCATGGGGTTGTATCGGATGGAAAAGCGGGGTATTCACTCCACATGGGTCGTCTCCTCGGCCATCTCCATCCGCAACAACTGGGACGTGGTGCTGCCGAACTACGGACTCTCCTACGTGTTCCTTGAGCGCATCGAGGACCTGAAACGCATAAAAGCCGGTGACTTTGTGCTGGTGACACTCAATAAGCTCTGCATTCTCCAGAGACAAATCAATAATTGGGTCAAGCGCCACGGTCAGAAGATCATGCTGGCGTTGGATGAGAGCGACGAAATATCCAACCCGACGTCTAAACGCGCCAAGAGTACGCTGTCCTGCTTCCGAAAGTGCAAAATGAAGCTTCTGACAACAGGTACCAGCACCCGGAACAACATCTCTGAGTTCGCGCCCCAGCTGGAGCTTTTGTATAACAACTCTGTCAACATGATCAGCTGGAGCCGGTATGCCTATTCCTACAGCAGGGAGGACAATGAGATGAGGTGCGATATAAACCGTTATTACGGTTACCCCATCCCGGCTTACAAGAAGGGATACTCGCTGTTTTCCTCATGTCATCTGCCGGAGAAACCCACGGTGTTCGGCATAGGGGAACGCACCCAGGACATCTATAACGCCGACGCGCTGAATGACATTTTGGGTAAGACGGTCATCACGCGCACCTTTGAGGAGGTTACGGGGAAGGAGATCCGCCGTGTCCATCAGGTGCCGTTGACCTTTACCGCCGAAGAGCGTGCCGTCTACGACGTTGTGATGAAGGAATTTGAGAGGATCCAGCGCACCTATTTCGCGTCCACCGGCAACTCCCGAAAGGATGCCATGATGAAGCTCGTACAGCAGATCACGCTGATGCTCAGGGTCGCGGCGGCACCCAACACACTACGGGAGTATACAGGCGAAACACCGCTGAAAATCATGACAGCCGTGGAGATGGCGTCCCAATGGGATGATGAGATCGTCGCCATCGGCGTCCGTCACCAAAGCGTATTGGACGCCTACGCCGCCGCGTTTCGGGAATACCTCCCCGGACGTCCGCTCTTCACCGTCACAGGCTCCACCAAGACCTTCGCCCAACGCCGTGCCCTGCGCAAAACTCTGCGGGAAAGCGGAAACGGCATTTTGCTCTGTACCCAGCAGAGTCTTCCCTCCAGCGTGAATTTTGAGTACGTCAACAAAATTATGATCCCGGAGATGCACTACAACAACTCCGGGATGAGCCAATTCTACATGCGCTTCATTCGCTACACCTCAACCGAATACAAGGACATCTACTTTCTCAACTACACCGGAAGCTTGGAATCCAACCTTCTCCAAATGGTACTTGCTAAAGAGAAGATCAACCTCTTTATGAAGGGGCAGGATACCGATCTTGACGAGATCTACGAGAGGTTCGGTGTTGATTACAACATCCTCTCCCTCCTGATGCGCCGTGAGGAGGACGATGAAGGCCGCTTCCACATCCGCTGGGGCGAGCAGAAAATCGCGTAGTGTAAAAAACAGATAATAAAATATGGGCTGTGAAGAGAAACCATTTCAGGTTCCTTTTTACAGCCCTTTTTGAGCCTTTCTCGTCAAAATGACAGATAGGCTAATAAAATTAGGGAAATACGGATCCCGAAATCTCTTTGTAGTTAATCGGAATCCGCAGCTGTTCTTATGCTCTTTCCATGATTCCTTTTACGGTTCCGGCAATCCCATCGGCGGTAAGGCCGTAGTAATCAAATACCTCCCGGCTGGTTCCTGTGATGACAGGGGCATCGGGGAGAGAGAGGTTTTTAACAAAGCGGGGGCAATGCTCCCCTATTTGCTGGGCCACCATGGAGCCCAGGCCCCCTGTGGGGGCGTGCTCCTCCACGGTGACGATAAGCTTGGCGCTACTTGCGTATTTCAAAAGCGTCTCGACATCCAGGGGCTTTACGCAGTACATATCGAGGACGGTACAGCTTATCCCCTCCCCCGCTAAAAGCTCCGCAGCATCAAGGGCGGGGCGCACCATCTCGCCGCAGGCGACCAAAAGCACGTCTGTACCCTCCCGGAGAACTGTGGCCCGGTCGAGGGCAAAGGGGCAGTTATCTTCGGAATATATGTCCTCCACGGGGTTCCGGCCAACACGGATGTAGGCGCCCTTTTGATCTTGCAGAAGCGCCTCCATGAGCTTTTTCGTCTGGTGCCGGTCCGAGGGCAGATAGACGCGCATATTGGGGATGGCGCTCATGGCGGCGATGTCCTGGGCGGAGTGGTGGCTCATGCCCAATGCCCCGTAGCTGACGCCGCCGGAGATGCCGATGAGCTTCACATTGGTGTCCGAGTATGCCACGTCCACCTTGCACTGCTCATAGCTTCGGGTGGAGAGGAAGGAGGCCGGTGAAAAGGCGTAGGGCTTCTTCCCGCAGGCGGCCAGCCCCGCCGCGATGCCGACCAAATCCTGCTCGGCGATACCCACCTCCACGGACTGCTCCGGGAAGGCGTCAAAAAACGGCGTCATGGAGGCAGAGCCCCGGGAATCGGAGCACAGGGCCACGATGTCCCGGTCATTTTTGGCGTGCTCCATCAACGTCTCGCAGATGGCCTGCCGGTTGGGGATCTTATTGGGCATGTTGAGCCGCCTCCTTTCCCCGTAAAAAGTCTGCCTTGATCTTCATATATTCCTCCGCCGTGGGAACCTTGTGGTGCCAGCCGGCCTTATTTTCCATGACGGGAGAGCCGTACCCCTTAATAGAGTTTGAGACAATCACTGTGGGCGTGCCCTTCACTGTTTTGGCCGTCTCAAAGGCCGCGTCAAGAGCGTCGATGCTCGTGCCGTCCACGCTCAGAACATTCCACCCGAAGGCCGCCCAACGGTCCTCCAGGGGGTCCTCTGGCATCACGTCCTCGGTGGAGCCGGAGATCTGGAGGCGGTTGCGGTCAATGACGGCGCAGAGGTTATCTAGGCCAAACTTGGCCCCCGCCATGGCCGCCTCCCAGACGGAACCCTCCGCCAGCTCCCCGTCGCCCATGATCGTGTAGACCCGGTAATCTCTCTTATCCATCTTCCCCGCCAGGGCCATCCCCACGCAAACGGGAAGGCCGTGGCCCAAGGAGCCGGAGTTCATCTCAATTCCGGGCAGGACGTTGTGGGGGTGGCCGATGTAGGGCGAGCCCAGTTTGTTAAAGCGCGCCTTCACATCCTCAAGGTCCAGAAAGCCGCAGTCGCATAAAACGGCGTAGTACGCCTCCATGGAGTGGCCCTTGGATAGAACGAAGCGGTCCCGGTCCGGGTCATCCACCGTCTCCGGCGTCACGCGAAGGTGCTTTTTGTAGAGCACCAAAAGCGGCGCCAGGACGCTCATGTCCCCGCCGATGTGCCCGCCGCCTCCGGCCATCACGATGTCCAAAATATCCTGCCGGAGGTCCCAGCTATGAATAGTGAGTTCTCGGTTGTCCACGTCACTCGCCCCTTAAATACGCCTTTACGTCCTCTTCGATGGGGTCGTAGAGGTCGGGCTTGATACCCATGTACTTGCACGCCTCGTAGAGCACCGGCACCACGTCCTTGTGGATGCCGACGCAGTGGTGTATGTACGGTCCCTCCACGATTTTGGCCTCCAGGCGCTTGATGTTCTGTACCTCCACCCAGAGGTAGGTGCCCATGCCCTTCGGCCCGTCCACACCCTTGGCGTTGCCCAGAAGCAGGCTGTATTCCCCGTTATCCCCGTCAAAACGTGCCAGGGTCAGGTCGCCGTGCTTTGCCTCGGCGGTGATGGCTCCGGGGAAGTCAAAGGCCAGGGGGTAGGTGATGCAAGGCCGGCACCCCGCCACACTGAGGGGCCAGGGGCCGCAGTGCTGGAGAAGCTCGCCGTTTTCAATATCCGGGTGGCGGATGGTCCAGTCGGCGAAGAAGCTCCGGCGACCCTCCAGATCGGCGGCCTCCACCAGAAGCGCGGTGATCGCGCCGTGGATGTCCGTCTCGCAGACGATGGGGATGCCCTTGTCGTTCAAGATCGCATTGGCGGCGCAGGGCATGATGCCAAGCTCGTCCTGGAGGGCGTTCCAGCATTGAATGGCGCCGGCGTTGCAGTGGTACTTTTTGATAAGCCGCTCCATAGCCACGGCGAGGCCCGCCACATTGGTGAGCTGCCCGTCGGTGACGCTTATGTCCATGTGCTCCCGGCAGTAGGCGATGGTCTGCTGTACCTCGTCCCCGTCGGCGATAGCCCGCTTCACCTCGGCGGTAAGCTCCGGCAGGGGCACCGGGGAGAGTTGGATATTGAAACGCTCCAAAAGCTCGCCCTCGTTGCACATGGTGGACCAGAAATCAAAGGGGCGGGGACCGAGCTGGAGAATACGGATATTCCTGAATGTCTTCACCACGTTGCATACCGCCAAAAAGTCCCGCACGCCCCGTTCAAAGGCGGGATCACTGAGGCGGCAGTTGGTGAGATACGTAAACGGCACCCGGAACCTGCGCAAAACCTTGCCGGTTGCAAAAAGGCCGCACTGGGTATCCCGAAGGCGGACGCCGTTAGGCTCCGGCCGCTCGTCCAAAGGGCCCCACAGCAGTACCGGTACGCCAAGATCCCTGGCAAGGCGGGCGCAGACGTACTCCGTGCCGAAGTTGCAGTGGGCAAGGAGGATACCGTCCACCTTCTCCGCCCGGAACTTCTCCAAAACCTTCAGACGGTCGTTCTCATCGAAGAGAAGCCCCTCATCGTTTATGTCGTCGATGTCCACAAAATCGACACCAATCTCACGGAGGCGGTCAGCGGTGAGATCCCGGTATTTGAGGGCGTCCGGGGCGCTGAAAATGCTCCTGCGGGTGGGCGCGTAGCCAAGCTTGATAGTTGCCATGTTCATTTCCTCCCCATAGTTTTGTTAACGGCTTCTTTCCAGCCGCTGTATTTCTTCTTGCGCTCCGCCTCCGTCATGCGGGGCTCATAGATTTCCCGGACGGCGGTGCGCTCCAGAAGCTCCTCGGAGAACATTCCCGCGCCCATGCCCGCCATAGCCGCCGCGCCGAAGGCGGACAGCTCCGCGTTTACCGGCACCCGGAGCCTCACACCGGCGATGTCGCTCTGAAACCGCATGAGATAACGGTTTGCCGTGGGGCCGCCGTCTACCCGCAATTCGGAAAGTGTAAGGCCCGCGTCGCGCTCCATGGAACGAAGCACATCCGTCACCTGAAAGGCGATGCACTCTAAGGCCGCCTTGACAATCTCGCGCTTTCCCGTGAGGCGCGACATTCCGGTAAGAGACGCCCTTGCAGTGTCGTCCCAGTACGGCGCGCCAAGGCCGGTGAAGGCGGGGACCAGGTAGGTGGTGTCCTCGAGATTTGCCTCTTCCGCAAGCTTTTCCGTCTCAGCGGCGTTTTCGATGAGGCCAAGATCGTCCTTGAGCCAGGTGATAACGGCGCCCGTGTAGTTTAAGTTGCCTTCCAGCACATAGCTCACCGCGCCGCCTCTGCCCCAGGCCAGGGACGTGACAAGGCCCCCGGCGCTGTCGATAGGTCTATTTCCCACGTTCATCATGACGGAGGAGCCCGTACCGTAGGTGGCCTTTGCCATTCCGGGTCGGACACAACCCTGGCCGAAAAGCGCGGCGTGGGAGTCGCCCATCACGGCCAAAACAGGCACGGGGCGGTCAAAATATCCCTCCAGAGTCGTCGCACCAAAGTCCCCGTCGGAGCTTTCCACCTGTGGCAAAGCCTCCAGAGGAACGCCGAAGGCCCGGCAGAGCTCCGCATCCCAGGAAAGCTCACGAATGTTGAAAAGCTGTGTCCGGGAGGCGTTGGAGAAGTCCGTTTTGAACACCCGCCCGCCGGTGAGCTTATAGACGAGAAATGCGTCCACCGTGCCAAGGCAAAGGCGGCCCGCTTTTGCAAGCTCCCCGGCCCCTGTGTGCCGCAGGAGCCACGCCGCCTTCGCCGCCGGAAAGTACGGTGAGAGCGGTATGCCGGTCTTTTGCCGGACCTGGTCACGAAAACCCTCGTCCGTCAGCGCGTCGGTGATCTCTCTGCCCCTGGCGCACTGCCAGACCACCGCATGGGCGGCTGGCTTACCTGTTTCCCTGTCCCAGGCAAGCGTCGTCTCCCGCTGGTTGGAGATACCAATGGCGGAGACGGCGCTTTTATCGATCCCCGCCGCCTCTACCACCCGTCGGATGAGCTTCACGCAGTTTTCAAAAATCTCCTCCCCGCCGTGGGAGACCCAGCCTTCGGGACTTATAAGCTGTCTATGCGGGGCATAGGCTCTCGCAACGATTCGCCCATCGGAATCGAGCAAAACAGCCTTCGTCCCCTGAGTGCTCTGATCAAGACCGACCACATACGTTTCCGCCATACGCACACGCTCCTTTTTCCTTATCATAAGACCAGAGGAACTAAATTTATAGAAATAATTTAGTGAATATTGACTAAATTCACTAAATTTGTTATGCTTACCTCATAGGGAGGCGATATTATGGCGGGAACGTCCATATCCGCAAAGGAGCTGGCGCGTAAGCTCGGAATTTCCGAGGCGGCGGTCTCTTTAGCGCTCAATAACAAGCCCGGCGTCAGCACCTCCACCCGCATGAGAGTCTTGGCGGCGGCGAAGGAATTTGGCTACGATTTTACCCGTAAGGCCGTGGCTTCCGCGACATACGGGACGATCTGCTTTGCCGTATACAAAAAAAGCGGGGCTGTCGTCGCCGACACCCCCTTTTTCGCAACGCTGGCGGACGGAATAAGCCTTACGTGCAAAAGGCGAAGCTATGACTATGTGATCCGCTATCTCTACGAGGACGAGAGGTTAGACGGTGAGATATACTCTCTGGATCAGGGCGGGTTTGCCGGCATCATACTCCTGGCAACCGAGATGGACCTTCCGTCGGTGAAGCGGTTTTCCGGCCTTCGCACGCCGCTGGTGCTCTTGGACTCCTATTTTGAGACATTAGAGCGCGATTGCATCCTCATAAACAACACGCAGGGCGCTTTTCTGGCAACGGACTACCTCATCATGAAGCGCCGCACCCAGCCCGGGTACCTCCACTCGTCCTACTCCATCAACAACTTTGAGGAACGTGCGGACGGGTTTTACAAGGCAATCCGCAAAAACGGCCTCTCCTCCTCAAAATCCGTCGTCCACCGACTCACCCCCTCTCAGGAGGGGGCATACGAGGACATGCGGGAGCTTCTGGCCGCCGGGGAGGAGCCGGCGAACTGCTATTTCGCCGACAACGACATCATCGCCATCGGAGCGGCCCGCGCTCTTAAGGAGGCGGGTTACAGCATCCCGAAGGACATTGCTGTTATCGGCTTTGACGATCTGCCGCTGTGCGAGGTCTTTGATCCTCCCCTGACCACCGTCCATATCCCCATCGCCGTCATGGGCGAGGCCGCCGTCAATCGCTTGATTGACATTATCGAGCGCGGCCCGCTCCACCCGGTAAAAATTGAAATCAACACAATGCTAAAAAAGCGAAAAAGTGTATAGAACCTCCCCAATGAGATGATTCACGCTTTCCGCATGGCTCTGTACTCGCCGGGGGTACAGCCGTAGCGGGTGTGGAAGAGCTTATAAAAGTGGGAGAGGTTCGTAAACGACAGCTCTGAGGCAATTTCACTTACGGATTTATTGGTAGAGATAAGCTCCCGGGCGGCCCAGTCCATGGTGAAGGTCATACTGTACTCAAAAAGGCTCCTGCCTGTGTGGCGTTTTACGATGCGCCCCAGGTAGGAGCCGTTGTAGTTCAGCATCTCCGCCAGCTCCCGGTTGCTTACCCGCCCGTGTCGCTCGGAGAGAATGCGGTCAATGCGGGCAAAGAGAAGCGTGTCCATGCCGCTGCGGGCGGTCACATGCTCCGCCACATAGTAGTCCGCGTTTCCCAGAAGTTCTGTAAAGTGTACAAAGAGCTCCGCAAGCCGGAAGGTTGTGCCGGTTGACGGCAAAATCAGGGCGCGGAGAAGCTCTTCAAAAATCTGATGGACCAGCGCGACCTGTTCGTTTTGGGTGATTTTCGGGACAAAATCCAGAAAATCCCCGGGACTGTGGCCGGAGACCGTCAAATTCTCACGGAAAAATCGGAAAATGAGATTGTCCAGAAAACGAGCCTCTCCCGGAAACAGCAAAGAGTCGCCGCAGCCCATGAGATGCGCCACATACTCCCGCGTCACGGAGAGAAAGACGCAGGTGAAGCCGGTGGAGACCTCCTCGGTGTGGAGGGTGTCCCAATTCATGAGACAGCAGCTCCCGGCGGGGTAGTAGTAGCGCTTTCCCTCCACCAGCTGGTACATGCTCCCCTCCAGCACATAGGTGAACTCGAAGGAGTTGTGCCGGTGCTGGCTGTCCTCCGTGCGCCCGTGGCCCAAGTAATCCGGCGGGAGGATCACCTGCTCTGAGGGGGTGTATACAGAAATCGCCGCACGCTCCGCGCTCGCCGCCTCCGCCCGCATGAGCATCAGAAAGAAGGGGCAAAGGGACTCCTGATAGAAGCAGTCCCGCTCCCCGGAGGGGCGAAAAGCCAGGATGTCCCGAAGAGACGTAAATTTCGCAAGCCTGTCCGCAGTCCGCTCGTCCATAACTGTCACCTCCCGTAAAGAATATCATATCCGGCCCATAAGTTCAAGAAGAAACCGGGGAATTCCGGGGATGATCCATAAGTAAAATCGAAATATGTTATAAATGCGTCCCGCGAAGTAGGCTCCTGACATTTCCGGGTGCACCCGCGCGCGGTACAATATCCTCATCAAATCAAATTGGGAGGAGTACCGATATGAAAAAAATGACATTTGCGCTGTGCTTTTGCAACCGGGGCTTTATGCCCGGGGAACTCATCTATGGCGCCCGGGACGACATGGTGAAGGCCGTGACGGACGCGGGCTATGACTACATCATGATGGATAAGGAGCTGACACGCTACGGCGGCGTGGAGACAAGGGACGAGGGACTTCTTTACGCAAATTGGCTCCGGGAGCATAAGGGGCAGTACGACGGGGTCATCTTCTCCATGCCCATCTTTGCCGACGAGAACGGCGCCATCACCGCCCTCCAGGACGCCGGCGTGCCGATTTTGATGCAGGCATACCCCGACGAGATCGGAAAGCTGGACTTTGCCCACCGGCGGGATGCCTACTGCGGCAAGTTCTCCGTCACCGACGTGTTCACCCAGTGCGGCGTGCCCTTCACGGTCTTAAAGCCCCATGTTGTCCATCCGCTGAGTCCCAAATTCCAAGAGAATCTGAGGGACTTTGCCGCCATCTGCCGGGTAGTCAACGGCATGAGACGTTTTAACCTGGGCTGCATCGGCGCACGGACCACCGCCTTCAAGACCGTGCGGTTTGATGAGATCGCCATGCAGAAGATGGGGATCAACGTGGAGTCCTTCGACCTTTCCGAGCTCTTTGCCAAGGTGGGGGAGAAGACGGATAACGACCCCGTTGTGGAGGAAAAGCTTGAACACCTCAAAAACTACACGGATTTCTCCCATGTCCCCGCCGCCAACGCCCTGACCCTGGCGAAGGTGAGTGTGGTCATCGACGAGTACATAGACGAGTATCATCTGGACGCCCTGGCCCTGCGGTGCTGGAACGAGATGGAGACATATCTCAGGGTCTGCCCCTGTGTCCTGCTCTCGGAGCTCAACGACCGGGGCATCGCGGCCTCCTGCGAGATCGATATGTGCTCCGCCATCACCATGCGTGCTATGAGTCTCGCTACCGAGGGACCCACGGCTGTCCTCGACTGGAACAACAACTACGGGGACGACGAAAATAAGGTCATCCTCTTCCACTGCGGCCCTGTGGCCCAGAGCCTGATGGCGGGCAAGGGAACCGTCACGGAGCACAAGATGTTCGCCAAGAACGACCCGGGCTCCGGCTGGGGCTGCAACGAGGGGCGCATCAAGCCCATGGACATCACCATCTCCAACTGCCAGACGAAGGACGGGAAAATCATCGTCTATGCTTCTGAGGCCAAATTTACCGACGACCCCATCGAGGACACCTTCTTCGGCTGCGGCGGCGTGGCGGAGATCCCCGACCTCCAGAATAAGCTTATCAAATTGGCTCGGGACGGCTTCAAGCACCACACCTCCATCTGCGAGGGCCATGTCAAGGACATCCTCAAGGAAGCCTTCACCACGTATCTGGGCTATGAATGGGTGGAGATAGACGGATGAAGCTCTCTCTGATGACATTTTCGTTTCTGACGGAGCGGCTGAAACGGCAGATGGATGGGCCCAAACTGTGCCGTCTTGCCAAGGATAACGGGATCGATACGGTGGACTTGATGGCCTCCGAGGTCTGGCTCTACGGAGTGAATAACCTGAAAAAAGCGTTTGACGAGTCCGGCGTCACCTGCGGATGTATCATCGCGCCGCTGCCTTTCTATAAGGACGTGGAGCGATTTCCCGAAAAGCTCACCGAGGCGCTGGACTTGTGCGGTGAGATGGGTGTCCGGTCTCTGATGGTCATTCCCGGACACGGGGACGAGGCGGCCTGTCGGGCGCTTCGGCGGGAGGAGATGCTCTTCCGAGCCATAGAGATGCTCTCCATGGCGGTGAACCGGGCGGCGGAGCGGGACATCGAGGTACTGTTTGAGGACACCCCGCAGAGACATAAGCCTCTGGCGGGCGTCGCCGACTGCCGCGCGATTCTGGACGGTGTCCCCGGACTTGGATTCGTCTTTGATACCGCCAACTTTATGGTGGCGGAGCCTGATACCGACCTCATCACCGCCTATGATGCCCTGAAGGACAGGACCCGCCGGGTCCACCTGAAGGACGTGGTTCGGGGCGATTTTCCCACCGGCGAGGCATGTCAGGACGGGAAACGTATCCGCGCCGTCCCCACCGGGGCAGGGATCGTGCCCCTGCGTCCCTTTGTGGAGAAGCTGGTCTCTGAGGGCTTCGACGGAGTGGCCTGCATTGAGTACGCCGCGGTGAAAGGGATTCACGGCATGGAGCATGATAAATACATCGCCGGCTATGTGAGAAATATACGCGCCTATGAAACAGGGGACATTGCGGCCCCACCTTACGGGCAAATCGCGGGAATCGACAAGCCTGTCTCCCGTATCTTCTTCGGCACGGCCATTCTCCCCATGCTCATGGGGAAAGATGCCGGGGCCATTCTGGATGCGGCCCTCTCCGCCGGAATCAACGCCTTTGACTGCGCGAGAGGCTACGGCAGCGCGGAGAAAAGCCTGGGGAACTGGATCCGGGCCAGAAATAACCGGGAGCGGGTGGTCTTGCTTACGAAATGCGGCAATGTGGACAGAAAGGGAAATGTCCGGGTCAACCGTGAAGTAATCGAGAAGGAACTTGCCAAGAGTCTGCAAACGCTGGGGACGGACTATATCGACATCTACCTGCTCCATCGGGATGACCCCAACACCCCGGTATCGGAATTCATCGACGCTCTGAATGAGGCCAAAAAGCAGGGAAAGATCCGGGTGTTCGGCGTTTCCAACTGGACGGTGGAGCGCATCCGGGAGGCGAATGAATACGCCTCCGCCCACGGTTTGGAAGGATTTTCCGTTTCCAGCCCCAACTTTGGACTTGCCCGCCAGGTCTCCGATCCATGGGGCGGCGGATGTGTCACCGTCTCAGGCCCGGAGCATGAGGAGGACAGGGCCTGGTACGCCGAAACGCGGATGCCCGTCCTGGCCTATTCCAGCCTGGGCAGGGGCTTTTTCAGCGGACGATTCAAATCCTTTGATGAGGAAGCGGCAAAAAAGACGTTGGACGGGCCTGCACAGAAGGGCTATCTGTGCCCGGAGAATATGCGCAGGCTCCGAAACGCGGAGACCCTGGCAAAGCGCGATCACTGTACCGTACCCCAGGTGGCCATGCGGTATGTGTTCTCAAGCCCCATGAATGTTTTTGCCCTGGTCAGCACCACAAACCCCGCAAGGCTCCCGGAGAACATCTTCGCGGCCCTGACACCTTTGAGCCGGGAGGACGCGGCATTTTTGGAGGCGGATGAAGAATGAAGATTGCGGGACTGGACATCGGCACCACCGGCTGCAAGCTGACGGTGTTCGATGAAAACGGGAACACTCTGGACAAGGCCTACCGGGACTACCCCGTGAGACGGGATTTAGGCGGACACGAGATCGACGCCGGGGCTGTTCTGGACGGGGTGTACGGCGTCATCGGCGAGATGGCGGCCAGGTACCCGGACATCGCCGGCATTGGCGTTACCAGCTTCGGGGAGACCTGCGTACTGGTGGACGAAAAGGGTGCGCCTCTGATGCCTGCCATGCTCTATACCGACCCCAGAGGGGTAGAGGAGTGCGCGGAACTCACAGAAAAGCTTGGCGCGGACAGGATCGCCCAAATCACCGGCCTTGCGCCCCATGAGATGTACTCCATTTCTAAAATCATGTGGGTGAAGAAGCACCGCCCGGAGGTTTTTGAAAAGGCATGGCACATCTTTTTGATTGAAGATTATGTGGTGTGGAGCCTCACCGGTAAAGCGCAGATCGACTACTCTCTGGCGACGCGAACCATGGCCTTTGACATAAGCGCGCTTACCTGGTCGGAGGAAATACTGTCCGCCGCCGGGATAGACCGGGCGCTTTTCTCCCGCCCTGTCCCCACCGGGACGCCCGCTGGGAAAACAGTACCCGGCAAGACGGGCCTCCAGGATTGCCTGGTCGTCTCTGTCAGCCACGACCAGGTGGCCGCCGCGGTGGGAGCCGGCGTTTTCGACGGCTCCGCCGCCGTGGACGGGGCCGGGACGGTGGAGTGCCTGACCCCCATTTACGACAGCCTCCCGGACATCGGCGTGATGGCTAAGGGGTATTTCTCCGTAGTGCCCTACGCGGTTCCGGGGAAGTACGTGGCCTACGCCTTCTCCTACACCGGCGGGGCTCTAATCCAGTGGGCTAGGGACACCTTCGGTAAGGGGAAGACTAACGCGCAGCTGGAAGCGGAATATGAGGGCGAGGGACCCACGGGGCTTTTGGTGCTCCCGCACTTCGCCGGCGCGGCAACGCCGTACATGGACACTGGCTCCAAGGGCGCGATCCTGGGCCTCACCACCGCCACTACACCGGCGGAGCTTTACCGGGCCTGCATGGAGGGCGTGGCTTATGAGATGCGCTTAAATTTCGATGCCCTGGCGGGCTCCGGCATACGCTTCACAAGCCTCCGGGCCACCGGCGGCGGGGCGAAAAGCCGGGCCTGGATGCAGATGAAGGCGGACATCTTGGGAATGCCCATCACCGCCCTTGAGACAGCCGACGTGGGGACTGTGGGCAGCGCCATGCTTACCGGCATCGCCGTGGGCGCGTTCCGGGATCTGGCGGATGCCGCGATCCATATGGTGCGGGAGACGGAGACATACTGTCCACGCGCCGACGCCCACGACCGGTATATGAAAATTTACGAGCGGTACAGGCGGCTTTACAGCGCCGTCAGGCCGCTGATGGAGGAGAACCAATGAATCCGTATATTGGACATAATTCCCAAATCGAAGGCGTGGAGGAACACCGGCTGGTGGGGGGCAGGGGAGACGGTCTCAAGCTCTTGGAGATCCACACCGCCGCCGGACTTGACCTGGCCGTTGTGCCGGACAGGTGCTGCGACATCTCCCGCCTGCGCTTCAAGGGGGTCAATGTAAGCTATATGTCTCCCTGCGGCTATGTGGCGCCGGCCTATTACGACAACCGGGAGTCGGGTTGGCTGCGCTCCTTTACCGCTGGATTTCTCACTACCTGCGGTCTTAACAACGTGGGAAGCCCCAACACGGACGAGGGCGAGACATTGCCCCTTCATGGCTCCATCGCCAACACCCCGGCGGAGCACAGCTGGTGGACCGAGGGGGAGGACTGCTTTGAGATCCACGGCGAGATGAATGACGAGACCATCTTTGACCGGAAGCTGAGACTTTCCCGCTGTATCCGCGTCTCCAAGACGGCCCCGGAGCTTGAAATCGAGGACACTGTCACCAACACCGGAGACAGGATAGAGCCGGTTGAAATTCTATACCACATGAACATGGGCTATCCGCTTTTGGACGAGGACAGCGTGATTACCATCCCAAGCGAGCGCGTGACGCCCCGGGATGACCACGCGGCGGAGGACCTGGAGAACTGGATGCGCATGGAAAAGCCCACGCCGGGGTATCAGGAGCGGTGCTACTACCACACCTTCCCGGACGGACGGGGCCGCGCCGAGATATGGCAGCCCAAGCTCAAAATGGGGCTTGCCATCGCCTTTGACGCCAAAGAGCTGGACGGCTTTGTGGAGTGGAAGATGATGGGCGTCCGGGATTACGTCCTGGGCCTGGAGTGCGGCAACTGCACCCCGGACGGGCGGGGCGCCATGCGCAAAAGCGGGAGACTCAAATTCCTGACGCCCGGAGAGACGGCCACTTATTCCGTAAAAATCAGAATGATTGAAAGGGAGGACAGAAAATGATCGAGACTGTGAAGATAGAACACCGGCGGGATGTGCTGTCCCTGGTTCCCGGCGTGGTATTCGCCACGGTTCCCGGTTGGTTCAACGCCACATGGGATCAGCTTAAAATGGACATCATCATGCCAAAAAACCGGGAGGGACACAGGCCGCTTCCGTGCCTGGTGTGGGTCTGCGGCGGCGGGTTCATGGACGTGGATACCACCGTCTGGCTGCCGGAGATGGTGCGCATCGCGGACGCGGGGTTCGTTGTGGCCAGTGTGGAGTACCGCGTAAGCTCCCAGGCTCAGTTTCCTGCCCAACTGGAGGATGTGAAGGCTGCCGTTCGGTTCCTCCGGGCCAACGCGGACAGATACTGCATCGACCCGGAGCACATCTTCACCATGGGCGAATCCGCGGGGGGCACCATGGCCAGCCTCCTGGGCGTCACCGGGGACGTGCCGGGGCTGGATGTGGGCGAGCACACAGACGTGAGCAGCGCCGTTCAGGGCGTGGTGGACGTCTATGGCCTTGTGAAGCTCCCCACCGAGCCCATCCCGCCCTCCACCGGCCTCCCGTACTGGCTCGTGGAGGCCCTGCTGGGGCCAGGTTACACAAAGGAGCGGGCGGAGAGCGCCAGCGCCGCGTGCCTGGTCTCCGGGAAGACCCCGCCTTTCCTCATCCTTCAAGGCACCGCCGACATCGTTGTGGATCCGGTTCAGAGCCGCCAGATGTACGACGCGCTTACGTCCCACGGCGTTCCGGCGGAGCTTGTCTACATCGAGGGCGCGGGACACGGGGACGACCTCATCTATCAGGACGCAGTGATGGAGCGGGTCATATCGTTCCTTAAGGGACTTGCGGAGGTGTAATCATGCTTGTAAATCTTGTTGAGATATTGAAAATCGCGCAGGAAAAACAATTCGCCGTGGGGGCCTTCAACACGCCGAATTTAGAGTGTGTCAACGCGGTGGTGACCTCGGCGGAGAAGCTGGATGTGCCGGTGATCCTGGCCCACGCCCAGCTCCACGAGGAGGTGTCGCCCCTCGCAAGGATCGGCCCCGTGATGCTGGACGCGGCCAGACAGTCAAAGGTTCCGGTCTGCGTCCATTTGGATCACTGTGAGACGCTGGCGTATCTGCAAACGGCGCTGGAGCTGGGCTTCACCGGAGTCATGTACGACGGGAGCCTTCTGCCCTATGAGGAGAATCTCGCCAACACGACAAAAGCCGTGGAGATGGCCCACGCGGTGGGCTGCGGCGTGGAGGCGGAGCTGGGGGCGTTGGCATCCCGAGAGGGCGGCGGCGCCACGGGCGGAGGGCCCGTCTACACAGACCCCGATCAGGCGGTGGAATTTTGCCGGGAGACGGGCATTGACGCCTTTGCCCCCAGCTTCGGTACCGCCCATGGGATCTACAAAGCAAAGCCCGTGCTGGACTTAGAGCGCGTCCGGGTCATTGCCGAGAAAACGGGCCTGCCCCTGGTGATGCACGGCGGCAGCGGCGTCTCCCCGGAGGACTACCGCACCGGTATCCGATATGGTCTTCGGAAAATCAATTATTACAGCTATATGTCACGCGCCGGCGTTACGGCGGTAAGGGAGCTTTTGGAGCGGGAGGATGTGACCTTCTTCCACGACCTGGCGCTGGAGGCCGAGCAGGCTATGGCGGCGGACGCGGAGCGGGCCATGCGGGTTTTCGCGGGGCTGTAACAGCACCGTCACGGCTTTTTGGTACGTTTTGTCGGAAATCTGGATAGACGGAATCGGTAGGACATGGTACAATGTTTGCAAATGCGGATATTGTACCATGTTTCTTTGATACGAATTTTTAAAGGAGGCATCTTTATGAGGCAGTATGAGACGTTTGAGCTTTCCTTCCGGGGGGAGGAGCTTCAGGAAAAATGGGCGCGGGCGGACGTGCGGGCGGAATTCACCCATGAGGGAAAAACGGTGACCGTTCCGGGCTTTTACGCCGGGGAGGGCGTATACAAGATCCGCTTTCTGCCCATGGAGCCGGGGGAGTATACCTGGCGCGTCTCCGGCGCCGTTACCGGTGAGGGCAGGGAGATTTGCGCTCCGGCCAGCACCCACGGCCCGGTGAGAGCTCGGGGCAGGGGCTTTGCTTACGCCGACGGGACGCCCTTCCACCCCTTCGGCACCACCGTCTATGCCTTACTGCACCAGTCAAAAGAACTCATAGAACAGACCTTTGAGACATTGGCCGCCGCGCCTTTCAACAAGGTGCGGCTGTGCGTGTTCCCCAAGGACTACGACTTCAACAAAAACGAGCCGGAACACTACGCCTTTGAGAAGAACGCGGACGGCACCTGGGACACGTCCCGGCCCTCTTTTGCTTTCTGGGACGCGCTGGAGGACAATTTGCGGCGCTTGGACGCGCTGGGCATCCAGGCCGACCTCATTTTATTCCACCCCTATGACCGCTGGGGCTTCAACGGAATGGGGCACGAGAAAGACCTGACCTATCTCGACTACCTGACCCGTCGTTTGGCGGCTTTCCCCAACATCTGGTGGAGCCTTGCCAATGAGTACGAGCTGACAGCCAGAACCGTGGAGGAGTGGCAGGACATCGAGGCTTTCGTCTCCGACCATGATCCCTACGGTCACCCCCTCTCCTGCCACAACGTCTTCAACGTCTGGGACGCCAACCGCCCCCGCATCACCCACGCCTCTATACAGTCCAAGGATCTTCTGCGTCTGCCCGTATGGCAGGAGCGGTTTGCCGGCAAGCCCGTGATCGTGGACGAGTGCGCCTATGAGGGGGACATCGAGCCCTTCTGGGGCTCCATCACCGGGCAGGAGATGGTTCGCCGCTTCTGGCGGTGCGTCTCCCAGGGGGCCTGGTGCACCCACGGGGAGACCTTCTACTCCGACGACGACGTGCTCTGGTGGGCCAAGGGCGGCGTCCTCCACGGGGAGAGCCCGGCACGGATCGGGTTCTGCCGAACAATCATTGAGTCCCTGCCGGGACAGTTGGAGGGGGAGCCCACCTTTCTCTCGCGCCTTTTGAAGGCTATGAGGTCGTCGGAGGAGGAGAGAGAGGCGGCCCTTGAGGACCTTCCCAAGCATTTTTACGTATTTGCCGATGCCCTGGCCAAAAGCCCGGATGCCGAGTCCTACGCCTATTCCGAGATGGGCTGGTACGGCCATATCGGCACGGACGTGTACCTCCGCTTCCACGATACCCGGCCCATCACAAGGGATACCCTGGAGCTACCGGAGGACAGGACCTACACCATCCGTGTGCTGGACACCTGGAACATGACGGACGAGACGGCGGCCAGAGGCGTTTCGGGGAGGTATACCGTAAAGCTGCCGGGACGGGAGAATATGGCCGTGCTGGCCGTGGCGGAGGGGTGAACGCATGAAAAAATATTCCTTCCCCCAGGGCTTCCTCTGGGGTACGGCAACAGCCGCCGCGCAGGTGGAGGGCGCGGCAAACGATGACGGGCGGGGGGCGTCCATCTGGGACGTGTTCACCCACCGCTATGGCCTGGACACACCCGATGTGGCCTGTGATGCCTACCACCGCTGGCCGGAGGACGTGGAGCTCATGAAGAGCCTGGGTATACAGGCCTACCGCTTCTCCTTCTCCTGGTCACGCATTTTGCCGGAGGGCATCGGACGGGTGAACGAGGCGGGCATCGCCTACTACAAGAGCCTTCTGGCGGCGCTTAAAAAAGCGGGCATCCGCGCCTGCGCCACCGTCTACCACTGGGATCTGCCTCAGGATCTGCAGAACATGGGCGGCTTTGGAAACCGGGCGTTCGTGGACTGGTATCTGGAGTACGCCAGGGTCTTGTTTGACAATTTCGGCGACGACGTGGACATGTGGATCACCTTCAACGAGCCCATCGCCGTCTATGTGGGCCACGCCCTGGGCTTCTTCGCGCCGGGACTGCGCAATGAGAAATACGCCCGCCAGTGCCTCCATCATCTCCTGGTGGCCCACGGGGAGGCGGTGAAGCTGTTTCGGTCCTATGGCTTCGCGAACGCGCGGATCGGTATCACCGTGGACGTCTGGCACCACTACCCGGACAGGCCTGATGATCCCGACGACCGCTTTCTGGCGCAACTCCAAAACGAGACGCAGGGGTACGGGATGTTCCTGACCCCCCTTTTCCTGGGCGGGTACTCCCAGCTCCACGAGCGGTACATGCGGGAGAAGGGGATCTATCCTCAGATCCTCCCCGGCGACTTTGAGACCATCCGCCAGCCTCTGGACTTCTATGGCCTCAACTTTTATAACGCCATCCATGACCGGGCGGACTGCAAGGTGGAGCTCACCGGCGACCAGGGCGGGAACTTCCAGAAGAGCGCTCGGGAGGGCTGGGACTACGACGCCCTCTTTGACGTGCTGGAGCTGCTGAGGACGAAATATAAGCTCCGAATCCCTGTCTACATCACGGAAAACGGCTGCCCCGGAACCATGGAGACGCCGGATGAAAACGGTATTGTCCACGACCTTGACCGCGTCGAATACCTTGAAAACATCCTGACGCGCCTTGCCCGTGCCATCGAGGCCGGGGCGAACGTGCGGGGGTACTTCCTTTGGAGCCTTTTGGATAATTTTGAGTGGTCCGCGGGATACACATGCCGCTACGGCATCTGCCGGACGGATTATAAGACTCTGGCCCGCACCCCCAAGGACAGCGCCCGGTGGTACGCCAATGTCATCCGGGACAACGCCGTGACTGTGGAGGAGGAGTAAAATGAAACCGACAAATTTCGACATGAGCGCCGCCACAAGGGAGGAGCTTGTGGAAAAGCTTACGTCCCTTGGCAAGATGATGCAAACGGGCCAGAAGCGGGAGCAGGAGCGGAAGGTCCGCAATTTTCGGGAGATGAACCGCTTCGCCCGCAAGGGACAGATCCTCTTCACGGGCTCGTCCCTGATGGAGCAGTTCCCTGTGGCGGAGTACTGCCTGAGTGCCGGACTTCCCGTAACCGTCTACAACCGGGGCGTCGGCGGGTTCACCACGGACGATTTTCTCCGGGAGATGGACACGGTTCTCTTTGACCTGGAGCCCAAAAAGCTCTTTTTGAACATCGGCACCAACGACATAAACGCCGACACCTTCGGGGAGCGCTGGCAGGAGCGGCTTCTCACGAATTACCGGGAGATCATGGGCCGCATCCGGGAGCGGCTGCCGGAGACGAAGGTCTACGTCATGGCCTACTACCCGGTGAACCACGACCTGCCGGAGCCGCCGGTCTGGGCCGCCACCCGCACAAACGCCGCCGTTGACGACACCAACAGGAGGGTGAAAGCGCTGGCGGAGGCGTTTGGATTCAGCTATATCGACGTGAACGACGGCCTGAAGGACGAGCACGGCAATCTCCGGGCGGACATCACCGTGGAGGGCGTTCACATCTACGCCGGCGGCTATGCGCCCGTCTTTGAGGCGCTGAAAAAGTATATTTTGGAGTGAGGGAAGGACTATGATCTACGACTGCAAGGTAAACCATCTGGAAAACCCCCTGGGGTTCGATCTGGGAAAACCCGTCTTCACCTGGAAGGGCGGAAACGGGCGGCTCCTGATCGCCCGGGACGCGCAACTTCGGGATCTTGTATACGACTCCGGCGAGGAAATACTCGACCCCCTGTGCGCCCGGCCGGAGCTGGCGCTGACGCCGAGAACGCGCTATTTCTGGCGCGTGGCGGACGGGCCGGTGTGCTTCTTCGAGACGGCAAAGCTGGACGAGCCCTGGCAGGCCAACTGGATCGGCTGTGACCGGGCGGAGGCGCGGCACCCCATCTTTTCAAAGCGCGTTGAAGTCAGGGGCAAGGTGGCCTCGGCGCGGCTCTACATCTGCGGGTTAGGGCTCTACGAGGCGCGGATCGACGGCGCGAAGGTGGGCGACGAGCACCTCACCCCCTTCTGCAACGACTACCACGAGTGGGTGCAGTACCAGACGTACGACGTGACGGACGCGCTCAAAAACGGCGGTACACTCGCCGTGGAGTTGGGAAACGGCTGGTATTCCGGGCGCTTCGGCTTTGTCTCCAAGCCCGGACAGGCGGGGTACTATGGGGACGACTGGAAGCTCCTGGCGGAGGTTGACATAAGCTATGAGGACGGCACGGAGGATGTCATCGGCACCGACGAAAGTTGGCTTGTCACCCGGGGCGGCGTCACCTTCTCCAACATCTACGACGGGGAGCACGTGGACATGACCCTGCCAGAGACCGCGCCGGTGCCCGCGTCGCCCGCTGAGGCCCCGAAAGCCCAGCTGAGAGCCCGCCTGAGCCCGCCGGTGAAGGTGTGGCAGGAGCTGCCCGTCAAGGAGGTGCTCCACACGCCAGCCGGGGAGACGGTCTTCGACATCGGCCAGAACATGACCGGCATTTTCCGCCTGAAAGTACACATTCCCAAGGGAAAGAC
>CANRMY010000034.1 GCA_947631845.1 uncultured Oscillospiraceae bacterium | reverse complement strand
GTCCAGGGGAACGACGTTGTGGCGGTGATCCCCACGGCGGGCCTGGATGTTACCGCCCACTCCATCGGCAAGAACGTCAACTTCTCCTTCAATCCCTCCCTCTGCCACCTCTTCGGCGCCGACGGAAACAACCTGCTGTAATTCAATTCTACCTTCAAAGGTGAAAGGAGAATACATATGCAAAAAGTCAAAGACGGCCCCGGCTCCCAGGCGCCGGCCAACGCGGTGCAGAAGGGCGCCAGCAAATCCGCCAGGGCATGGAGAAGGCTCCGGGACAACCACCCGTTCCTGATCATGATCTTCCCCGCGGTGCTCGTCGTGTTCCTGTTCAACTACCTGCCCATCTACGGCGTGCTCATCGCCTTCCAGGACTTCATGCCCGGTGACCCCATTCTGGGCGAGTACACCCGCTGGATCGGCTTCAAGAACTTCACCCGGTTCTTCACCGATGTGCAGTTCTGGCCCCTGATGAAGAACACCTTCCTGCTGTGCATCTACGGCTTCATCATCGGCTTCCCCCTGCCCATCATCATCGCCCTGATGCTCAACGCCATGAAGAGCAAGAAGATGAGCAAGACCCTGCAGACCATCTTCAACGGCCCCCACTTCATCTCCCTGGTGGTGTTGGTCGGTATGCTGACCCTGTTCTTCGGCCGCTACGGTCTGGTGAACAACATCGTGGCCCACTTCGGCGGCGAGCGCGTTTCCTACTTCCTGGAGAGCAAGGCCTTCCGGCCCCTGTACATCCTCTCCTCCAACTGGCAGGATTTCGGCTGGTCCTCCATCATCTACATCGCGGCCCTCTCCAACGTGGACCTGGGCCAGCATGAGGCGGCCATCCTGGATGGCGCCTCCCGCTTCCAGCGGGTCATCCACGTGGACCTGCCGGCCATCATGCCCATGATCAGCGTCATGCTCATCATGTCCATCGGCGGCCTCATGGGCGTGGGCTACGAGAAGGTCCTGCTGATGATGACCGACGGCAACCTGGAGGTCAGCGAGATCATCGCCACCTACGTTTATAAGCAGGGTCTTACCGGCGTTCCCAACCAGAGCTACGCCACGGCTATCGGCCTGTTCAACTCCATCATCAACGTGATCCTGCTGATCATCGCCAATACCACCTCCAAGAAGTTCTCCGAGAATTCCCTGTGGTAAAGGAGGAAAAAGAAATGTCAGTAAAAGCAGCGACGAAGCGCGCTCCCATCCGCCTCTCCGCGGGCGATAAGGTGTTCTACGCCATCAACACCGTCTTCCTGACCCTGATGGCCATTATCGTCATCTACCCGCTCTACTTCATCGTCATCGCCTCCATCTCCGACCCGGACGCCGTTCTGGGCGGCCAGGTGATCCTGTACCCGGTGCAGATCACCATGGACGGCTTCAAGCGGATCCTCCAGGAGACCAGCATCTGGAGAGGCTATCTCAACACCATCATCTACACCGGCCTCACCGTGATCCTGTCCCTGGCGGTGACCATCCCCGCCGGCTGGGGCCTGAGCCGCAAGACCATCCCCGGCAAGAAGTTCTGGATGATCTACTTCATCATTCCCATGTTCTTCGGCGGCGGCCTGATCCCCTTCTACAACGTCATGAGCTCTTTGGGCCTCATCAACAACATCTGGGCCATCGTGCTCCCCTCCATCCTCTCCGTGTGGAACCTCTTCATGACCAAGACGTTCTTTGAGACCAGCATCCCGGATGGGCTGGTGGAAGCCGCCAAGATCGACGGCGCCGGCGAGTACAGGGTGTTCACCTCCCTGGTCCTGCCCCTGTCCAAGGCCATCCTGGCGGTCATGGCCCTCTACTACGCCATCGGCCAGTGGAACAGCTACTTCAACGCCATGATCTTCCTGCAGAACGAGAACATGTACCCCCTGCAGCTGGTCCTGAAGGAGATCCTCATCGCCTCCGAGAGCACCATGGGCGGCACAGGTGAGACCATTCTGGAGCAGTACCGCATGGCCAACCAGATCAAGTACGTCTCCGTTATCGTGTCCAGCGTCCCCGTGCTGTGCCTGTACCCCTTCGTACAGAAATACTTCAGCCAGGGCGTTATGATCGGCTCCCTCAAGGGCTGATTTGAGACAAAAACCCAAGCAAAATATTATGGAGGTCAAAAAATGAAAAAGACAGTATCCATCCTTCTTCTCCTGGCCATGGTGCTGACCCTGGCGTCCTGCGGCGGTGGCGGCGGGAAGAGAAACGACGACCGCGACAGCGCCGACGTTGACTCCCTGGTCTCCGAGTACGGCTACCAGTGGGCCGACACCAGCGCCCCCATCCTCAACGACAAGGGCGCTCAGGACATCACCTTCACCATCTATTCCTCCAAGAACGCGTCCGCTCTTGACTACAACGACATGAAGGTCATGCAGGATCTTTACGAGAGCACCAACGTGAACGTCTCCTGGGAGAACGTGTCCGAGTCCGTTTACAGCCAGCAGAAGAACCTGATCCTGGGCAATGCCGAGAATCAGCCTGACGCCATCTACCACGCGGGCATGACCGCCGGCGAGATCAACAAGTACGCTTCCCGCCACAAGCTCCTGCCCATCAGCGACTACTTAGAGTACATGCCCAACTTCAAAAAGATCCTGGACGAGCGCCCCGACATCAAGGCGCAGCTCACCAGCGAGGACGGCAAGATCTACTCCCTGCCCCGCGTAGAGGAGATGGGCCTGCTCCAGAGCCCCAACATCCTCTTCCTCAACAAGAACTGGGCCGCCGCCGCCATCAAGGCCGGCGCTGTTGACGGCCTCACCGAGGCGGATCTGAAGGACGGCCTCAGCCTCACCGCCGCCCAGGCCGAGAAGCTGATGACCTACTTCCGCGACAACGACATGAACGGCAACGGCAAGGCCGACGACGAGCGTCCCATGAGCTTCGTCTACAACAACTGGCAGGGCAATCAGTGCGACCTCTACGGTATGTTCGGCCTCAACGACAACCTGGAGCACCGCGTCGTGGTGGATGGCAAGATCACCTACACCGTCCAGGACGAGCGCTTCAAGGAAGCCACCAACTTCATCGCCAACTGGGTCACCAACAACCTCATCGACAAGGTTTCCTTCGAGATCAGCCAGGATAACTTCCTGGCCAACGGCAAGGGCGCCGAGACTTACGGCTTCTTCTACTGGTGGGAGAGCGAGACGGTCGTCTCCAACCCCGAGAACTACATCGTCTGCGCCCCCCTCATCGGGCCCGACGGCAAGTCCCAGACCGCCTGCGTCTCCAACAGCCCCGAGATCAGCACCGGCGAAGTCATCATCTTCTCCGACACCCCCAACGTGGAAGTCCTGCTGACCTATTTTGACCGCTACTACGATCCCATGATCTCCGCGCAGATCAACTACGGCCCCATCGGCATCGTCTATGAGGAGGAGCTGGACGCCAACGGTATGCTGGTGCAGAAGGAAGTCCCCGAAGGCATGACCACCGATGAGCTCCGTCTCCAGAACGCGCCTCTGGGCATCATCTACCTCAGCGACTACGCCTGGGAGCATGTGGTCAACATGGAGCCCCGCGCCAAGCTCCGTCTTGAGCGCCTGGACGCCTATGTGACCCCGTACCTGCCCGAAGGCACCACCCCCACCCCCAACCTGCAGTTCACCGCCGACGAGCTGAACACCATCACCCAGTATGAATCCGCCCTCAACGACTACATCCGCACCAACCTCATCAAATGGCTCATGAACGGCGGCGTCAGTGACGGCGATTGGACCACCTTCCAGAACGATCTGACCGGCCGCACTCACCTGGATGAGATCCAGGGCGTCTATCAGGCCGCTTATGACCGGTATGTTTCCGTGAAATAAGGAGTGGACAACAGCATGAAAAAAATGAACAAGATCCTGGCCCTGGCCCTTTGCCTGGCCATGGCCCTCTCCCTGGCCGCCTGCGGTGGCGGCGGCCAGGACGGCGAAAATACCGCCCCCACCATCTCCGGCGTGGCCGATCAGGCCGTTGAGGCCGGCAGCGAATTTGACGCCCTGGCCGGCGTCACCGCCTCCGACGCCGAGGACGGCGATCTGACGAGCATGATCACCATCACCTCCAACCCCTCCCTCAGCTTCTCCAACGGCAAGGTCGTCCCCGATAAGGCCGGCTCCTATGAGCTGACCTACGCCGTCACCGACAAGGGCGGCGAGACCGCCGAGGCCTACGCCACCCTGACCGTCACCCGCCAGACCGGCGAGGCGGTGGAGCTCTTCAACTTCGACTTCTCCGACATCACCCCCGACGCCCACGGCTGGGCCGCCTCTGTGGGCGAGTCCGCCAGCGCCACCGGCGAGCTGAAACAGGGCGCCTTCGTCTTTGAGATCGCCAACCCCGGCGAGGGCGACGGCGACGTGAAGCTGGCCAAGGCCGGCCTTGAGCTGAAGGCCGCCGATTACAAGGTGAAGGTCTGGGCCAAGGCCACCAAGGAGACCTACGCCCACCTGCTGGCCCGCAACGAGCAGGCCGAGGGCTGGGAGACCTTCGGCGGTGCCTACAACGTGAAGATCGGCACCGCGATCGCCCCCTATGAGCTGAGCTTCACCTCCCCCGGCGAGGGCAGCGCCGAGCTGCTGATCCACCTGGGCAAGATCACCCCCAACCCCGATAACCCCGCCGACACCTCCGCCAGCGATGTGACCGTCACCATCGACAAGATCGAGATCTACGAGATCACCGGCTCCCAGACGGAAGTCCCCGTTTACACCAACGACTTCTCCCAGAAGTCCATTGACGCCGTAGTTCTGAACGCCGGCGACGGCGCCAACGGCACCGGCACCGACGGCGAGGGCAAGGCCGTCTACACCATCGACAACTATCCCACCGAGGGCGGCATCTGGAGCATCAAGGCCGACATGGGCCTTGGCGGCAACAAGATCGAGTCCGGCACCAAGTATTACTACAAGTTCACCGCGGTGGCCGAAAACGACCAGTCCGGCGAGCTCCTGGTGGAGAGCGCCTCCCAGAACGACGCGGCCCGCGCCGACTTCTACAGCCTGAACCTGAAGGCCGGTGAGGAAATCACCATCGAGCATATCTTCACCGCCGGGAACAACGTGGACGATCCCGTCATCCGTATGCAGATCGGCAACCCCGCTGACGGCATCACCAGCAACACCATCACCGTGACGAACCTGGAGTTCGGCAAGATGGAGGGCGACCTGGAGACCCACAAGACCATCGACAGCTTCGCCGCCGTCCGTGCCGAGGCCGAGGATTACACCTGGGGCGTCTACAACGGCACCGATGAGGACAACGAGCTGGGCGTCGGCACCATCTGGACCGAGGGCGGCAAGCTCTACTACCGCATCGACCAGGGCGGCACCACCGACTGGCACAACAAGCTCTACATGAACATGGATCTGCCCGCCGACAGCTACTTTACCGTGACCATCACCGGCAAGGCCACCCAGCCCGTCTCCTGCGGCTTCTTCCTGAACCCCGCCGGCAGCTGGGATCCCAGGGTCTCCGAGGGCATCGACTTCACCACCGAGGAGCAGACCTTCACCTTTGAGACCACCGACACCCTGATCATGGAGATGCCCTTTGAGATGCTCTTCCAGTTCGGCTCCAACGATCTTGCCGCCATGGGCGAGGTCACCGTCGAGATCAGCAGCATCACCATCTCCCAGAGAAGCATAGCGTAACCCGGATCAATACCTCACAGAGGGGATGAGCAACACCATCCCCTCTGCCCCTTTACTTTCAGCTTTCCTCACACATCCCGTATCAATAACCACCCATCGGAAGAAGGTCGATCAAATGAAAAAAATTCTTTGCGCGGCGCTGTGCCTCGCCCTGATCCTCTCCCTGGCGGCCTGCTCCTCCGCCGAGTACACCGTCAGCTTTGACGCGGACTCCGCCGGGACAGCCATCGAGGCCCAGACCGTCAAGGGCGGGAAGAAGGCGGCCGCCCCCGCCGATCCCACAAAGGACGGCTACAGCTTCATCGGCTGGTTCAAGGACGCCGGCCTCACCGAGAGCTTCGATATCGCCAAGGACAAGGTGGAGGGCAATATGACCCTCTACGCCGGCTGGGACAGGGATACCGGCGACACGGTCACCAACCCCGGCAACGACAAGGATTTTTCCTCCCTCAGAAGCCCCGGCAGCCAGGAGGAGGCGTATGAGTACAGCGCCTTCTTCCAGCCCGAAAAGGACGGCACCAGCCAGCCCTATGTGGGCGACACCATGCCCTATTACGAGGACGGCACCTACTACATCTACTACCTGAAGGAGGCCGGCGACTCCTACAACCACTCGGCCTACCTGGCCACCACCACGGATTTCGTCACCTACACCGAATACGACGAGTCCGTTCTGGAGGCCAACCACGACGGCGGCCAGGACAGCTGGATCGGCACCGGCTCCGTTGTAAAGGTTGACGGAAAGTATTATTTCTTCTATACCGGGCACGGCAACGGCGCCGTCCTGGAGTACGCCGAGAAGATCATGGTGGCCGTGGGCGACACCCCCTACTCCTTCGAGAAGCTGGAGGGCTGGGAGATCACGCCCCCCGCCGAGCTGGGCCAAAAGAACGACTTCCGGGATCCCCAGGGCTATGTGGATCCCGACACCGGCAACATCATTCTGACGGTCACCGCCGCCCAGGACGGCGTGGCCCGCATCCTCAAGTACACCGTGACGCCGGATCTGGAGAACAAGCACTATGACGGTGTGATCTTCACCAACGACGAGGCGAAAAACGGTGACTTCTGGAACCTGGAATGCAGCGACACCTTCCAGATCGGCGACAAGTATTACATCACCTACTCCGCCCAGGACGACACCCTCTGGTACGCCATGTCCGACACCCCCTACGGCCCCTACGGCGACCCCGTCCGTCTGGACGGCAAGCTCTTCTACGCGGCCAAGCACGTGGAGAACGACGGGAAGTGCTATATGGTGGGCTGGGCCCGCCGGTCCGAATCCCCCTCCTCCACTCAGGACGTGGCCGCCTGGGCCGGCAACGTGGCGGTGCAGGAGGTCCTGCAGAACCCCGACGGCACCCTGGCTCTGGATCCGGTGGACGCCATCGCCGACACCTTTACGGCCCGCCGGGAGCTGCCCTGTGAGGGCGGCACCCACGCCTATGTGGCCGCCGGCTCGGCCTACAACTACGCCGACGCCTTCACCTGCTACGAGAGCTTCCTGCTCACCGGCGAATTCAAATTCACCGGCACCGGCTCCTTCGGCCTCAGCTTCAATTACAACAACAGGGCCGAAAAGAATAAATTCATCGCCATCAACCCCGCCAACGGCACCCTGAGTCTCAGCTTCAACCAGGGCAGCACCCTGATCACCGAGACGACCGCCCCGCTTCAGGCCGGGGAGACCTACTCCTTCACCTACATTCAGGAGGGCTCCGTAGGCATCTTCTACATCGACGGGATCGCGGCCCTGACCGTCCGGCTCTACGGCGTCAGCGGCAAGACCATCCAGATCTTCGCCGAGAACAACTCCGTGCTCTTTACCTCCCTCCGGGAGTATACACGGTAAATCATTCGCGATCCGTATTTTCCGCCCCACGGGACGGCGAAAGGCAAGGGAGAATCAATGAAAGGTCTTTTTAGCTATGACAGCCCCCTCATGTCGGCGCTCACCTCCATCGGAGACTGTATTTGTCTCAGCGTGCTGTGGATCGTATTCTCCCTGCCTGTCGTCACCGTAGGCGCCTCCACTACCGCCCTCTACGCCGCGGCGTACCACGTCGTCCGGAAAAAAGAGGGCGGCCTGTGGCGGTGCTTCTGGGACGCCTTCCGGGAGAATATCAAGCGCTCCACCCTCCTCTGGCTGGTGGTGGCGGCGGTGCTGGCCCTGCTGACCGTGGATGTGTCCGTCCTGCGGGGCATCCGGCTGGCCGGCGGCGCTATGGGAGCGCTTTACTACGTGGTGCTGGCGCTGTGGGCGCTGGCTTACACCTGGGGCGTCTATGTGGCCGCCTACGCGGCCAGATTTGACGGGAGCGTGAAGGATGTGCTGAAGTTCGGCTTTATGCTCATGGCGCTCCATCCCATCAAAATGCTGGGCGTTCTGGCCGTGCTTTTCGTGGGGCTGGCGCTCATCCTGCTGGTCCCGTTTATGGCGCTGATCATGCCCGCCGCGGTGTTCGCGGTGGTCAGCTTCACAACGGAGCGCGTATTCAGGCTCCACATGCGGCCCGAGGATCTGGAAAAGGAGACCGCGGCGGAAGCGCGTGAGAGCGAAGAGGAGACAGATTCCGATGATCAGTGAAAAACTTAAAAAAGCAAGAGATTTCGAGGCCCATTACGGGCCCTTTATCCAGGACAGGAACCGTCCGGCCTATCATCTGACCCCCACCATCGGCTGGATGAACGACCCCAACGGCTTCTCCCTCTATAAAGGGGAGTACCACCTTTTCTACCAGTACCACCCCTACGACACCAAGTGGGGCCCCATGCACTGGGGCCATGTAAAGACGAAGGATTTCATCCACTGGGAGCGCCTGCCCGCGGCCATGGCCCCGGATATGGATTACGACCGAAACGGCTGCTTCTCCGGCAGCGCCATCGAGCTGGATGACGGCCGCCAGCTGCTGGTATACACCGGCGTCAAGGCGGTACGCGAGGAGAACGGCGAGCTGCGGGAGCATCAGACCCAGTGCGTGGCGGTAGGCGACGGCCTCAATTACGAAAAATATGAGGAGAACCCCGTCATCACAGCCGACGACCTGCCTGCCGGCGGCAGTCCCTTCGATTTCCGCGACCCCAAGATCTGGCGGGAGGGCGGCACCTTCTACCTGGTGGTGGGCAACCGTCCCGCCGACGGAAGCGGCTCCATACTGATGTATGAGAGCGCCGACGGCTTGCGCTGGAAATACAAGGGCGTCCTGGCGGCCTGCCACAACCAGTTCGGCCGGATGTGGGAGTGCCCGGACTTCTTTGAGCTGAACGGCAAATATGTGCTGCTCACCAGTCCCCAGGAGATGACCGCCATCGGCCTGGAATTCCACGCCGGCAACGGCAACCTGTGCCTTATCGGCGAGTTTGACCGGGAGAAGTGCCATCTTGTCCGGGAAAATGTCCAGGCCATCGACTACGGCCTCGACTTCTACGCCCCCCAGACGCTCCTGACCCCCGACGGACGGCGGGTGATGATCGGCTGGATGCAGAACTGGGAGACCTCCAACTGCCAGTCCTCCAGTATGCGGTGCTTTGGCCAGATGACCGTGCCCCGGGAGCTGTCCCTGAAGGACGGCCGGCTCTACCAGAACCCGGTGCGGGAGCTGAAGGCCTGCCGGAGCTATCAGATCCTGTACCGCAACGTGCTTCTCACGGGGATGACCACCCTGCAAAACGTGCGGGGCCGCGTAGTGGATATGACGGTCAACATCCGTCCCGCCTCCCTGAACGCCATGTACAGCTGGTTCAAGATCAACGTGGCCGGGGACGGCGAGCATATGACCACCATCCGCTATAAGCCCGAGTGCAATACCATCCGCATCGATCGCACCCGCTGCGGCTTCCCCCACGACATCGTCAATGTCCGGGACTTCGTGGTACGGCCCCGGGGTGGGGAGATCAAGCTGCGCATCCTGCTGGACAAGTACAGCATGGAGCTTTTCGTCAACGACGGCGAACAGGCGGCCACCACGGTGATCTACACCGATGTGAGCGCCGACGCCATCAGCTTCGAGTCCATGGGCAGCGTGATCATGGACGTGGAAAAATACGACCTTATTATTGATTGAGGAGGCGCACCTATGTGTGAACGGTTTGACGTTGTGGCCCTGGGCGAGCTGCTGATGGACTTCACCGAGAACGGCGTAAGCCCCCAGGGAAACACCCTTTTTGAGGCCAATCCCGGCGGCGCGCCCTGCAACGTGCTGGCCATGCTCCAAAAGCTTAACAAAAAGACCGCCTTCATCGGCAAGGTGGGCGACGATATGTTCGGCAAAACCCTCAAGGCCGTGGCCGAGGAGGCCGGCATCGATATGCGCGGCCTTCTGGTAGACCCCGAGGCCCGCACTACCCTGGCCTTTGTGAAGACCCTCCCCGGCGGGGACAGGGACTTCTCTTTTTACCGCAACCCCGGCGCGGATATGATGCTTCGGGCCGACGAGCTGCCCAGGGAGCTCATCGAGAGCGCCCGCGTCTTCCACTTCGGCACCCTCTCCATGACCCACCCCGGTGTCCGGGCGGCTACGGAGATTGCCGTCACCGTCGCCCGCGCCGCGGGGGCCGTCATCTCCTTCGACCCTAACCTCCGCCCGCCCCTGTGGGACAGCCTGGAGGAGGCCAAGGAGCGCATCGGCTGGGGCCTGGCCCACGCGGATGTGGTGAAGATCGCCGACAACGAGCTGGAATTCATGACCGGCCAGACCGACTTCGACGCCGGCGCGGCCATGCTCCTCGCCCAATACCCCAACATTAAGCTCCTGAACGTCACCGCCGGCCCCGACGGGAGCCACGCCTACTATGGCGGACGGCACGTCTACGTCCCCGGTTTCACCCTGGGCGGCACCATCGAGACCACAGGCGCCGGCGACACCTTCTGCGCCTGTGTGCTGAACTTCGTACTGGAGCACGGCCTCACGGCCCTGACCGACGGCGATCTCACCGCCATGCTCCGCTTCGCCAACGCCGCCGCGTACCTGGTCACCACCAAAAAAGGCGCCATCCGCTCCATGCCGGAACGGGGCGCCGTGGAGGCCATTCTCGCTTAACACGCCTGTTTCCTTTTCCTCCCCTTTCCGCCGGGCAAAGCAGGGCCAACCGCCCCTTTGCCCGGCACTCTTATGGGAAAACACCGCCGTTTGCGATTTGGAGAACATGAAAAAGAGCCGGAATGTGATCACATTCCGGCTCTTTTGGGTTTGGAAAACGCAAAAAGAAGGGGCCGCGGTGAAACGAACCGTTCACCGCAGCCCCGTTGGACGCGTTAGTATCTTGTTTAAAGGGCCGCCTTGGCGGTGCTGACCAGCTGGGAGAACGCCTCGGGATTGTGGATAGCGGTCTCAGAGAGCATCTTGCGGTTCATCTCGATGCCGGCCTTCTTCAGACCGTGCATAAAGGTGGAGTAGTTCATGCCGTTGGCCTTGCAGCCGGCGGAAATACGGGTGATCCACAGCTTGCGGAAGTCACGCTTTTTCTGCTTGCGGCCGATGTAGGCATAGGTCAGGGACTTCATCATGGCCTGATTGGCCATCTTGAAGTGCTTGGATTTGGCGCCCCAGTAGCCCTTGGCCAGCTTGAGGACTTTATTTCTTCTCTTGCGCGTCATCATCGCGCCTTTGATTCTTGCCATGTTCAGTGACCTCCTTATTTATACAGGATCATGCGCTTGATCGCCGCTTCGTTGGTGACGTCGGCATAGGTTCCCTTGCGGAGGCCTCTCTTGCGCTTAGTCGTCTTTTTATTGAGGATGTGGCTCTTGTATGCGTGGGCGCGTTTGACCTTGCCGGTCTTGGTGAGATTGAATCTCTTCTTCGCGCCGCTGTGGGTCTTGATCTTGGGCATCTTTGGTTACTCCTTCCATTGTTTTGGCGGTATACCGCCCTATTCACGCGCGGGAACGCGCGGAAATATACTGCTTACAGGCGGGGTTCCGGGCACAATAAGCCCGGATGCCGTCACTTGTTGGGCCTGGGGGACAGGAAAATGCTCATGTTCCGCCCTTCCAGCTTGGGGGGCTTGTCGAGGGAGGCCACTCCGGCGCACTCCTGGGCGTAACGGTTCAAAAGCTCCTCGCCGATGGAGGTATGGGCCATCTCGCGGCCCCGGAAGCGCACGGAGACCTTGAGCCTGTCGCCGTCCTTCAGGAATTTCACGCCGTTTTTCAGCTTGACATTAAAATCATTGTCGGCGATGCCGGGAGACATACGGATCTCCTTGATCTCGATGACGTGCTGATTGCGGCGGGCCTCCTTCTCGCGCTTGGCCTGCTCAAAGCGGTATTTGCCGTAGTCCATGATGCGGCAGACAGGCGGCACGGCGTTGGGGGAGATCTTCACCAGATCCATTCCCTTCCCCTCGGCCACCTTCAGCGCCTCCGAAGCGGGCATAATGCCCAGCTGAGCGCCGTCCTCGCCGATGAGCCGCACTTCGCTGTCGGTGATCTCCTCGTTGATTTGATGAGCGATGTTAGCGATGGTAAAACACCTCCGAAACCAAAAAACGGATGCCAAACGGCACCCGCGCAAAGCCCGCCTGGGCTTTTTGACGCTGTTGACCGGACTGCGATCAATCGAGCCGGTGAGAAACGATGCCGCTTCTGCTTTGTTTTGCCTGAGTATTATAACAGGGCACGCCGCCTTTGTCAAGAGGTTTTTGAAAAAATATGTACCCCTTTTAGGGAACAGCTTGAAATAAACTCAAATTCGATTTTTTCCGGCGACATGTGCGTCGGAAAAAATCCCTTTTGTCGCCCAAGTGTGCTCCTTTGGGGCGCGCGCAGGGCGACGGCAGGGTAATTTTCTCTGAATTTCGCAAAATTCAGAGAAAATTACCCGCACGTTCCCCTTGTCGGAAAAAGCCCGTCAGGGCTTTTTCGACAGTCTCACCCCCCTTTTCGGGGGGCGGTTATTTCAGGTACGCTTTCAGCCGCTGGATGTTGTCGTGCTCGCAGGTGATGAGCTTCTGGGCCAGGCCCAGGGTCTCGGGGCTGGCGTTCTGATGGCCGTTGACCACCTTGGTCATCTGAATGATGCCCATGTTGGAGCCCTTGATCATCAGCTCCGCCAGGTGCTCCGTCTCGTCGTTCATCATGGTGTTCATGGTGACGCCCATCTTCATCCCCAGCTTCTTCATCTCGCCCACAGGCTCGGGATGCCCGCCAAGGCCCACGATCCGGGCCGCGGCCTCGCCGCCGATGGAGTCATATTCCCGCCGCTGTGTCTCCAGATCCGCGATAAAGGACGAGTCGGAGGCGCTGGGCAGCAGATCCACAATGGACTGGGAGCCGGTCTTCGCGTTCCGATAGACGGAGTTCAAAACGGCGATGTCCACATTTTCAGCCATAAAATCCGCTCCTTTCGTTGTATTCGCCTTTAGTTTGTGATAGAATAAACAAAATAAACGAAAAACCGGAGAGGTAATTATGAACTGGCTTGAGATAACCGTGAACACTTCCCATGAAAAGCTGGATCCGTTGACGAGCCGCCTCACCGCTTTGGGCGTGGAGGGCTTCATCACCGAGGACGAGGCGGATGTAAGGGATTTTTTAGAAAATAACAAAAAATACTGGGATTATGTGGACGAGGACTTTATGAAAAGCATGGCCGGGGTTTGCCGGGTGAAGTTCTATCTGGAGGACTCCCCCGCCGGCAGGGCGGAGTTGGCGGGGCTTGAGGCGGCCCTCCCCGCTTTTGAGCTGATCCCCCGCCGGGTTCGGGACGAGGACTGGGAGAACAACTGGCGGGCGTATTATCAGCCCATCGAGGTGGGAGAGAGACTGGTCATCGTCCCCCAGTGGCTGGCCGCCCCGGAAACGGGCCGGGTGGAGCTGCGGCTGGATCCGGGTCTGATCTTCGGCACCGGTGCCCACGCCACCACGCAGCTCTGCCTTGCCGAAATCGAAAAATACGCCCCCGGCCAGACGGTGCTGGACCTGGGGTGCGGCAGCGGGATCCTGGCCATCGGAGCCCTGCTTCTGGGCGCGGAAAAGGCCGTGGGGGTGGACATCGACGAGAAGGCCCCGGCGGTGGTCATGGAAAACGCCGGCTTCAACGGCATCGGCCCGGACAGGCTCACCGTCTTTGCCGGGGACGTGCTGTCGGACATGGATCTCTCCCGCCGTCTGTCCGGGGAGAAATTCGGCCTTGTGCTGATGAACATCGTCTCCGACGTGATCATCGCCCTCTCGCCCAAGGTACCGGAATTTCTGGCCCCCGGCGGCACCTTCATCTGCTCCGGCATCATCGAGGGCCGCCAGGCAGAAGTGAAGGCCGCTTTGGAAAAAGCGGGCCTGCGCGTGCTGGAGCACCGCAAAAAGGACGGCTGGCACGCGTATATCTGCCGGTAAAAACGACTTGCCGTTTATAGTTGAACCCGCGTCCATGGGAACGCGGGTTTTTTCGTTTATATCTCCCGGAAGCCCTTTCCGATGATCTGAGACGAGTTGACCATGGTGATAAAGGCGTTGGCGTCGATGGAGCGGATAAAGTTGCGCAGATACACCGCCTGCCGCCGGGTGAGGACCGTGGTGATCATGACCTCCGCCTTGCCGGAGAAAGCGCCCTCCGCCTTGGTGATGGTGGCGCCCCGGCCCAGCTTTGTGAGGATATACTCCTTGACCTCCTCGGGATGGGAGGAAATGATGGTGCAATACTTGCGGGAGTTGATCCCGTCGATGACGATGTCCACCAGGAAGGTCTTCATCAGCAGGCCCGTCAGGCTGTACAGGGCCGTCTTGACGTCGAAAATGAAAAACGTGCAGGCGGTGATAACAAAATCGGGGATGAGCAGCGCCTTGCCCACCTCCAGGGAGGTGTGCTTGGAGAGGATCATGGCGATGATGTCCGTGCCGCCGGTGGAGGCGCCGATGTTGAACACCATGCCGGACCCCACGGCGGGCAGGATCACGGCCCAGATGACCTCCAGGAGCTTGTCGTCGGTCAGCGGTGCGGAGAGCGGGATCAGCCCCTCAAAAAGGGCCACATACACCGACAGCGCCACGGAGGCGTAGATGGTGCCCCAGCCGAAGCCCCTGCCCAGGAAGATAAAGCCGATGACGATCAGCACGGCGTTGATGATAAACATGGCCCCGGACACGTTGAGGCCCGGCCACAGCGCCGACATGATCACGGCAAGGCCGGAGGTGCCGCCCATGGCGAAGTGGTTGGGTGTTTTAAAAAGGGAAATGCCCGCCGCCGTGGCGATCAGCCCGGCGTTCAGAATGAGGAACCAGACCGCCCACTGCTTCGGCGTCTTTTTGACCATAAAAAGCCCCTCTCTCTTTTGAATGCGTGAAATAAGTATACCGCCAAATTCCGGAAAACGCAAGAAAAAATTCAAAAAGGGGGCTTCGCCGGAAGTCCCCTTTTTTGGCGGCCGTTCTATCCGAAGAGATGGGCGATGAGCGCGCAGACGGCGGCGCCCATGGCCGTGGGCAGGAGGGCGGCCAGAACCGTCCATTTGACGCTCCCCGTCTCCTTTTTAACGGTCAGGAGCGTGGTGGTGCAGGGCCAGTGGAGGACGGTGAACAGGGCCGTACACACGGCGGTCACCGCCGTCCAGCCGTTATCCACCAGGAGGCCGCGCAGGGCGTCCAGATCCTCATGCCCCTGAAAGGTGCCGGAGGCCGCGTAGGCCATGATCATGATGGGTACCACCGTCTCGTTGGCCGGCAGGCCCAGCAGGAAGGCGGTGAGGATCACCCCGTCCATCCCCAGGAACCGACCCACGGGCTCCAGCGCCCCGGTGACAAGGCCGAGCACGGTGGAATCCCCCACCCGGAGATTGGCGGCCAGCCAGATGAGCAGGCCCGCCGGGGCGGCCACGGCGGCGGCCCGGCCCAGGACGAACAGTGTGCGGTCAAAGAGGGATCGGACCACCACCTCCCCCACCTTGGGGATCCGAAAGGGCGGCAGCTCCAGCGTGGGCGAGGAGGGGCGGCCCCTCAGCACCGTGCGGCTCAGCAGGCGGGAGGCCAGAAGCGTGGCGATGACGCCCGCCACGATAAAACCTGTGAGGGTCAGGGCGGCCAGCAGCGACGCGCCCGTTCCGCCGGAGCTGATGAGAAACATGGAGATGAGGGCGATCAGAATGGGAAAGCGGCCGTTGCAGGGCACCAGGGCGTTGGTGACCGTGGCGATGATCCGCTCCCGCTCGGAGTCGATGATCCGGCACCCCACCACCCCGGCGGCGTTACAGCCGAAGCCCATGGCCATGGTCAGGCACTGCTTTCCGCAGGCCCCGGCCTTGCGGAAGCCGGCATCCAGGTCAAAAGCTACCCGCGGCAGATAGCCCAGATCCTCCAGCAGTGTGAACAGCGGGAAGAAGATGGCCATCGGCGGCAGCATCACGCTGACCACATACCCCAGCACCCGCCAGACGCCGCAGATCAGCGCCTCCGTGAGCTTCTCCGGCGCGCCCAGCGCGGCAAGCCCCCGCTCCAGGAGCCGCCCGATCCGCTCAAAGAGGGCGTAGAGCAGATCGGACGGGCCGTTGGCCCCCTTGATGGTGATGAAGAAAATGAGGGCCAGCAGGGCCAGCATCACCGGGATCCCCGTGAGCCGGCGGGTCAGGAGCCGGTCGATCTTCAGCTGACGTTCCCCGTAGCCGGCGGGGCCGCTGACGCACTGGCGGCAGATCTCCCCGGCGCTTTTGTAGATCCCGGCAATGAGCGTATCCCCCACGGCGCCGGAGCGGATACCGGCCTCACGCAGCAGCTCCGCGGCCCGGGCCAGGGCCGGCGCCACGGCGGGGTGTTCGGCCAGAGAAAAGCCCAGATATTCGTCCATCCGGGCCAGCAGCCCCCGGTCCCCCTCCAACAGCCGCAGAGCGGCGAAGCGGGCGTTGAGCCGCCCGTCCAGCAGGTTCTCCAGGGGCATTTCCAGCAGGTTCACGGCGTTTTCAACGCTCTCCTCGTACCGTACCGTGTAGGCGTAGGCGGGCGGGGTGAACTCCGCCACGGCCCGTTTCAGCTCCGCAAGGCCCCTGTTCCGCCGGGCCGCCATGGGGATCACCGGCACGCCCAGGAGGGCGGAGAGGCGGCCCGTGTCCACGGCAATGCCCCGCTTTTTCGCCTCGTCCATCAGATTCACCGCCAGGATGACGTTGGGGGTGACCTCTAAGATCTGCAGAGCCAGGTTGAGATTCCGCTCCAGGGCCCCGGCGTCGCAGACCACCGCGATCAGATCGGCGCCGCCAAAGGCGATATAGTCCCGGGCGGCCTCCTCCTCGGCCGAGCCGGCCCGGAGGGAGTAGGTGCCCGGTATGTCCACCAGGGCGTAGGTGCGCCCGTCCAGCTGGAAGCTCCCAGCGGCGGTGAGGACGGTCTTGCCCGACCAGTTGCCGGTGTGCTGGTGAAGGCCGGTGAGGCCGTTGAAGACGGTGCTCTTGCCCACGTTGGGGTTCCCGGCCAGGGCCGCCGTGCGGAAGGCCCCGGCCTCTATGTCGATGGTGTCCGAGGCGTTTTTGCCTACGGAACGCAAGGTAAGTCCCATTGTCCCCTCCTATCCCCGGCACAGGACCACGCGGTCGGCGTCCTCGCGCCGGAGCGCGATCACCGAGCCCCGCACCATATAGGCTCTGGGGTCCCCCGAGGGCGCGGAGAAGAGGCACGCGACCCTGGCCCCCGGCGTCAGCCCCAGATCCAGGAGCCTGCGCCGTGTCTCCCAGGGGAGGAAAACCTCCTCCACGACCCCCGTCTCCCCCTCCGGCAGGAGGAAAAGCGATGTATCCATACGATGTATATTCCTTTCCGTCAGTGTCTTGTCGTACCATTCTATGCCCTAAAAAGCCCGGCGCTACACTCCACCGAGATCGTCAGAAAAGGACACAGACGGAAAATTGGCCTTTCGCGGCGGGGCGGCATATACTGTACTGCGGAATACCGCCAAAAGGAATGTGAGAAATGGAGACAAGAGAGTTTCCGGCCGGTAAGGAACTCCGGAACCTCAGCGCCGTCTATGAGCGGGTGACGCGGGGGGACGCTCCGGAGGCCCCCTCCCCCGGTGGGGAGGAGACGCTGCGCCGCCTCATTGACGAGGCCGCGGAAAGCGCCGCGATGTACGAGCTTCTGGCGCTCAAGCTTCGCGGCTCGCCCCATGAGCGGGTTCTGAGAAGGCTGGCGGCGGAGGAGAAGGAGCTGGAGCGGAAGCTGCAGGCGGATCATCTGATCCTGACCGGCGACACCCACGCCGTCCCGCCGTCCCACCCCAGCGCGCCGTATCTGCTGCGCGCCCTGAGCGATCAGGCGCGGCGGGAGCTGGCCCGGGCGCGTCTGCCTCTGCCGCCCCTGCCGGAGCTTCCTACGGTGAGCCTTCGCCACGCGGAGGAGCTGAGAAGCATCATCGCCAGGATCGTCTACTGATATAGGGCAAAATGACCGCCGGCCATCAGGCCGGCGGTCACAGCGTTTATTTGCGTTTATTCCCTTACATATACCGGGATCGTGTCCAGGGGCGCGGGGGCGGTGAGGGTGACGGGGCCGGTAAGGGGCGCGCCGCCGTAGAGGCTCCGCCAGGCGCCCCGGGGGAGGTAGATCTGCCGTTCCCGGACGCCCTCATAGAGCACCGGGGCCACCAGATAGTCCGGGCCGAACATATATTCGTCGCCGATGTCCCAACAGTGCCCGTCCTCCGGGAACTCATAGAACAGGGGTCTGATGACGGGGGAGCCGTCGCGGCTGGCCTCGTCAAACACGGATTTGATATACGGCTTCAGGGACAGGCGGAGCTCCAGCGTCCTTTTGAGGATGGAAAAGACCTCCTCCCCGTAGCTCCACAGCTCGTTGGGGCGGCCCGTTTCGGAGAAGCCGCCGCCGTAGTCCAGGTCGCTGAGGCGGGGGATATCGTGGGGACCCCGGTCGCCGTGCATACGCAGGACGGGACAGAAGGCGGAGAACTGGAACCAGCGGATGAGAAGCTCGTTGAAGCCGGGGGCGCGGACGTCCCCGAAAAAGCCGCCGGTGTCGCTGGTCCACCAGGGGATGCCGGCCAGGCCCATATGGAGGCCGGCAGAGAGCTGGTCCCGCAGAGCGGCGAAGGTGGAGGGGATGTCCCCGGACCAGACCAGGGCGGCGTATTTCTGGCTCCCCACCCAGGCCGACCGCACCAGATTCACGATGTCCCGCTGGCCCTCCCGCCTCATGCCCTCGTAAAAGGCCATAGCGTGGTCGCGGGGGTAGCGGCACCCCACCCGCAGGGCCGGGCCGGTGTAATGGCGGAAATGCTCGAAGTCATAGGCGGAATACTCAGGCTCGGCCTCGTCCAGCCAGAACATGTCGATGCCGGCGCTGTAATAGGACTCTTTGCATTTCTCCCAGATGTATTCCCGGGCGGCGGGATTTTCCGCGTCGTAGATCACGGTGTCGCCCTGAAAATCGAAGCACTGGACGCTTCCCCGCTCGGTGCGGACCACCAGGCCCCGCTCGGTCATCTCGGCGTAATGGACGCTCTTTTTGTCCACCGTGGGCCAGACGGACACCATGCACCTTGTCCCGTAGGCGCGGAGCTGGCGCACCATGGCCGCCGGGTCGGGCCAGTAGACCGGATCGAAGCGCCAATCCCCCTGGCGTACCCAGTGGAAGAAGTCGATGACGATCACATCCAGGGGGATGCCCCGCCGGTGATACTCCGCCGCCACTTCCAAAACCTCCTCCTGGGTGCGGTAGCGGAGCTTGGACTGCCAGAGGCCCAGGGCGTTCTCGGGGAACTCCGGGGCGCGGCCCGTGACGGCGGTGTAGTTTTTCAGGATCTCCCTGGGGGTGTCTCCGGCGGTGAGCCAGAAATCCAGCTCGGGGGTCAGGCGGGCGTGCCAGACCGTCTCGTTGGCCCCAAAGGCCGCGGAGCCCACGCCGGGGTTGTTCCAGAGGAAGCCGTAGCCCAAATTGGACAGGCAGAAGGGGACGCTGACCTGGGAATTGCGCTGGGCCAGCTCCAGCACACAGCCCTTCAAATCGAAATTGGGCTGTTGGTACTGGCCCATGCCGAAGAGCTTCTCCCCGGGGTTGGCCTCGAAGCGCAGGGTCACGTCGTAGTCATCCCCGGCGGCGGGCTTGTAGCTCCTGGCCTCCAGCTTCATGCTGGGGCTGTGGTCGTTGGCGCCGCGAAAATTGCGGTGGAACTCCTTCAAAACGCGTCGGCCGCCCGCGTAGAACTCCATCCAGCCCCGGCAGGAGACGAAGGCGCGGAGCTTGCCGTTTTCGATCGTCGCGCCCTCGTCCGTAAGGGCGATCCGGCACGTCCGCTCCGCCGGCTTCTCCAGGGCGTGATCCTCCCCGGTGAAGCGGGCGTTTTTGGTGGCCCTGACCCGCAGAGCGCAGACGCCCCAGGGCTCCAGCAGGACCGTCTCGTTCCCCTCCCGGCACAGGAGAGCGTTTTCCTTGACTTCAAAAAACATAAAATGCCCCCTTTACAGCGGTCTGACAAATTGTCGGGAAAAGCCCGTCAGGGCTTTTTCCGACAGTCTTTACAGGATCCACGCCAGCAGGAGCAGGGCCGCCAGAAAGCCCAGGTTCCAGAGGGTGAAGGTGCGGAAATACCGGCCCTTCAGCGCGGGCGCGCGGCGGGCCAGGTGCTTGTAGGAGATGAGACTGGCCATGGAGGCGATGAGCGTGCCGAGGCCGCCGATGTTGACGCCCACCAGCAGCTCCCGCCACTGCGTTGTGAAGCCCCCTAAAAGGAGGGCGGCGGGGACATTGCTGATGACCTGACTGAGAGCGGCGGAGGCAGGGAGCACATGCCCCTCCAGCACCGACAGGACGGCGTTTTTGAAGGGCTCAAAGCGGCCCATGTTGCCGATGAAGACGAAAAAGCACAGAAACGTGGCCAGCAGACTGTAATCGGGCTTCAGCAGGAGCCGCCAGTTCTTGACCGCCACGGCGATGACCACCACGGGCAGAAGCGTCCAGATGCTGAGAAGCTTGGCCACGGCCAGGATGCACCCGGCGAACAGGAACAGGAAATAGACCAGGTCGAAGCGGTCAATCTCCTTTTTCCGGCCGGACAGCTCCACCCTCACGGGGGCGTCCCTCCGCCCCAGGGCCGCGGCGGCCAGGAGGACGGCGGAGAGCAGGGCGTAGGGGGCCACCGTGGCAGTAAACGCGCCCAGGCTCAGGCCGGAGACGGAGTAGATGTACAGATTTTGCGGGTTGCCGATGGGCGTCAGCATACTGCCCAGGTTGGCGGCGATGGTCATCAGCGTCACGGTGAGGCACAAGCTGTCGTCGCCGCCCTCCATCTCCGCGATCAGGAGCGCCAGGGGGACAAAGGTGATAAGGGCCACGTCGTTGGTGATCAGCATGGCACCGAAAAAGCAAAGGGCAATAAGGGTCAGCGTCAGCATCCGCCGGCTTTTGAGGCGGCGGAGCAGCGTCTCCGCCAGGACGCGGAAGACGCCCAGCTCCGAGAGCCCCGCCGTGACGGTCATCAGGCAGAAAAGCACCACGACGGTGTCCCAGTTGATGTAGGCGGCGTACCCCCTGTCCGGCGGGACGAGGAAGCAGGAGATCAGCGCCAGCGCCGCCGAGACGCACAGGACCGTCTCCTCCTTCAAAAAGGCCAGTACCTTCTTCCCCATGGTCATACCTCCGCGAAGATCCGCACCAGGACGCCGCCGGGCCGCGCCTCCACCGCCGTCATGGCGGGGGCGGTGTTCAAAAAGTTCAGGGCGGGACTGTCGGTGAGGAGCGTGGGGCTCCAGCCCGCGCCGAAATTCTCATTTTTCACATGGACGGTACAGGGCTGTCCCGTGTAATCCGTGCCCGCCAGGTCGTACTCGGCGCAAAAATGCACGCGTCCGCCCAGCCGCGTCTTCTGCACGTCCTTTGCCCCGGGCTTCACCTCCCCCGTGAACCAGCCGGTGGCGCAGGCGCCGGTGAAGGGCAGGATCCGGGTGTGCTCCAGGGGCGTCCACGCAAAGCCGGTATTTTCCGAGAGCTTCACGTCCACCTCTAAAATAAGGCTCATGCCCTCCATAAAGGGGCGCAGGATATCCAGGGCCGCGCCGTCCGCGCGGCGGTCGAAGCCGTGGCCCGCGCCCTCCAGGAGCGCCAGCTGACAGCGCCGGGGAACGGCGGCATTGTAGGCCTCCCGGGCGCGGCGGGCGTAGGTGGGGGCCACGACCCGGTCCTCCGTCCCGTGGAGGATCAGCACCGGGCCGGGGTATTTGGCTATCTCCGCCATCACGTCCAGATCCCGCACCGACAGGGCGTAGTCGCGGCCCAGCCGGATGGGGCCGCCGGTCAGCGTCTCCGGCGGGTCGGCGGGATCGAATTTGTAAAACATCATTTTCCCGGTCCTGGCGTCGTCGGGGATACAAAGGGCGGGATAGAAGAGGGCCAGCCGCTCCACCTGCTCCCCCAGCCGCGCGGCGGTCAGGGCGCTGACAAGGCCCCCCTGACTGCACCCCACCAGGGAGAGGCGGGCGGCGTCGTTGCCGGGGACGGTCCTGGCATAGCCGATGACGGCCAGCAGATCCTCCACCTCCGTCAAAACGGTCATGTCCTCCGTCCTGCCGTCACTGCGCCCGATCACGCACCCGCCGCCGAAATCAAAGCAGTAGGCCGCGTATCCCCACCGGGCCAGCTGGGCGGCATAGCCCTTTGTTGTCTCGTAATTGGCCAGAAAGCCGTGGCTGACTATAGCGATGGGCAGGTTTTCCCCCGGTCCCCGGAACTCCAGGCCCCGGATGGTGAGGCCGTCCCGCTGGCAGCTGAACTCCCGGCGGGCCACAGCAGGGGTGTTTTTCTCACGAAGGATCACAGGCTCTCCCCTCCCAGCATAAGCCGCAGGATCTCATTGTCCGTCTCCCGCATCCCGTCCCGGGCCAGGCGGGAGACGGCGTCGATGGTGTTCTCCACGCCCTTGATAACGATGCCGTCGCCGCCGATGAACTCACTGCCGCCCACATTCATCTGCCAACCCAGAAGGCCCGCCTCCACGGCGGAGGCGATCTTGGCGGCACAGCTGGCCTTGGCCCCGTCGCAGATCATGCCGGAGTTGATGGCCAGGGCGTTGACGACGGTGTGGGCAATCTCCTCGTACCGTCCGCCGTAAAGCCAGCAGATGCCCGCGCCCGCCCCGGCCCCGGCGCTGGTGGCGCCGCAGTAGGCCGAGAGGGAGCCGATGCCGTCCTTCAGATGGACGGTGATCAGGTTGGACACCAGAAGCGCCCGCAGAAGCTCCTCCTCAGGGACGCCCAGATGGCGGGCGTAGACGATCACCGGCACGCTGGCGGTGATGCCCTGGTTGCCGGAGCCGGAGTTGATAACGACCGGCAGCTCACAGCCGTTCATCCGCGCGTCGGAGCCGGCGGCGGCCATCGCCTTGGCCTGGTTCCAGACAGTGCCGCCGTAGGCGTGCAGCAGCGTCCTGCCGATCTGCGCCCCCCAGGCCCCGGAGAGGCCCTCCCGGGCGATGGCCATGTTGTACTCTATCTGCCGTTCCAGGGTGGGCCGGACGGCCTCCAGATCGGCGTTCTCCGCGTACTCCACGATATCCCGGATGGTCAGCGCTTTCTTCTCCTCCGAGACCGGCGCCGGGCCGTCGGTGTAGGGCACGTCCACCGTGGCCGCGCCGTTTTTCTCCACCCGCACCACGTTGGTGTGGCGGTCGAGGATACGCACATAGGCGGTGTCCGCGCCGGCGTAAAGGCGCACCTGGATGTCAAAGGGATTCCGGGCATCGGATCTCCCCACATTGATCCGGGCTGTGTCCAGATAGGCGTCCAGCGCCTTCAGCTCCTCCGGGGTGACGGCGGACAGCACCTCCAGTCCGGCGGAGGCGTCGCCGCAGACGATCCCCGCCGCCACGGCGGTGCGCAGGCCCCGGCGGCCCCCGGTGTGGGGCACGATGACGCTCTTGACGTTCTTGATGATGTTCCCCGATACCAAAAGCTCCACCCGCTCCGGCAGAGCGCCCAGGGCCTGCCGGGCCAGCGCCCCGGCCAGGGCCACGGCCACAGGCTCCGTACAGCCCATGGCGGGCGCCAGCTCGCTTTTCAGAATGTTCTCATAGATATGCCAAAGCTCTCTCTTTTCCATTCTTCTCCCTCCCGATAACGGCCTTTCTCAGGCCGTTTTATAAAGTCCGCATCCATGGGGCGGGAGGCGCGGATCCGCCTCGGCCCCCGTCCACACGTCCACAGCGCCGGCAAGGTCAAGCCCCGCCTCCGCCGGCCCGTCGGACAGATTGAAAACCGCCAGATAACGGCTGCCTCCCGGCGTCGTCAGCTCCCAGGCCACCCGCTCGTCGGTGCGGGAGAGCTCCCGCCGGGTGTTGGCCGGATCCAGTAGGGCCAGCGCCTCCCGGTTGGTAAGCAGGGACAGCGTCCACGCATCCAGCTTCGTCAGCTCCGCGCCCAGCATCAGCGGCGAGCCGAAGACGCACCAGAGGGTCATCATCGTGCGCTGTTCGTCCCTGGTCAGGCGCGTGGGGCGCTCGTCCCGGAATTTCCCGCCGATGACGCCCAGGGGGAGCATATCGCAGTCGGGATAGGCCCCGGCGCGGCCCAGACCCTGCCAGAGGCGGCACCGCCGGAACATGTTCTCCACGTGCTCCCACCGGTCCCACATGTCGTCGGTGATCCGCCACATGTTGGCGCACCGGGCGTATTCCTCCGCCATATCCAAAAGGGCCGGCCCCGGAGACAGGGACAGGACGATGGGGCGTCCGCACTTGTCGATGGCCCTGCGGAGCATACGCATCTCATGCCGCCCCGCCCTGGCCCGCTCCGAGGGCTCTTCCCAGTTGTCCGTGTTGCAGATGTCGTCGCACTTGATAAAATCCACGCCCCAGGAGGCGTACAGGGCCAGGAGGCTGTCGTAATACGCCTGGCCGGCCTCGGTGTTCCGGACGCCGTACATATCCGGGTTCCAGCGGCACACGTCGGCGGGGTCGGCGATCTCGTCGGCGGTGAGCGCCGTTCCCAGGACGGGGCTGTGGGCCTGGGCGGCGGCCCTGGGGATGCCGCGCATGATGTGGATGCCAAACTTCAACCCCAGGCCGTGAACAAAGTCCGCCAGAGGCTTGAAGCCCGCCCCGCCCGCGGCGGAGGGAAAGCGCTCCGGGTCGGGGATCAAGCGGGAAAAGCCGTCCATGTGGAGCTTGTTGAAGGGGATATATTGGTACTTTTCCCGCATCCTGTCGGGCCTGTGGGCGTACCACTGGATATCCACCACCACATATTCCCAGCCGAACTCTTTCAAACGCGCCGCCAGGACCCGGGCGTTTTTCCGCACGTCGGCCTCCGTCACCGCCGTGTCGTAGTAATCGTAGCTGTTCCAGCCCATGGGCGGCCTGGGCGCGGCGTTTTTCAGCTCCATAGGAGCACCCCCTTTTCATCTATGGGACAGTATACCAAAGCTTTCCCGAAAATACAAGAGCCGGCGCGGCGCCGGGGGGACGGAGGGCATAAAAAGCGCTAAATTTTTTATGAAAGAATACAAAATTTTTATTGACACTCGCGGACAATAAGTTTAAAATGATAGACGAGGTATGTTTTACCTCACACTTTAATTAAGGCCGGCGGCGCTACTCCACAACATAGCGCCGGTGAGCCCGAAAAAAGGAGGAAAAAACCGTTTGCTCACGGTGCGGCAGTGTGGAGACCTGTCGTATATACGGACCGCCTATCGCGACGGACGTGAGGCACAGGCTAGCGGAGGCTCCTGTGTCAGAGCAGAAAAACTATGGCGAGCCTTACCCTGAAAGACATCAAGAAGGTCTACCCCAACAGCGAAGAGAAGAAGTCGAAGAAAAAGAAGAAGGGTGACGAGCCCGA
>CANRMY010000033.1 GCA_947631845.1 uncultured Oscillospiraceae bacterium | reverse complement strand
TAGAACTCCTGGGTAGAGGGTTCCTTCATCGTGTAGCCCGCGGCGGGCTCCAGCTCGGTGATCCTGTACCAGCCGTCCCTCAGCTCATCCAGGAAGAACTGCCCGTTTTCATCGGTATAGAAGGTTCCGAGGTCGTTTACTTCCCCGGTGGTCGTGCTATTGCTGCCATACCAAGCCTGGAACTTCGCGCCCTTGATAGGGCTGCCGGTGATGCTGTCGATCTTGTTGACCGTGATCGTGGGCTTCTTGTGGTTTTTAAAGTAGACCGTGTGCTCCCTGTTGGGATAGAGCGTCACCAGTTGGCTCTCGGCGTCCATCAGGTAAGGCGCGGGGACATACTTTTCGGAAATCTCATAGACGCCGGGGAGCAGGAAGTCTATGGAGGCTTTGCCGTCCGCGTCGGTCCTGATCTCATTGACGCTGTGGCCGTCAGCCGCCCGGACCTCAAAGACGGTTCCGGGTACGGGCTCTCCCGTGTCGGCGTCATGTTTGAAGACCGTGAGCTTGGGCCGCTGGGCGTCAGACACCACCAGCATCGCCTGTCTGCCGGGAACAAGCTCCACATGGTATTCAACGGGGTTCCTGACGTACCCATTGGGAGCCGCCATCTCCTTTACGGAGTACACGCCGGGCTCAAGGTCGTAAATGACGATCTCACCGCTCATGTCGGTGACACGGTCCAATAGCGATAGGTAAGCATTTGAGGTTATCGCCAGCTTTTCCCCCGCTTCACACCGTGCATGCGGCTTTCACCGCACACGGCGTTCCATCGGTTGTAAATCTCAATTGTTTAATCAGTTACCTAAAAGTTTAAAACAAGGGTTTCAAATTTTATCGTACCCCGCGAGGCATCTAAATTCGTTCAGCTTTCGCATTTGTTCACGGTTCAGCTTCAACATGCTCAAGTACTTTTTAATAGTATCTGGGTCAGTTGCATGAATGAGCCTATGAACAGGTGGCAGAATCAACACCAAATTTTCATACTTATCTGTACCACCTTTTGACCGCGGAACCTTGTGGTGACAATGAATATCATCTGTTGTGGCGAACTCCCTGCCCGTAATGGCACATTTTCCCCATTGGGCGGAGAATAGCGAGATTCGATTGTCTGAATACTCAGTGCTTCTACCGTGAGCGGACTGTCGCATAACCGCACTGACTGCGATTCATGATTCGCCGCGGTGCATTTCTGCACAGCCACGCCTTTAGACCCGTACATTCGCAGGTTCGTCAGTCCGTTAGGACATTCTCACCATGAGCATTTTATAGACCCCCAGCATATAGGCAGCGCACCCCACCTCTGGGGCGGTTTCGTTGAATAGTGTTTCCTCACTTTTCTGCCCCTGTTTGGCGTTGGCTCTTTCTTCTCTTTCTCCGCATTTTTGTCCAGTGTCCTCCGATTGCGAAGAAAAGCAAAGAATTGAATCACAAATTCCGAGAGGCTCCCGCCGCCGATTCCGATGAGCGCCACCAGCGCCAGTGGCAGGGCGGTGAGGCAAAGAAGTATGATACGGGCGGTAAGGGACATTGCCAGACCCATGACGGGTACCCCGGTCACAGCTACCAGAATACCCGCCTCGATCACGTTGCGTGTCTTGAACATGCCGCCCAGCAGGGTGCCGCCCTCAATGAAATTCGGTGGGATGTAGTAGATATCCCGTTCGTCTTGTCTCATAGGAACTCCTTATATTCGGTCTTTGCGCTTCGGCGGGGTGGGCAGCCTTTTGACGATGCTCTCCTGGTAGGCCACCGTGTCGTCGGGAGCCTTGTACGGTTTTCGCTCGACTGCGTCCTGGGCGTACTGCTTGTACCACAGCGTCCCGTCGGCGGACGTGACTTTTGCGTATTCGCCTGTCGGCGCGGTGTACTGTTCCGCATGGTACATGGCAAACTCCCGCCCTTCCGGGCTGCCAGGCGCGGTCTCCACGCCCGTGATCCTGCCCCGGCCTATTTCCACATCCGAGTAGGAAGGGGCGTCGCTGTTGACAATGCCTTTACCGGCATAGCCCATGTAGGAGATCATTGACCGGGAAGCTATGTCCCCGGTGATGCTTCCCGCAACCTCCCCACGCGCCACAGTTCCGATCACATTGTTGGCAAAGCTTCCGCCGGATATAAGCGATTTGGAGAATATCGCTCCACCCAGGGAGGGTAGAGCCGCCCCGCGCACAAATGAGTGATTTGATTGAGTGACTTGATGATTCGACGAGGAGATACGCGACTCCTGTACGCGTTCGCTGTCACTGTGAGTAACCCGCTCACCGCCTTCCGACGGATCGGCGCCGTTATTGACAACAGAAACAGGGCTGCCTGACGGCGGCATGTATACGAGGGTATTGCCGCTTACATCGGTATTTTCCATTTGAACAGGCGTTCTGTCCGATGGCAAACTGTCTTTTGGGCCGCTCTCAACTTCCGGCGACGGATCCGCCTCATAAGCGGTCACAGGCATTTCTGCCCCCGTCAAAATAACCCCCTCCTGAGGAGGCTCACCGGGAGGGACTGTACCACTAAGGCTTGCCGCCTCAACCGACGAACCTTGGTGGAAAATATCTTTATCGGACCTTGTGGAATCATTTTGCGCTATAATGCCGGAGGTCGCGTCAGGCGTGGAATCGACTGCTGTACCAACCGCTGTATCGGCGCTCATGTCGGTCATTGCTCCGGAAGCTACGCCGGGCGTTTCACTGGGTACATGATCAGGCATCACATCGTCACCGGCCGCGTTTCCGTGGGAGCCGCCATCCGTTCCGGCGCAGCCCACCGCCTGTTCCGCCTGGCTGCGAGCGGTGTAGATTGCGGAGGTCTGCGCGGTAGCGGTTTTGACCGCGCTGTTTGTGATATGCCTTCCTGCCATCCCAATCAGCCCTCCCTTAAAGAAGCCGGTCATTCCGGTAGAAGCGGCCCGCCCACCGCCGCTGCCGGCGGAGGCTTTGACGCCGCCCACGCCGCCTCCCTTGCCGCCCACGACCATCGTTAAGGCCCTCATAGCGATCATTGCCTCAGAGAGCAGCGAGCCTCCTGTCCGTCCCACATTGACCCCCAGCGACGCCATGAAGCTGTCGATTTTCTGCGATACCTTCAAAAACGCCACGGCGCACAGGAACCAGATCAACACGTTCCCAGTGACCGCGGCCTTGCCGGAGGAGGCCACTTGAGCCTCAACCTCACTCTCCGTAATGGCGAAGGCCGGCATACACAGGCTTTGGAAGAACACCGCCGCCACAAATACCAGGGCAAGAAGCTTTACACATTTTCTCATCGCGTTTCCTCCGTTCAAATGGAAAGCGGGTTGGCGATAAACGTACCCACCATACTCACGAACAGCCGCAGACACCATGCGTTCATCACCAGCAGGAACATCTGCCCCGCAAACATCCTGCACCAGCTTTTGAAAATATTGGATGTAGCCTGTGACGCTCCCATAGCAAAAGCGACAGGCGCGGTAAAAACAAGAACACCCAGAAGAACGTATCTCTCCGCCGCCTCAAACAGGAGCTTTATGTAGTTCCAGGCCAGTATGAGCATCAGTATGAGTACGATCAAAGCCACGGCTCCGTTGGCGCAGACGCCGATGATCGTGAGCAGAACAGAATTAAAATCCGCAAAGCTCAAATCAGGGAGCGCGGAAGTCATGATCCAGCTGTAAGGCGTCCCGCCAATGTCCAGCGCCATGTCCACGATTTGGTCGGAGTACAGGGCCAGAAGGATGAAGAGTACGGCCCGTATACTGAGTTTTACCGGATCCTCCGCCTCGCCGCCTCCACCAATGCCAAAGTTTTTAAACAGATTCCAGACCCATAAGAGGAGGATCAGTCCGATAGCCAAGGCTACGAACACCTCATACATGGTTTGTGCCGCAGGAAAGTACCGCAGAAACACACTCATATCACAGCCAAGCGCGCCCAAAACTGATGTGTTGATCAAATCCAGGCCATGCATGACTTGCTCCGCGATCCATTCTACGATTCCATCAAGAATACCCATACTCTGTTACGGCGTGTATTGTCCGCCGGTAAAGAAGGGCGTGATGTATGCCATAATGAAGCCCAGGGAATTGAGAATGATCCATGTGACAGCGATCCGTTTGAGCCACGCCCGCGATTCGTCCACAGTCCGCCCTGATTTTGAGAAGTTCATCATGATCAGCGCCACGGCCGCCGTTACTACGGCTACGATCGTGGAGATGCTGAGGATCTGGGTGTAGACGTCCTTCATCACCTCGCTGGCCTTGGTCCATATAGTGCCGGTTGCCGCATAGGCGGGCGTACAAAGCGCCGCGCCAAGACAGGACATAAGGAATCCGATATAAAGGATGCGCCCCACATCCACATGCTTCCTTCGCGGCTTTTCGGTCAGGTGTTTTTCCGTTTTCAATCGTTTGCCTCCTTTTGAATTTTTCCGTGAAAACAAAAACAGCGTCCGAATCCGAACGCTGTTTTTCCCCAAGTTATGAAAACGGACGCCTCACGGCGCCCGTCCCACAACTCTTTCACTTTTTTCCGCAGTTTTGAGCATACTCAGTGTAACACATATGGAATCCTGTGTCAATTCCGGCGGCGTTCCGATTTTGACCCATTACCGTCCCGATTCCGTCCCTATACGAGAATTCACTTCAAAATTTCCTTGTAGTCTCTCTTCCCGTAGATCACGCGGGCGACCGTCACAAGCTTCTCTTTTGCATCGACCCAATAGAACATCAGATAGCTGCGAACCGACAGCTTTCGGTACTCATGCTTCAATGACCGAATAGGCGTGTAAACAGGATATGCGTAAGGATATTCCGTCAGCCTCTCTCCCGCCTCAATAAGCTCCGCGGCAAGCCGCCCCGCCGCTTCCGGGTTGCACAGCTTGCCGCTGATATATTGAACGATGTCGATCATGTCCTGCCGGGCAGAGGGCAGATATTCCAAATTATACAATCTGCTCTCCCCCTATGGCCTCCCGCATGGCTTTCAGAACATCCTTGGAGGAATACCGCCTGTCGGTGGTCTCCGCTTCACGCTCCGCCTCCCGCAGCTTGAAGTAGACCTCGCTCTCAAACTGAAGATTCTCATAGGCCTCCATGCTCAAAAGCACCATGTCCCCAAATCCGTTCTTCGTGAGAAATACGGGCTGTCCCGTCTCATGCACGGTCTTTGAAATATCCGCAAAATTGTTCCGGAGATCCGAAACCGGCCTGATCATATTCATATCATCACCCCTTGTTTATATTTTAGCATAATTGCGCTAAAAATGCAACTGTGAGTTTTGCCATGCGCTCCGATCTCCGGGGATCAATCAAAGGCGGGCAGGAACTCATCCAGCACGTTCATACACTCCTTCGACGTATACCCCCAAAGAATGGAGCTCAACGCCTCTACTGCCTGTTCCCGCTTCCGATAATAGGTGGTCCGGCTGATGTCCCGTATGTGGGGCCGGAGCTGTTCCACGATCTCGTTTACATTTTCAAGCTGTTGCGGGGAAAGAAAGGTGTAGTATAATATCCAGTAAAAAGTCTCTCCGTATTTGTGTCTGGTACGCAATGTTTCCACCGCGCTGTCCAAAAGCTTTAACATCCGGTTGCTCCGCTCAATGCACTTGGCGTGATTTTCAATTTTTGTTCCCCCCAGATCCGCCCCGGCAAGGTAGACGGATTCCAGAAAAGCGTCGATGGAAGTGCCGTACTCGATTTCAAATTCCTTTTTGACCTGCTGGACTGAAAGCTCCATGCTCCATACCACATCTCTGTATTTTTTCAGGAGCCTCCATGTATCGTGGTAACGGGAGTCCTCCTCAACGACCATTTTTGAATACTTGGCTGCCATAACTATTTTTCCTCCTTTTTTTGAAATTCCCTTGCGGCGTCACAGCTGACCAGGGAAGTGTAATATTGACTGATGGTGACCGGCGCGTTATAGAGCGCGGCCAGCGTATATGCCTTGATATTGCGGATGGGCGTTGTGTTGTTCCGCATACTTTCCAACACATAACAGATGTGATCCCGATCCAGCTTTAAAATACGGCTCCTGACCACATCCGCCGGAAAATCCTCTCCGGCCACGCGGATGTACCTCTTGCCGGAGCAGCAGACCTCCACCATGAGCTCCACATAGCCGTCCAACGTTTCGGCTTCCATGGGATATTCCAACAGCAATCCGTCATAGTCGATGTTGTCTTTGATCAGATCCCTGTATGCTTCTATCTCATCCGTTCTTATCCCCGCTCTTGACCGGCCCGGCTGTGGACGTGATGATCGAGGGCATGGGAGCGGATGGATAGAAGATTCAGTATCACTCATTTCAGTATAATTCCTTTCAGTCTTATTTGCGGCGGAATTCCAGAAGTCTTGACCGCGTAAAATCGGAACTCCAGACTTCGGATTTTCAGAAGTCAAGACTTCGGCCTCTCCCGGAAGTCCAGACTTCGGGATTTCAGAAGTCTGAGATTCAGACGCGCCGGAAGCGGCTGTTTCCTCCCGCGGATCGGCTCGAACGGTGAAATTCTTGACATAGATCCTTGTTGGCTTTCCCTGTCCCTGTTTGCGCCGCTCTATGAGCCCGATGCCCCCGTCCCGGTCCAGCTCCTTGAAAAGCCGGACTGCCTTATCCTTGCCGCAGTCCAGCATCTCCAGCGCGTCCTCCAGGGTGAAGTAGATGTATACCCTGCCGCCGTCATCCAGCCAGCCGTTGCGGAGGGACAGGCCCATCCGATCCAGCATCAGCCCATAGAGCACCTTGGCATCCATGGACACGCTCCTGAAATGCCGGTCCGTAAGAAGAACCTTGGGGATTCGGTAAAAGCTGTACTGCTCCGCCTCCGGCCCATAAAAATAATCCAGCTCCAGCGACACGGTGATGACCTCCTTTCCTGTAAAAACATATGTGTTTCATAGTCGCAAAGAGTTTTTCTAAAAATAGCAAGTTCCCCGGTGAAGGAAATCGTCACCGGGGAACGATGTATTTAATTATCCGCCTTTAACGGCGTATTTCCATCAACTATACTGTTGGCCTGTTCATAGGCACATCTTTTCTTTGGAGCTTACCGAAATATAGTCGTTGCAATAAAATAAGGCAACGTTTCTCCTGCCGATGATGGAATAAAGAAACGTCGCCTTTATGTTCTCCTGCGTTGCCATACGCTATGGGCATCAGCTGTAAATAATCCGAGTGTAGAAGGGTTTATATTGCGTTGGACTCTGCTTCCTTGTACTTTTCTTCTACGCCCATTTCTACGCCCAAACGGTATGAAAATATGTGCTTTTTTATGAAGCTTTATGGACACGAGATTTTAAAAAACCCTGATTTTATGCGGCTTTACGGACTTATGTGAAGATACATGGATTTACAGAAATTAGGCGGCGTATATCGATGCCTAATTTCATATTTGTCTGTACCTCCTGATTTTTCACGGGTTTTAAATCTGTTGAAGCGGCCTCCGCCGCATTTTTCGCATCTGGAGCGCCTTTTTATATTGGAAGGGCCCCCGCAATACATCCATTGTATCACAGAGGCCCCTGTCAGGCAAGAATGAAGTTACGTTCAAATCATAAAACTTGAACTGCTGAACGTCTCAAATTCCCTGCGTTTGGTAACGCCCACGCTTTGTCCCACACGCGGGGCAAACTGACAGGCGGGCTTTGCAAGCACGACTGTTCGTTATTTCCCACAAAATTCGCCCCAAATTTTCGTCAGTCTGACCCCGGGGTATTTTCTGACAAACAAAAATCGATTTGCTATAATAGGGCCATTAAAAAATTTTAAGGAGGTCCGTTATGGTATTGGGAAAGGAAGATCTGTTTGAGATGCTGAAAAAGGGCAGGCCGGAGCTTGCGAATGTGGAGCCGCCGCAGATGGCGCTCACGCTGGAGGACGGCGTCCTCACCATCGGGCTCGACGACCGGGCCCTGGGGATCGCCGGCAAGGACAACTGGAACATGCAGAAGGACGGGGCCGCCTTTGAGGCCTGGGCGCTGACGCTCAAAACCTGGCTGGGGGATAAGACCAAGAAGGTCGTGCTGACCCGCTCCGGGATTGGGCCCATGCCGGAGGTAAAGCTCGTCAACAACAGGGGCAAATGGACCTCCGGCCACTACATGCGGTTCCTCTACAGGATCATGAAGTTCAGTGATACCTGCAAGGATTGGTTCACCATCGGGGACAGCGAGATGGCAGACCGTGTCAAGGACTTCCGGGCCTTCTACGACCGGGGATCTCTCATCTGCAACGAGCCCAAGGAGGAAGCCGCAGACAAAAGAAACGCGGGGAACGAGAGCAGGATGGAGGGGTTTTTCGAGAGGAATCCCGGCCTTCTCGGTGAGGACAAGCTCTACCGCCAGCTGCCTGTGGGGGGCATAGGCTCTCACGACAATCTTCCCCTCGGTATCGAGCAAAATGGCCTTGGTCCCCTGGGTGCTTTGATCAAGACCGGCCACATACGTTTCCGCCATACGCACACGCTCCTTTTTCTTTTATCATAAGGCATGAAGAGCTAAAATTATATAAATAATTTAGTGAATATTGACTAAATTCACTAAAACCTATCGTCCGCCGTGTCGCCCCCTCCCAGGAGGGGACCTGCGAGAATAGGCGGGAGCGCCTGTCAAAAAGAGAAGCAGGAAACCGTTCCTGATTTCCTGCTATGCTATGTCGCCATTGGACGACAGATGTTATGTTTTATGTGAGAATCCCAAGAAGATATAAGTGATGCGAAATAAGCATAACCGCCAGTTGTTTTATGGAAAGAAGTTCTTAATATCACCGACATTATTGCATTTGGCTTAAAGCGGTATGCTCGGGAAGTCATTCAGACGGCTGTGTATTTTTTTCATCCATTGATGACGATTTGTTCTCGACAGGACGATTCTTTCATGTTTATCTTACTCGGAATAGTGTGTTGCTGGCGGTCTATCTCTTGTTTTCGGTTGCTTGCTTCTTTACCGTACATGAGCATTCCCACAGGGCTTCCTCTGGGGTACCGCCGCCGCCAAAATGTTCATCATCGCCGACCCCGTCATCGTCTTCGGAGTCGCGAGCTCCATCGTCTACGGGATTGCGCTGGCGCTGTTCGGGGTGGGGTGAGAAAAGCCGCAAAGCGGGCTCGTTCCCGTTTTGCGGCAATTTTATTGTTGAAACGCCTCGTTACTCTCCCCACTCCGCTTTCCTCTGCTCCGCCAAAACGTCCAGCTTCCTTCTGCCGCACTGGCAGGTGGAGATATAGCCGGCGTTGACTGTGCCGCAGGGGCATTTCCAAGTGCCCTTACTCAGGCCCTTTGGCTCCTCCCGGAGGGGCTCCGGTGTCTCCGCAGCTTTAATGCGCCGCGGCAGTCCGATTATCACGGCGAGTGCGATAACGCCAAAGAAAGCGCCCATCCAGAACCATTTCGTTTGCTGATCTTCATATCCCCGATGGATAGCTATGAGTGCGATCACCGTGCCCCAGATGGCACACACGATAATTGCGCATATACAGTAGAGCAATACCCAATGCCTGATCAATTCCATGATTTCTTCCATCGAAACGCCCTCCTATAAATTTGTTTCTGCACATATTATAGATAATATTTATCTAAAAGTCAATAGATAATTTCTATCTAAGCTATACTGAATTTATCAACAAATTCGGGGGGCAACGGCGTGCGGAACAGGATAAAGGACCTGCGGGAGGACCATGACCTGACCCAGCAGAAGGTCGCCGACGCTATCGGCATCACCCAGCGCAAATACAGCTACATCGAGACCGGCACCCAGCCCCTTGTGGACGAGATTCTCGTCAAGCTCGCCGACTTCTACAACGTCAGCACCGACTACATCCTCCTGCGCACCGGGAATCCAAAGAGGTATAAATAGGGGAAGCGCGGAATACGGGATATACCCCATAATACGCTGTTGGGGCCGCCGTCCCCGGCGACCCGTCTCTCGAATCGCACATGCCTCCCTATCAACGGGATTCGCCCCATAATACGCCGTAGGGGTCGCCGTCCCCGGCGACCCATCCCCCAATTCACCACCAACGTCACGTCGAACGCGAAAACGTTTCGTAAGGGCCGGACACCGTGCCGGCCCGTTCTGTCGATTTGCGCACACATCCCGGAAAAACGGTTTGCGGCTTCGCCGCATCAGTCTGTCAAAAAACTCAAATTCTTTTTTTCCGGCGACATGTGCGTCGGAAAAATCCCGCACGTTCCCCTTGTTGGAAAAAGCCCGTCAGGGCTTTTTCGACAGTCACCCGGAAATACTTTGTATTTCCGGGTGACGCAGTCTGTCAAAAAACTCAAATTCAATATTTTTCCCGGCGACATGTGCGTCGGGAAAAATCCCTTTTGTCGCACAAGCGTGCCCCTTTGGGGTGCGCGCAGGGCAACAGCAGGTCAATTTTCTCTGAATTTCGCAAAATTCAGAGAAAATTGACCGCACGTTCCCTTTGGCGGAAAAGCCCGTTAGGGCTTTTTCGACAGTCTCAGTCACCCGGAAATACTTTGTATTTCCGGGTGACGTCGTTGACTTCAGGGTCTGCGTGTAGTAAAATTAGAAGAACGATAAACCGGGATTTGAAACCACCTCAATCGTGGGTTCTTACCACTCGTTATAGGGTGATATTAAAATCCGGGAAAAGCCTTGAATCAAAAGGATTTATTGCAAGCTGCCCACCTTGCCTCTTTATGCGATTTCACATATGTTTATTCTTACTCTTGCGCCTTATAAGGGCAAAAATGAGGGAAGCAAAAACAGATGGAAGGATATAATACTAATATCTAATTAAAATAAGACATTCTCGTCGGTCTTTTTACGTCCTCGCGCGAGCCGCTTTGCCTCGCCCTCCAAGTATTCGGGCTCAGGCGCTGGCTCGGCTCGTCCTTCCCCCATCGGGCAGCGGCCCGATGGGGGTCCCGGATACTTCGTCAGACGCCTTGGAAATACCAATGGGTATTCCCTGCGCCGTCTTCCTTGCCTGACACGAAAAATTCCCGCCGCTCGGCGTCTCCTTTTAAATGGATATTAGTATTACGCCGCTCTGGATCTCCGAAAAGCCGAAAAATTAAAAATAATAGCGGCCGCTCCGTGAATAAGGAACGGCCGCTAAATTTTTTCTCTCTCGCTGCTGTAGCGCCATTAAAAATAATATACACGGCTCCGGTCAGCCCGTGGAAACTGTCCGTCACACTTTGACGCGCGGGATATCATTCGAACCGGTCCCTGGCGTACATCACGGGTAGCAGCTCTCGGAGCCGGTAGCTGACGTACCGCCCGTCGGCGCGGGCGCAGAGGAGCTCCATCTCCGGGGAGAACTCGGAAAACGCCTGGCGGCAGACGCCGCAGGGGGTGCAGTAGTCGGCGCTCTCGGCGGAGTACACCGCCAGCCGCCGGAAGCTCCGCTTCCCCATGGACACCGCCTGACACAGCGCCGCCCGTTCGGCGCAGATGGAGGTCCCTAGGGCCGCGTTTTCCACGTTGCAGCCCGTGACCACCGTCCCGTCGGCGCACTCCAACGCCGCGCCGAAGGTGCGGTTGGAGTAGGGGGCATAGGATTTCTTCGCCGCCTCAACGGCCCTGTTGATAAGCTCTCTGTCCGTCATGGCAAACCTCTCTCTATCTCAGGCTTACGCCCGGTTATCCAGGTCGACGCTCCAGCCAAGGACATTGCGGTAGAGGTTGGACTGGCTGGGATCCACCCCCTCCACCACGCCCACGTGGGTCAGTACGGAGCGCTGCTTGTAGCCGATGGGCACGATGCAGGCGTCCTCGGCGATATGGAGATCCAGCGCCAGCGCCGCCGCCGCGCGCGTCTCCTCATCGGGGGCCGCCAGAAAATCGCGCACCAGCGGCCTGTACGCGGATCCGTCGGCGCCGCCGTAATTAAGTTTTCCGTAGAACAGGACGCCCAGATCAAAATCCGCCTTCAGCCGCACCTCCGCCAGGTACATCTCAAACTCGCCCCGCTGGAGCGCCCGCTGGTAGCTGTCGAAGGGCATACTCACCAGCACCACGTTGACGCCCATGTTCCGCATATCCGTGACGATCCGCTGGGCGGCCTCCACCTTGCCGGACGTCTCGTAGTTGACCACCAGCCGCAGGGGTGGCATGGGGTCGCCGAAATAGTCCAGCGTCCCGTCCCCGTCCCTGTCCTCAAGGCCCGCGCCCAGGGCAAGGCGGTTGAAATTCTGGCGGGAGTAGCCGTAACCGGCCTCCTGCAGGTCGCTGACCAGCCCCAGGGCGGGGCTGATGGCGAAGACGGAGCGCCGCGCGGCATTCTCGAAGATGTCCGAGCAGATGGCGTCCAGGTTCACAAGCCGCATCAGCGCCTGACGTACAAATACGTCGTTGGTGGGGCCGCTCTTGCAGTTAAAGCCCAGATACACCATGTCCGTGGTGTCGTAATACCGGGTCTCATGGATCATGTGGATGTTCAGCTTGTCGTTACCCGTGGGGTCATAGCCCACAAAGTCGATGGAGCGGTCGGCGAAGGAGTCGGCCAGATCTCCCGAGGCCACCTCCTTCAGATAGATGACCTTCATGGAGTCGGGCCGGTAGTCCCGGTGGGCGGTAAAGGCCTCCAGGCGTCCGCCGTTGTAGAAGTAGGGCCCGGTCCCCACGGGGCCGGAGAACGCCGTTCCCGTGGCGGACGCGGCGGTGTCCTCCGTGGTACCGCCCGTATCGTCCCCCGCGGGGGCGGTAGAGCGGGCGGTGGGTTCCTTGATGATGGGCACGTCCAGGAGGGACGCCAGCATGTAATTGGCGTTTTTCAGCTTGATCTGCACCATCATCTCCCCCGTCTGGCTGACGGAGGAGATATCATCCAGGCGGGTGGAAAACTTGCTGGACGAACGGGCGGTATTCAGGGAGTAGACCACGTCCCGGGCCGTCAGGAGCGTGCCGTCGTGAAAGGCCACGCCGCCCCGCACCGTCAGGTCATAGGTCACGCCGTCCTGGGTCTCCAGACTCTCGCAGAGCACCGGCTCCGGCGTCAGCGTGGAGGACAGGGAGAAAAGCCCCTCGTAGAGCAGGCCGAACAGCTGTTCGTTGTAGTAATCGGTGCCGCTCAAAGGATCAAACGACCCTTTGGGGTTATAGTTGACGGAAAAGACGCTGTCCGCCTTGGTATAGCCGTCGCCGCCGGGCAGTGTCTCGGCCGCGGAGGTGTCCCCTCCGGCGGTTCCGGTATCCTCGCCCGTGTCCTCCGTGGGGCGGTTTTGCCCGAAGGGCAGGACCATCTCCTCACAGCCGGTCAGCAGCAGGAGCAGGGCCAGCGCCAGGGCGGTCAATCGAATATATTTTAGCCTCACGGCTTTACCTCCGTTTTTTCTCTATGCTGAAGAGCCGTCACAAGAGGGCGATCACCGCCGCCTGGACGCCGCGCCGGCCGTTGGTAGCCCGGTGCGACCAATATTTGTCCGGCCTGCACATGGTGCACTCCTCCGAGACGGCGATATGTTCGGAACGTATCCCCCGGCGCGTCAGCAGCGCCCGGTTCACGCCCTTGAGATCCACAAAATATTTGTCCCCGTCCCCGCCGGGGCCGTCGATGTACGCCCGTCCCTCTTGGCCCAGGACGGCCATTACCGCCTCCGGCACCTCCGGGCCCGTCTCAAAGCAGCACCGGGAGATACAGGGCCCTATGGCGGCCCGGATGCTTCCGGGGTCACAGCCCAGCTTCTCCATGGCCTCCACCGCCCTTCCGGCGATATCCGCCACCGTCCCCCGCCAGCCGGCGTGTACAGCGGCGGCCACGCGCCTTTCCGGGTCGCACAGCAGGAGGGGCACGCAGTCAGCGGTAAAAACGATCAGGCCCAGGCCCGGCTCGTCGGTGACGAGCCCGTCGCAGGCGTAAGGGAGCTGGTCGAAGGGCTCCCGGGCGTCCCGGCCCGTGACGTATCTGACCGTAGCCTCGTGGATCTGCCTGGTAAAGCAGAGCCTTTCGATCCCCAGCGCCGCTTTGAGCCGGCGGTAATTCTCCCGCACCGCCTCCGGCTCGTCCCCCCGGTTCTCCCCCAGGTTCAGGCTTTCATAGATGCCCCGGCTCACCCCGCCAAAGCGCGTGGTGAAGCCGTGGACAAAGGGAATATTGGGCGCTGTCATCAGCGGAAGACCGTTTAAATTCTTTTCAATCAGATCCATAACGCTAAAACTCAACTATTTTTCCCGCACGCATCCCCTTGGCCTTTGAAGGCCGCTTCGCGGCCTTCAAAGCGGTTTAGTCCGGGTGATACTCCTTGCAGGTACACTTTTTCCACTTCAGGCCGCTGCCGCAGGGGCAGGGGTCGTTGCGGCCGATCTTGACCACCTTCACGGGCTTTTTCTTCATGTCGGAGCCGCCGGCGTTGGCCCCGGCCACGGCGTTTTTGGCCACGCTTTTGCGCTCGATGGGCTGTTCCCTGGTCAGGCGCACGGCGAACATCCGCCGCACGACCTCCTCCTGGATGCCGTTGATCATGGCGTCGAACATCTCTCCGCCCTCGCGCTTATACTCGTCCACGGGGTTGACCTGGGCGTAGGCCCGTAGGCGGATCCCCTGGCGCAGCTCGCTCATGGCGTCGATGTGGTCCATCCAGTACTCGTCCACCACCCGCAGGAGGATGACGCGCTCCACCTCCCGCATGATGGGCTGATCGGTCCCGGGAGCCTTGCCCGCCTCCGCCTCGCGCCGGTCGTAGACCTGCTCCGCTATCTGCGTGAGCCGGTCGGTGATCTCCTCCGGCGACATGCTCTCCAGGCCGGCCTCCGCAAGGGCGCGGACGTCCTGGGGCGTCACTGCCAGGGCCAGGAAGGTGCTCTTGACCATGTTCACAAGCTTCTCTTCCGTCATGGCGGCGGGCTCGGTCTTGTGCCGGGCGTTCTCCGGCTCCGCTTCCGGGGCCATGGCCGTGGTCACGTTGGCGGCGATGACCTCCCGGATCCAGCCCCGGATATTGGCGCTGACGTCCTCGCCGTCCAGCACCCTCCGGCGCTGCTCGTAAATGATGCCGCGCTGGGTGTTCATCACGTCGTCGTACTCCAGAACGTGCTTTCTGGACTGGAAGTTCTGGCTCTCCACCTTCTTCTGGGCGTTCTCGATGGCCCCGGAGAGGATGCGCTGGTCGATGGGCGTGTCCTCGTCGATCTTCAGCGTCTCCATCAGGCTCTCGATCCGCTCGCCGCCGAACAGGCGCATCAGGTCGTCGGAGAGGGCGATGTAAAACCGCGTCTCACCGGGGTCGCCCTGACGGCCGGACCGGCCGCGCAGCTGGTTGTCGATGCGCCGCGCCTCGTGGCGCTCGGTGCCCAGGACGAAAAGGCCCCCGGCGGCGCGCACCTGCTCGGCCTCCGCGTCGGTGACCGCCTTATATTTCTTCAAAAGCTCCCCGTACCTCTCCCGGGCGGCCAGGATGTCGGCGTTGTCCGTCTCGGCAAAGCCCACGGCCTCGGAGATGATCTCGTCGGGGATGCCCTCCCGGCGCAGATCGGCCCGGGCCATAAATTCCGCGTTGCCGCCCAGGACGATATCCGTGCCGCGCCCGGCCATGTTGGTGGAGATGGTCACGGCCCCCAGCTTGCCGGCCTGGGCGATGATCTCCGCCTCCTTTTCATGGTTCTTGGCGTTCAGCACGTTGTGCTTGATGCCCTGCTTGGAGAGCAGCTTGGACAGATACTCGCTCTTCTCGATGGACACCGTGCCCACCAGCACCGGCTGTCCCTTCTCGTGGCAGGCGGCGATCTGCCGGATGACGGCCCGGTTCTTCCCGGCGTCGTTTTTATACACCGCGTCCGGGTTGTCGATGCGGGCCAGGGGCCGGTTGGTGGGGATCTCCACAATGTCGATGTTGTAGATGGCCCCGAATTCCTCCTCCTCGGTCAGCGCCGTACCGGTCATGCCGGAAAGCTTGTCGTAGAGGCGGAAGAAGTTCTGGAAGGTGATGGTGGCCAGGGTCTTGTTCTCGCTCTGGACGTCCACATGCTCCTTGGCCTCGATGGCCTGGTGCAGACCCTCGGAATAGCGACGCCCGAACATGAGGCGTCCGGTGAACTCGTCCACGATGATGATCTCGCCGTCCCGCACCACGTAGTCCACATCCCGCTTCATGATGCCGTGGGCCTTCAGCGCCTGGTTGATGTGGTGGGAGAGGGTGGCGTTCTCGATGTCGGCGTAATTTTCCAGGCCGAAGGCCTGCTCCGCCTTGGCCACGCCGCTGCCCGTCAGGGTGGCGGTGCGGGCCTTCTCGTCCACGATGTAGTCCGCGTCCTCGTCGGTGGTGTCCGCCTTCTCGTCCACGCTGGCGTAGACCTTTTTCCGGAGACGCGACACAAAGTCGTCGGCCTTGCGGTAAAGATCCGTAGATTCGTCGCCCTGGCCGGAGATAATGAGGGGCGTGCGGGCCTCATCAATGAGGATGGAGTCCACCTCGTCCACGATGGCGAAGGCGTGGCCCCGCTGGACCATCTGGTTTTTATAGAGGGCCATGTTGTCCCGCAGATAGTCAAAGCCCAGCTCGTTGTTGGTGCAGTAGGTGATGTCCGCGGCGTAGGCGGCCTTCCGCTGGGCGTTGGTGAGCCCGTGGACGATGAGTCCCACGGACAGGCCCAGGAACCGGTAGACCTTCCCCATCCACTCCGAGTCGCGGCGCGCCAGGTAGTCGTTGACGGTGACGATGTGTACGCCGCGCCCGGCGATGGCGTTGAGGTAGGCCGGCAGGGTGGCCACTAAGGTCTTGCCCTCGCCGGTCTTCATCTCGGCGATGCGCCCCTGGTGGAGCACGATGCCGCCGATGAGCTGGACCCGGAAATGACGCATCCCCAGCACCCGGTCCGACGCCTCCCGGCAGACGGCGAAGGCCTCCGGCAGCAGCTCCTCCAGCGTCTCCCCGGCGGCGTAGCGCGCCTTGAATTCCTCCGTTTTGGCCCTCAGCTCACTGTCGGAGAGCCGCTTCATAGGCTCCTCGAGAGCCTCCGTCTTTTCCACCAGCGGCATGAGCTTTTTGATCTCACGGTCGCTTCTTGTTCCAAACAGCTTGGTGATCAGTCCCATTGCAGTATACCTTTCGCAAAAATATGCCATATGGCCATATGGATTTTTATAGTGTTCATGAGTGTTCATGATATTATAGCATATTTTGATTTTAAAATAAAGAAGAATTGTGACCAGCCGCCGTATTTACAAAATGTTCACATTTCCCCGCCGCCCATCCTGTATAATTTTCATCATTCCACCGAAAATGCCTTTTAACAAAGGGGATCTCTTATGAAAAACAGGAAACTTCTCTGTCTGCTGCTGGCGCTGGCGCTGATCTTCGCCCTGGCCTCCTGTCAGCGCGGCGCTTTCAGCGACAAGCTCAATGACAAGGTCAACGGGACCGACACCTCGGGCGACAGCTCCGATGACACCTCCGGCGGCGCCTCGGGCGACAGCACCGGCGACACCGCCCTCCCCGACTACACCGCCCTGTCCCAGGGCCTGGATGAGAACGGCTTCTACGAGGGCGTCCGGGCGCTGGACTTTGTGACCCTCCCGGCCTTTGAAGACGTGGTGCTCCCGGAATTCCCCCAGATCTACGACCGCGGCATCGCCGACGGGGACTTTGTGAACATCGACTACGTGGGCAGCGTGGACGGCGTGGAATTTGACGGCGGCAGCACCGGCGGCCAGGGCAGCGATATCGTGGTGGGCTACACCAGCTTTATCGACGACTTCATCGAACAGCTCAAGGGCCACAAGCCCGGCGAAAATTTTGATATCGAAGTCACCTTCCCCGACCCCTACCAGAGCGAGGATCTGGCGGGCAAGGACGCGGTCTTTAACATCACGATCAATTACATCTGGGACATCGCCGAGGACGCGGCCCGCGCCATCGGCTTTGACAGCCGTGAGCAGATGGCCCAGTACATCGCCTATAACTACGCCAGCGTGGAGGATGTCACCAGTGAAACGGAGATCACCGTCTTCCTGAACGCCTCCCAGTGCGGCGATATCCCCCAGACCGTCACCGACACCGTCCGGGCCGCCATGAAGACCCAGATCGAGCTCCAGGCCAGCCAGTACGGCCTGGATGCCGACACCTTTGTCCAGTACATGGTGGGCGCCTCCGGCCTCGACGAGTATCTGGAGGTCCAGGCCCCCTTCCGCGCCCAGCAGGATATGATCTTCCAGGCCGTGGCCGAGCAGGAGGGCCTCACCGTCACCGATGAGGATATCACCGAAAACGAATACGAAACCTATGTGGACGTCTACGGCAAGCCCTACGTGCTCTATTCCCTGCTCCAGGATAAGGTCATGGATCTTATCTCCGAGCGCCTTTTGGACGAGTAAAGCTTTCCTATCCCTTTAATTTAAACATCATCGCCGCCCGGAACCGGGCGGCGATGCTTTTATCGGTTTTTATCAGTTTTTATTTGCCAAGGCCCATGGCCCAGTCGGCGTAGAGGGCGGTCTTTTTCCGGGCCTCCTCCATGTTCTCGCCGCGGCAGAGGACGTAGACCTTTACCTTGGGCTCGGTGCCGGAGGGACGGACGATGAGGACCGTGCCGTCGGCAAGGACGAAGGCGAGGACGTTGGAGCCGGACAGCTCCATCTTTGCCACCGCGCCGGTCTCCGCGTCCTTCTCGGAGCCGTCGGCGTAGTCCCGGTAGAGCTTGATCTTCTGGCCGGCGATCTCGGCGGGAGGATCGTTCCTGAGGCCGTCCATCAGGGCCTTCATCTTCTTCTGGCCGTCCAGGCCCGGCATCACCAAGTTCAGGGTCTTCTCCAGATACGCGCCGTACTTCTCATAGAGGGCGTCCAAAGCGTCCACCAGGGCGATGCCCTGGGAGGCGTACCAGGCCGCCATCTCGCAGATCATCAGGGAGGCGGTGACGGCGTCCTTGTCCCGGACGTAGTCGCCGAACATGTAGCCGTAGGATTCCTCAAAGGAGAAGATGACCTTGCCCTGACCGGACTCCTCCAGGGCGTTCTTCTTCTCGGCCAGGAACTTAAAGCCGGTGAAGGTGTCGTAGAACTGCAGTCCGTTCTTCTCGGCCACGGCGCGGGCCATCTCGGAGGAGACGATGGATTTCAGCGCCGCGGGATTTTCAGGCATGGTGCCGGCCCGCCGCTTGGCGCCGATGATGTAGTCTAAGAGCAGGACGCCCGTCTGGTTGCCGGTGAAGGGGATAAACTTGCCGTCGTGATCCCGGACCATGATGCCCACCCGGTCCGCGTCCGGATCGGAGCCCAGGATGAAGTCCGCCCCCACCTTGTCGGCCAGCTCAACGCACAGATAGAAGCCCTCGGGGTTCTCGGGGTTGGGGGACTTGACGGTGGGGAAATCGCCGTCCTTGATCATCTGCTGGGGCTCGCAGTAGACCTTCTTCAGGCCCATGCGGCGAAGCGCCTCGGGAATGAGCTTCATGCCGGTGCCGTGGAAGGGGGTGTAGACCATCTTGAAGCTGTCAGCCACGCTGGCGATGAGGGCGGGGTCGTTCTGCTGGGCCATGACGTTGGCCAGAAACGCCTCGTCCGTCTCGTGGCCCATGAGGACGATCTTCCCCTCCTGGAGGGCGGTGTCGAAGTCCATGGTCTTGACGCAGTCAAAGACGTCCAGCTTGGCCATTTTGGCGGCCACCTGGTCGGCGTGCTTGGGGGGCAGCTGGGCGCCGTCCTCCCAGTAGACCTTGTAGCCGTTATACTCCTTGGGGTTGTGGGAGGCGGTGACGTTGATGCCGGCGATGCACTTATACTCCCGGATAGCGAAAGACAGCTCCGGGGTGGGGCGCATGTCGTCAAAGAGTCGCACGAAGATGCCGTTGGCGGCGCAGACCCGGGCGGCCTCACGGGCAAACGTCTCGGAGTTGTTGCGGCAGTCGTAGCAGACGGCCACGCCGCGCTTGGCGGCCTCGGGACCCTCGGCCAGGATCACCTCGGCGAAGGCCTGGGTGGTGTGGCGGATGACGTGGACGTTCATGCGGTTGAGGCCAACGGCCATGGTGCCGCGCAGGCCGGCGGTACCGAACTCCAGCTGGGCGACGAAGCGGGATTCGATCTCCTTCTCGTCCCCGGCGATGGCCTGAAGCTCCGCCTTCTCCTGGACGGACAGGGCGGGGGAATTCAACCATTTCTCGTAGGATTCACGGTAGCTCATTTTGATTTTCCTCCTCATATATGATTTCATTTTCAGATGGTTCTGATGGTTCTATAATATTTTTCGCGTCCTCGAGCATGCTCTCGGGGACGAAAATATCCATTCCGAAGCCGGATTGGCCCAGCACCACCTTCCCCAGCATCCCGTCCAGGGGGTACCGGCCCACGCTGGGCACGCCGTAGGCCCACAGCATATTGCGCCGCAGCGCCAGCTCCGTCTCGCTGCCGAAGGCCCGCTCCAAAAAGGCGGGCGTCTCCGGCTGGCCGGAGTCCGTCACCGGCCAGTTCCCGGTGACGCCGGAGGTGAATTTAAAGCTCCATTCGCCGCTCATTTGTGATATTTCCCCCCGTTCAGGATACGAAACGCCCGGTAGATCTGCTCCAGCACCATCACCCTGGCCAGGTGGTGGGGAAAGGTCATGGGCGACATGGACAGCCTTACCCGGGCCAGCTCCTTGACGCTCCGATGCAGGCCGTCGGAGCCGCCGATGATAAAGCACAGCTTCGAGCCCGTCAGGCTCAGCTCCTCCACAAGTCCCGCCAGCGCCGGGGAGGAATATTCCCGCCCCTCCACGCACAGCGCGATCACCGCCGCCCCCTTGGGGACGGCTTTTTTGATGGCCTCCGCCTCCTTCAGGAGACAGGCGTCCACCTCCGCCGGAGAGGGCGCGTCGCTCTTCCTCTCCTCCGCAAGCTCCGTCACCGTGACCCGGCCATAGGCCCCCAGGCGCTTTATGTACTCCCCGCAGGCTTCCTTATAGAACTTCTCCTTGAGCCTGCCCACACAGATCAGCGTGATATCCACCATAGTATATCCGTACAACTTCGGGGGCATGTAATGCCCCCGATCCATTTGCCTTTAACCTATTTTGACGATCTCCGCGCCGTCGTTCTCCGGGATCTCAACGCTCTCGATGTCCGCGCCCACGGCCCTGAGCTTCTCCACCAGGTCCTCGTAGCCGCGCTCGATGTAGTTGACGCCCTCGATCTCGGTGGTGCCCTGGGCGCACAGGCCCGCGATGACCATGGCCGCCCCGGCCCGCAGATCCCAGGCCTTCACGTTGGCGCCGGTGAGCTCGCCGACCCCCTCGATGATGGCCTTGCGGCCGTCAACGGTGATGCTGGCGCCCATTTTCATCAGCTCGTCCACATACTTGTACCGGGTGTCCCACACGCCCTCCGTGATGACGGAGGTGCCCCGGGCCAGGCACAGCACCGTGGCCATCTGGGGCTGCATGTCCGTGGGGAAGCCGGGATAGGGCAGGGTCTTCAGGTTGATGCGCCGCAGAGAGCCGGAGCGGGAGACGAGCATCTCGTCCTCGCCCTCCTCCACGTGGACGCCCATCTCCTCCAGCTTGCCGGTGATGCAGTCCATGTGCTTGGGAATGATGTTTTTGATAAGGAGGCTGCCGCCCGCCCCCGCCACGGCGGCCATATAGGTGCCGGCCTCGATCTGGTCGGGGATCAGGGCGTAGCTGCCGCCGTTGAGGCGGTCGACGCCCCGGATCTTGATGACGTTGGTGCCGGCCCCGCGAATGTCCGCGCCCATGGCGTTCAGGAAGTTGGCCACATCCACGATATGGGGCTCCCGGGCCACGTTCTCGATGCGGGTGACGCCCCTGGCGAACACGGCGGCCAGCATGATGTTGATGGTGGCGCCCACGCTGGCCACATCCAGATAGATGTCCGCCCCGTGGAGACGCCCGTCCCGGGCGGTGGCGGAGACGAGGCCGTTTTTGACCTCCACATCCGCGCCCATGGCGATAAAGCCCTTCACGTGCTGGTCAATGGGCCGGACAGCGCCGAAATTACAGCCGCCGGGCATGGCCACCTTGGCCTTCCCGAACCGGCCCAGAAGCGCGCCGATCAGGTAATAGCTGGCGCGGATCTTTGTCATGATGTCAAAATCCGCCTTGAACGTGCGCACGCCCGAACAGTCGATGTCCATGGTGTGGCGGTCCACCGTCCTGACCCTGGCGCCCAGACGCCGGAGGATGTTCAGGAGCATGGTCACGTCGGAGATCTGGGGAATGTTCTCGATGCGGCAGACCCCGTCCACCAGCATGGCGGCGGGGATGATGGCCACGGCGGCGTTTTTCGCGCCGCTGATCTCTACGGTGCCGTAAAGCGGCCTCCCACCTTTGATAATGTACTTTGTCAAAGGCTCACCTTCCTGTGTGCTTACTTGAAGAGCGCGCGGCATCTCCGGAATCAGTATGCCCGCGCCGGCGGCATAAAATCCCGCGGTCAAAATCTTATGGGATCCTGTTACTGCTCATGTAAATAAGATTATAACATCTGTTTCAAAATTTTGCAACATCTTTTCGGCAATTCAGATAAAATTTGGTCGACATAATCCAAGAACATTTTGCCGTCCTTCCCCTGCCGTCCCGGAAAAGCAGGGATTACCATAATTTGTTAGCTCTCCAGGCCGAATCTTCTGGAATTTCTCCCCCGATTTTTTCTTCTTCACCCGATTGACGAAAAGGAGAAAAAGCGGTATAGTATTTACATCTGTATCCGGGGGCCGGACCGGAGGTCCGGCCCCCGATCGTCAAGGAGGTTTTCATTTTGAGCGAAGAATGTACCCACGACTGCTCCACCTGCGCGGCCAACTGCGCCAGCAGAGAGAAGAAGAACGAGGACCCCAAGGCGGGAAATCCCGCGTCCAGCGTCAAAAAGGTCATCGCCGTCGTCTCCGGCAAGGGCGGCGTGGGCAAATCCATGGTGACGAGTCTGCTGGCCTGCGCCCAGCGGAAGAAGGGAGCCTCCGTGGCCATCATGGACGCGGACATCACCGGCCCCTCCATCCCCAAGGTGTTCGGCGTTCAGGAGCGGGCCATGGGCGTGGAGGAGGGCATCGTCCCCGCCGAGACGCGCACCGGCATCAAGCTGATGAGCATGAATCTTCTCCTGGACAACCCCACGGACCCCGTGGTGTGGCGCGGCCCCATCATCGGCGGTGTGGTCCAACAGTTCTGGAAGGAGGTCTGGTGGGGCGACGTGGACTACATGTTCGTGGACATGCCCCCCGGAACGGGCGACGTGCCCCTGACCGTGTTCCAGTCCCTGCCCGTGGACGGCATCGTCATCGTCACCTCCCCCCAGGAGCTTGTCAGCGTCATCGTGGAAAAGGCCGTGAAGATGGCGGAGCTGATGGATATCCCCGTCCTGGGCATCGTGGAGAATATGTCCTATTTCGTCTGCCCCGACTGCGGCAAGAAGCATTTTATCTTCGGCGAGAGCCGTCTGGAGGAGCTGGCGGCCGCCCACAAGATCCCCGTCACCGCCCGCCTGCCCATCGACCCGGCCATCCCCCAGGCCGCCGACGCCGGGGACATCGAGGGCGTGGACACCAACATGCTTGACGGGATCCTGGCCGCCGTGGAGAGGGCCTAAGGCCCCCACGAGGCAACACCTCTCCAGACCCCGGAGATTTTCGCTCTCCCGCGCCTTTGTAAAGCATTATAACACAGGTCAAAGTATTTGTCAAGCATTATTTTGCAATTTTTTAAATTATTTTTTAGTAATACTATAAGGAGGTCTTTTCTATGTGCAGCAACATTCCCGAGGTCAAGCTCGGCATCGTGGCGGTGAGCCGCGACTGCTTCCCCATCGCCCTGTCCACCCAGCGGCGGAAGAACATCGTGGCCGCCTATAAAGGCGAGCTCTACGAGTGCCCCGTCACCGTAGAAAATGAGCAGGACGCCCTGAAGGCCGTGGCCGACGTCACCGCCGCCGGGTGCAACGCCCTGGTGGTGTTCCTGGGCAACTTCGGCCCCGAGACGCCGGAGACGCTGATCGCCCAGAAATTTGACGGTCCCTGCATGTATGTCTCCGCCGCCGAGGGCGACGGCGACATGATCAACGGCCGCGGCGACGCCTACTGCGGCATGCTCAACTGCTCCTACAACCTGGGGATGCGCCACCTGAAGGGGTACATCCCCGAGTACCCCGTAGGCACCTGCGACGACATCGTGAAGATGATTGCGGACTTCGTGCCCATCGCCCGGGCCATCATCGGCGTGAAAAACCTGAAGATCATCACCTTCGGCCCCCGGCCCCAGGACTTCTTCGCCTGCAACGCCCCCATCAAGGGCCTCTACGAGCTGGGTGTGGAGATCGAGGAGAACTCCGAGCTGGATCTGCTGGTCAGCTACAAGGCCCACGCGGGCGACCCCCGTATCCCCGCCGTCTGCGCGGAGATGGCCGCCGAGATGGGCGAGGGCCGCTACTTCCCGGAGATGAACGAGCGGCTGGCCCAGTTTGAGCTGACGCTTCTGGATTGGGCCGAGAATCACAAGGGCGCCCGGAAATACGTGGCCTTCGCCAACAAGTGCTGGCCCGCCTTCCCCGAGGCCTTCGGCTTCGAGCCCTGCTACGTCAACTCCCGTCTGGCCTCCCGGGGCATCCCCGTGGCCTGCGAGGTGGACATCTACGGCGCGCTCAGCGAGTACATAGGCGCCTGCGTCACCAACGACGCCGTGACGCTGCTGGACATCAACAACTCCGTGCCCCAGTACATCTACGACGAGGACATCCGTGGCAAGTATGACTGCGCCCTCACCGACACCTTCATGGGCTTCCACTGCGGCAACACGCCGGAGTGCAAGATGTGCGAATCCCGCGCCATCAAGTACCAGCTCATCCAGCACCGGCTCTTAGAGCCGGAGGGAAGCGATCCCGACTTCACCCGCGGCACCCTGGAGGGCGACATCGCCCCCGGCGACATCACCTTCTACCGCCTCCAGTGCGACAGCGAGGGGAATCTGCGCTCCTATGTGGCGGAGGGCCAGGTCCTGCCCGTGGCCACCCGCTCCTTCGGCGGCATCGGCATCTTCGCCATCCCGGAGATGGGCCGCTTCTACCGCCATGTGCTCATCCAGAAGCGCTATCCGCACCACGGCGCCGTGGCCTTCGCCCACTGCGGCAAGTACCTCTTTGAGGTGCTGAAATACCTGGGCGTCAAGGACATCGCCTATAACCAGCCCAAGTCCCTGCCCTATCCCACCGAAAACCCCTGGGCGTAAGCGTTCAACGCAAAACCGTATCAGCACCAACGCCGCCCCCGGCAAGCCGGGGGCGGCGTCAGTCTGTCAAAAAACCTTCCCTTTTCCCCTCAAACATGGTAAAATAGTCCATGAGGTGAGAAACATGGAGGAATGGAGCAAGGACGCGCGGCGGGAAGTTGTGCTGACGGACATAGACGCATTGGTGCCGAAGGACCATCTTCTGCGAAAAATAGAGAAGGTTATGGACTACGGCTGGATATACGAGCGGCTTGACCCGTATTACAAGCACGAGGGGCGGCCGCCGGTGGACCCGGTGGTGATCATCAAGATGGTGCTGCTGCAGCACCTCTATGGCATACCCTCCCTGCGGGAGACATGGCGGAGGATAGATGACTCTATGGCCTACCGCTGGTTTTTAGGATACAACCTCCTTGACCG
>CANRMY010000032.1 GCA_947631845.1 uncultured Oscillospiraceae bacterium | reverse complement strand
GATGAATGGAGATGGGAGGACTGCGAATGAAATACGAGCCGGTTCAACTCTTTGCCGATCCCGAATATACCTACCCCGTGGCGTTCGGCCCGATCTGACGCCGTACATCCATGAGGACGAAAAGACCCGCCCCTGCGTCATCGTCGTCCCAGGCGGGGGCTACGCTCTGGCCTCTCCTACGGAAGGGGAATTGGTGGCGGAGCGTTTCTATGAGGCGGGGTACCAGGCGTTTGTGCTGACCTACACCACAAATCTTCTGTGCGCCGCGCCGCTCATGGATCTTCCCCTGCGTGAGCTTGCCCGTGCCATACGCCTTGTCCGGGCCAGGGCGGGGGCGTACAGGGTCGACCCCCAACAGGTGATTCTGTGCGGCTTTTCCGCCGGAGCGCACCTGTGCGGGAGCGTCTGCGTCCACTATGAGGACGCGCGGGAGCCAAATCCATTCCTTGCGAACATTTCCGCCCGGCCCGACGCCGCCATCCTCTCCTATCCTGTGATCACAAGCGGAGAGCACGCCCATCAGGACTCCTTCAAACATCTTCTGGGCGGGGACATCTATGAGCGCCGGGATCCGGAGGCGGCGGCGCTTCTGGACTACTGGTCTTTGGAGAAGAACGTTACCGGCGACACGCCTCCCATCTTCCTTTGGCAGACGGTGACGGACGAGCTGGTGCCCGTGGAGAACAGCCTCCTGATGGCCGCCTCCCTCCGAGAGCATAACGTCCCCCACGCCCTGCATCTTTTCTCGGAGGGCCGCCACGGGCTGTCCCTGGCGGACGAGCGCTGGGCGTCGCATCGATACGGGGACAGCCACTGCGCAAATCAGCTGGGATTTTTGGTAGGTGCCGTCAAGACAGGGGAGCTTTCCCTGCCGGAGGAGACGAAAAACGGACTTTTAGCGCTGGCCTCCATGGAGGACACCGGCACGGACGCGCCCAGCCGCGAGATCGCGGTCTGGCCGGATCTGGCCATGGAGTGGCTGAGAAGAATTTTCTGAGAGAGGAGCAGCCCAATGAGAAGAATTGATTTTTGCAAAAACTGGAGCTTCGCCCGCGAGGGCGCCGCGCCCCGTGTGCTGGATCTGCCCCATGACGCGCAGCTGGAGGAGACGAGAGGCGCCGAACTGCCCTCCGGCTCCGCCGGGGCATATTTTGCCGGGGGAAAATATGTGTATGAAAAGACCTTCGACGGCGCCGGACTTTCTGACAAGGCTGTCATGCTCCAGTTCGGCGGTGTGTACCGAAAGGCGGAGGTGTTTTTGAACGGCGAGCGCGTCTCTGTCTGCGCCTACGGCTACGCCCCCTTCTGGGCGGAGCTGACCGGCAGAGTGCGGGAGGGGGAGAATATTGTGCGCGTCACAGCGGACAATTCCGAGACGCCCAACTCCCGCTGGTATTCCGGCGCGGGGATCTACCGCCCCGTGTGGCTGTGGTTCGGGGAGCGGGATCACATCGTCCCGGAGGGGGTCAACGTGACCACCCTGCGTGTGGATCCGGCACGGATCCTGGTGGAGACGGAAGTCCGCGGGCAAGGGGACGTATCGGTAGATATCCTGTACAACGGCTCCGTGGCCGCCGCCGGAAACGGCGCGAGCGTGGAGCTTACGATCCCTGACGCCCGTCTCTGGAGCGCGGAGACGCCGAACCTCTACACCTGCCGCGTCTCGCTTGCCAAAGACGGCGTGACCGTAGATACCTGTGACGTGCCCTTTGGCATCCGTAAGCTTGAGTGGAGTACAAAGGGCTTTTTCGTCAACGGCGTGGAGACAAATCTGCGCGGCGGGTGCCTCCACCACGACAACGGCATACTTGGCGCGGCGACGTATTACGAGGCCGAGGAGCGAAAGGTGCGGCTCCTCAAAATGTGGGGCTTCAATGCCATCCGCTCCGCCCATAACCCCGCGTCCCCGTATCTTCTGGAGGCATGCGACAGGCTTGGCATGTACGTGATGGACGAGATGTGGGACATGTGGTACAAGACAAAGACCTCCCACGACTACGCTTTGGACTTTGAAGCCAATTGGCAGTGTGACATCGAAAATACCGTCCGCCGGGACCGGGTTCACCCCAGCGTGGTTCTTTACTCCATCGGCAACGAGGTGACGGAGCCGGCGGAGGATCGGGGCAACGAGATGGCCCGGGAGCTGGTAGATGCTTTCCACCGCCTGGATCCCACCCGCCCCACCACACTGGGACTGAATCTGGCGCTGGTGATGATGGCGAAAATGGGCGCCGGCGCCTTTGGCGGGGAGAATCGGCCCCAGGAGGACTTTTCCAACATCAGCAGCGAGGATTACAATAAATTGGCTATGGCCAGCGGTGAGCGTATGAACGCCGCCTCCGCCCTGCCGGAGGTGGAGGCCGTCTCCGCCAAAACGCTGGACGCGGTGGATATCGCCGGATATAATTACGGCCACAGCCGGTACCCCTTGGAGTGCGACGAGCACCCGCGTCGGGTAATCGTAGGCAGTGAGACATTCCCGCAGAACATTGCCTCCAACTGGACTATGGTGGAAAAGTACCCCTATCTCATCGGCGACTTCATGTGGACGGCCTGGGACTATCTGGGCGAGGTGGGTATCGGCGCCTGGGTCTGGGATAAAAGCGAATTCGGCTTCGGCAAGCCCTACCCCTGGCTCCTGGCGGAGGCCGGGGCCTTGGATATCCTCGGCGACGACACCGCCGAGGCGGGTCTCGCAGCGGCGGTCTTTGAAAAGCGCCTGGCCCCATACATCGGCGTCCGGCCCGTCAACCACCCCGGCGTCGCGCCGGCTGTTTCCACCTGGCGCGGCACCAACGCCATTCCCAGCTGGTCCTGGCGGGGGTGCGAAGGGAACACGGCAACGGTGGAGGTCTACACCGCCGCGCGGGAGGCGGAGCTTTTCTTAAACGGCGTCAGCCTTGGCCGCAAGCCGGTGACGGAGTATCTGGCATCCTTCCAGCTCCCCTACGCCCCCGGCGAGTTGACCGCCGTGACCTATGAAAACGGTGTGGAAGCGGGCCGTGCGACCCTCCGATCCGCCGGCAATGATCTCCTACTGCGCATCGCCCCGGAGGGAAAGCCGCGCACGGGCCGCCCCTGCTTTATCCGCGTGGACATCACCGGCGGGAACGGCGCGGTGGAATCCAATTCCGATGAGCTCTTGACTGTGGACATCACCGGCGGGCGGCTTCTGGGGTTTGGCAGCGCCTGCCCCAAAACGGAGTGTTCCTACCTCACCGGCACGTTCCCCAGCCACTATGGCCGCGCCATGGCGGTGGTGATCCCGGAAAGCAGCGAGCTTACCCTCCGCGTCCGCTCCGCCTCCGGGCTTCAGGTGCAGGCAGAGCTTGATGTGGAAGCGTAAAAAGGAGAGATCACATTGGAATTCGCACAGCTTGACGAAGTGTTTGAGGGATTCCCCACGGCGTGCGGAGCTGGGGAGGAGCAAATCATGCTGCCCTCCTCCGACGGCGTGCGCCTCAGAACGGAAATATTCAGGCCCGATGGCATCCCCGCGCCATGGCCGGTGGTTGTGACAAGGACATGCTACCCATTCTCCTGGCCGCAGACTGCCGCCCTGGGCCGGGAGTACGCAAAGCGAGGATTTGCTTTCGTCTGCCAGTTCTGCCGGGGTACAGGCGGCTCTGAGGGAACATGGGAACCCAACGTCAACGAGCGCCGGGACGGACTTGCCCTGACAGAGTGGCTTGATCGACAGCCTTGGGCAGGTTCCATCGGATACAAGGGCCACAGTTACCCGGCTTTATGCGGCTGGACAATAGCGGACGCAGTGCCGGATAAGGTGAAGACCATGTTCCTGACCGGCTACGGCGTTTTGCGTCACGCCTCGGCTTGGCAGGACGGCCTCTTCCGGCAGGACGTGCTGACCGCCTGGGCCATGGACAACGCGGGAAGACCGGTGACGGCGGACTACCTGACCTCCGCCGCATACAGGCCGCAGGTGGAGGTAGATACGGCCCTCTGGGGTGTGAAGCTGCCTTGGTACCGGGACTGGATCACCCACCCGGCACTGGAGGACCCATATTGGACTGCCGGCTTCTGGGGTGAATTGGCTGGGATACCCGCCAAGGTGAAGATACCCATTTACCTTGGCGAAGGCTGGTACGACCACCACCTGGGCAGCGCCCTTCTCACATGGCAGGCATTGTCGGAGGAAACGAAACGACGTTCCGTCCTGGAGATTGGTCCCGTCGACCATAACGGCACACCCGTCCTCTTCGGACATCCCGGCGCGGTGAACGCCGGTTATAATATGGAGCGCCGCGCCATAGAGTGGTTTGCCGAGACCCTCGCGCTAGACAGCCGTCCCAGACCCGGCGCCCGGCTCTACGCCATTGGCGCTGACGAGTGGCGCTTTTACCCCTCCTATCCGATAGAGACAGACGGAACGAGGATACTTTACCTCTTCGGGAGCAGACTCGCCGATACGCCGGGGGAGAACGGCTTCAGGGAATACGTGTATGACCCTGAGAACCCCGTCCCTACCCTGGGCGCGGAGTCTGCTTTGAGAAGTATTCAGAAGGTTCAGGGATGCCGTCTCCAACCGGAGCCGGACTACCGGCCTGATGTGCTGTCCTTCACCTCCGATGTCATGCCGGAGAGCGTCAATATCGCCGGAAAGATCAGCTTGGAGTTGTATGTTCGCTCTGATGCGCCGGACACCTGTTTTGCAGTGAAGCTCTCGGAGGTGATGCCTGACGGCAAGGCCTATCACATCCGCAACGCCGTCACCACGCTTAAACGAAACGGGGGCGCTGGGGCAAAGACGGTGAACGGAGCCCGGAGGATCAATCTGCGAGCCTGGGATATCCTGTGGCGCACCACCCCCGGCTCCCGCCTGCGGCTGGACATCACATCCTCCGACTTCCCGGAGTATTCCGTCCACCCCAACACATCGGAGCTCTGGTCCAGAGTGCGGGAGAGCCGCAGGGCGCTCCAGACGGTGCTTTTCGGGAGAGCATATCCCTCAAGGGTCATTCTACCCTTGGAAAATTGAGGAACTGACATGGGCGAGATACTGAACCTTCAAATCATGATATTCGCGCTGGTGGCCCTGGGCTTTCTTGTGCGGAAAATCGGTATCGTCTCGGAGAAGGGCCAGAGCAGTATCAACGATTTGGTCATCTACCTGATCCTGCCTGCCAACATCCTGAAGGCGTTTCTGGGAAGCGGCGTGGAAGGGGATCTGAAAGGATATCTGGGGATATTCCTGATTTCCGTTGGGGTCCAGGTCTTCTGCGTTCTGTACGGCAAGCTCATGTTCCACAGGTATCCGGAGGGGCGTCGGAAATGCCTCCAGTACGGCACGATATGCTCCAACGCCGGCTTCCTGGGAAACCCCCTGGCAGAGGGAATGTACGGCCCGGAGGGGCTGGTGCTGGCCAGTATTTACTTGATTCCTCTCCGCACCATGATGTGGTCCTCGGGTTTGGCCACCTTCTCAGGCACCTCTGACAAAAAGGAAACGCTGAAAAAGGTTCTGACACACCCATGCATTCTGGCCTGTATTTTAGGCCTCATCCTGATGCTGGCGCATGTGAAGCCGCCGGAGTCGGTAATGGGTGTAGTGAACGTCTTAGGTAACTGCAACACCGGAATGAGTATGATGGTGGTGGGAATGATTTTAGCGCGCGTTGATTTCAGAGAACTGTGGGACCCCACGGTGTTCCTGTACTCCCTGCACCGTTTGGTGATCATTCCGCTCATTGTATATCTGGCGGTGCTTCCTCTGCCTGTGAGCGACACAGTCCGGGGACTCAGCGTTATTTTGGCCGCCATGCCCGCCGGCGCCACAACGAGTATGCTTGCGGAGAAGTACAACATGGAACCCGTCTTCGGCACGAAGTTGGTGGTCTTCTCCACCCTCCTGAGTCTCCCTACCATCGCGGTTTGGAGCTTGATTTTGAGATGAAAGGAGAAAGCACCATGATTGCAGCGCTCACGGGAACCACAGGAAACATGGGTATCCAGGCCCTGCGCGCCCTGCTCATGATCCCGAATATACACCTCCGGCTTTTGATCCTGCCCGGTGACAGACGGCTTTCGGAGATCAAAACCCTTTGCAAAAACGCCGGGGAACGTGTAGAATATGTGTTCGGGAGCCTATCGGAGCGGGAGACATGCGAAAAGCTGGTTTCCGGCGCGGACTGGGTGGTGAATATGGCCTCGGTCATTCCGCCTCTCAGCGACAAGCGGCCGGAGCTGGCGGTGGAATGTAATGAACGCGGCGTGGACTGCCTGTGCGCGGCTGTCGAGGCCCAGACCCGTCAGCCAAAGCTTATCCACATCTCCACCGTGGCTCTTTACGGGCATCGGACCCAGGCCCACCCCTGGGGCAGGGTCGGCGACCCGCTGAACCCCAGCCCCTTCGACGTCTACGCCCTCACGAAGCTGCGGGGAGAGCGGCGGGTTTTGGAGAGCAATGTAGAGAAATGGGCCATTTTGCGCCAGACGGCTATGCTCCATAAGCGGCTTTTGCGGGACAACCTGAGCGACGGGCTCCTCTTTCACACCGCCCTCAACGCACCCCTGGAGTGGGTCACGGCGGAGGATTCCGGGCGGCTCATCGCCAACATCCTTATGGCCGACATGGAGCGCGGCGGGGAGCTGGAGGAGCGCTTCTGGAACCGCGTTTTCAACATCGGCGGCGGCGCGGAGAACCGCGCCACGGGCTTTGATGTGCTGAACGACGGTTTTTCCATCATCGGCGGCTCTGTCAGGGACTTTTTCGAGCCGAACTTCAACGCCCTTAGGAATTTCCACGGCGTCTGGTTCTATGACGGCGACGCGCTCCAAGATCTTTTCCACTATCAGACGCAGACCACGGCGGACTTCTGGGCGCGGGTCAAAAAGCGCGCGCCTCAGCTGACGCTGGGGCGGGCGGTCCCCAAGTCCCTTCTCAAAAAGCTGATTTTTGAGCGCCTGTGCCGGGACCCCAACAGCCCCCGGTACTGGCGTGCCTACAACGACGAGGCGCGTATCACGGCCTACTTTGGCTCTATGAAGAAATACGACGACTTAAAGGACTGGGAGAGCCTTCCTCTTCTCTCCGAGGACAAAACCGGGAAGCTCCAAGCGCTCCTTGACATGAAAAACGCAAACCTGGTGGACTTGGGCTTTGACCCCGCGGGGGAGGTGGGGCATCGGGAGCTCGCCCTGCTTGCGGAAAAGCGCGGAGGGCGGCTTCTCTCCGAGTCCGGCGGCCTCCGGGACAGGCTCGACTGGGAGGACGCGGACGGCCACCGCTTTCAGGCGCGCGGGTACACCGTCCTGGTGGGCCACTGGCCGAATCCCGGGTACACGCGGTATTGCTGGGATTTTGACCGGCTTGCCAAAAGGGATAAGCTTCTGGCCCAGGTCTGGTACGACGGCCACGGGCGCGACGAGGATCTCGTCTACACCTTCAATGACGATTTCAAGGCGGAGTATGGAAAAATAACATGAGGATCGCAATTTGTTGTTTCAGCGGCACCGGCAACACTAAGCGCGTGACAGGCGCGTTTGCCAGGGCCCTTGAGGCGCTGGGACACACCGTCTCGGAGCTGTCTCTGGACGGTGTGGGGGATGATCTCCCGGACGGGATAGGGAAGGAGGTCAAAAGCTGTGACCTTCTGGGCGTCGCCTACCCGATCCACGCCTTCAACGCCCCGGCCAATATCCTCCGCTTTGCCCGATGCCTGCCCGCCGGGGAGGGGAGGCCCGCCTTTATTTTAAAGACCTCCGGGGAGCCCCTGCGGCTCAACGACGTCTCCTCCCTGAAGCTCATAAAGCTCCTGCGCCGCCGGGGATATGAGGTGCGAAGCGAGTACCGCTACTGTATGCCCTACAACATCCTCTTTCGCCACTCGGACGGTATGACGTGGAGAATGTTGAAGACCGCCGAGAGCCTCATCCCCCTGGATGCGGCGGAGCTCTCCCAAGGCGTCCCCCGCCTGCCCAGGTCCGTGCCATTCGGTTCCCTCGCCGCCTTCCTTATGCGGTGTGAGCACTGGGGCGGCAGGCTCAACGGGCGGCTTTACAGCGTGACGGGCGAATGTGTTCGCTGTGGCAAGTGCGTGAGGGAGTGCCCCGCCGGGAATATCCGTATGGAGAAGGACGGTAATATCAAATTCGGCGGGAAATGCCTTATGTGTATGCGCTGTGCCCAAAGCTGCCCCAAAGACGCCGTAAAAATCGGGCTTTTTGTAAATTGGAAGGTGAACGGGGCCTATTCCTTTCAAAGACCGTCCTCTGAGGAACCGGAACAGCGGTACAATAAGCTTCTGACACGGGCCTATGAACGGTACTTCCGGGAGGCGGAGCGGCGCGTCGACCAGGCGAAAGAGAGCATAACTTAATGCTCAAACGATTTGATCATAGGGGATGATGTATATGACGGCAAAAATGCTGAAAACGGAGTACATGACAAATCCTGTTGGTATCGATGTCCGTGCGCCGGAGCTTACGTGGCTTTGCGAGGGCGGGGAGAGGCAGACTGCCTATGAGATCCGGGCATTTCAAGACGGTGCGCAAATCTGGGACAGCGGCAGGGTGGAAAGCTCCGATATGCGTGTACCTTTTGACGGCGCGCTTCACAGCCGTGATCGGATCCGCTGGCAGGTGCGGCTCTGGGACGAAAACGGAAAACCCGGAGAGTGGAGCGGCGAGGCATTTTTTGAAATGGGGCTTTTGGAGAAAAGCGACTTCAAAGCCCAATGGATCGACCCGGAGATCGAGCGTGACCCGGAGGAGCACAAGCCCGCAAGCTATTTGAAAAAGAGCTTCACGGTGGAAGGGAAGGCTCGGCAGGCGCGGCTCTATGTGACCTGCCACGGTCTTTACGAGGTGTGGCTCAACGGAACGCGAGTGGGGAATTTTGTCCTGGCCCCCGGCTCATCCAGCTATTCGGAGCGCCTTTTTGTCCAGACCTACGACGTGGGGTCGCTTCTGCGGGAGGGAGAGAACGAGATACTTGTTATCCTCGGCGACGGCTGGTACCGCAGCTGCTCCGGCGTGGACGGGGAGAGGAATCTTTTCGGTGAGGACGTGGCCCTGTGGCTCCAGCTGGAGGCAGGCGGGAAGCCGGTCTGCGTCTCCGACGGGAGCTGGGAGGCCACCCAGCGCGGGCCCATCCGCATGGACGATATGCAGCAGGGCGAGGTGGTGGACGAGCGGCTTGAGGAGCTTACGGGCTTTCATAGCGTGAATGTGCGGGATTACGGAACGGTGAATCTCTGCGCCTCCAACTGCGTGCCTGTGACGGAGCATGAGAGATTTCCCGGAAAGCTCATCACCACGCCGAACGGGGAGAGCGTGCTGGACTTTGGACAGAACCTGGCCGGTTACATAGAGTTCACCCTGACCGCCCACGAGGGGGACGTCCTCATGCTCCTGTGCGGGGAGACGCTGGACGAAAATGGGAATTTCACGCAGGAGAATTTTCAGGACCGTCCGCGCCATCAGGAGGGCGGCATCCGCCAGCAGGTGATCTACACATGCAAAGAGGGCGTCAACCGCTATAAGACAAAATTCTCCGTCTGGGGCTTCCGCTACGCCAAAGTGGAGACGGAGATCGACCTTTCAAGCGCTGTGTTCACCGCCATCGCCGTATATTCCGACATGGAGCGCACGGGCTTCTTCACCTGCGGCAATGAGGAGGTCAATAAGCTGGTGGAGAACACCCTCTGGAGCATGAAGTCCAACTTTTGCGACGTGCCCACCGACTGCCCCACCCGCGAGCGGGCGGCCTGGACCGGGGACATGGGCGTTTTTATCGACACGGGCCTTTACCTTATGGATTGCGCGACCGTCGTCCGCAAATGGCTGGGGGAGTGCAGGGTCTGCCAGTACCCGGACGGGCGGGTGGAGAACATCGCCCCTCGCAACAAGCGTCCCTCCTTCACTACCGGGCTTCTGGCCGGTTCCGTAGGTTGGGGCGACGCCTCCATCATCGTCCCCTGGGCGATGTACCGGAGATACGGCGACAGGCGGATGTTGGCGGAAAACTACAAGATGATGCGCCGCTGGTACGGGTATCTTGAAAGCCGCGCCGACAAGACGGAGACCGCCGTCTCCGTGGACATGGACGCCCTTCCGGAGCAGTACCGGGCCATGCTGAAAAACATGCCCCCGGAGGCGCTTGCGGAGCTTCTGAAAAAATTTTCCGGGGCAGGCTCCGGCGGGGACAACCCCTATGCCGCGTATACCATCGAGAAGGGAACGGATTACGGCGAGTGGTGCGAGCCGGACACGGACAGCGTGGCGCTGATGAAGACAGTCCAGAGCAGGATCGCCACGGCCTATTACGCCCATTCCGGGAGGCTCCTCGCTGAGATCTCCGCGGTGCTGGGAGAGGACGAGAACGCGGAAAAATACGCCAAAACCGGCGAGGGCGCAAAGAACGCCTATCGGTTCTTCGCCGCGCCGGATGGAGCGATCCGCTCCGACCGGCAGGCGGAGTACGTGCGGGCCATTGACTTCGACCTTTTAAGCGAGGATGAGAAACACCGCGCGGCGGCGGATCTGAACGATCTAGTCATAAAATGCGGTTACCACCTGAATACCGGCTTTCTCTCCACGCCGGCCCTCCTGCCGGTGCTGGCGGAGTACGGGTACACGGACACGGCGTACAGGCTGTTGCTCCAGGACACGTGTCCCGGCTGGCTCTACGAGGTGCGGCGCGGCGCTACTACCGTCTGGGAGGAGTGGGACGGGATCAACGAGAAGGGCGAGGTGAAGGCGTCCCTGAACCACTACTCCAAGGGCACCGTCTGCGGCTGGCTCTTCTCCGGCGTCTGCGGCATCCGGGTGAAAAACGGCAGGATCAATATCGCGCCGAATCCCAGCGCGCTTTTGGGTTACGCCGAGGCAAGATATATGTCCCCCCTGGGCGAGATTGTCAGCGGCTGGAAATATGGAGAAAACGGTGAGATAACCTATACCTTCCGTATCCCCTCCAACGCAAGCGCGGACATTACGCTCCCGGACGGACGTCGGTTTACGCTGGGTCCGGGAGAGCACAGAATGTAATGACTGGGAATACATGTAATACGAAACGATGCCCCCGCCTTGGGAAACAAGGCGGGGACATTCTATACGCGGCAGAGAGAAGTGCTATTTAACCTCCGCCCAGAAGGGCCGAGCGGCGCTTTCAATGTGTTTGCTTGAACTTACATGGAACTCACCGGAGAGCCGAATGTCCTGACTGGAGCTGCCCACCATCACGTCGATGTCTCCCTTTTCCACAAGCCAGCGGCCATCCTCGTCCAGGAACGCCAGCTGCCTGGGGGAGAGGGAGAAGGTGACGCGCTGTTCCTCGCCGGGATCCAGATTGACCCTGGTGAAGCCCGCCAGCTCCTGAACAGGTCTGACCATGGAGGCGTACCGGTCCCGGACGTAAAGCTGAACCGCCTCGGCGCCGGACACAGAGCCGGTGTTTTTGACGGTCAGGGAGATCTCCACCGCACCGTCAGGGGCGACATCCGGGATACTGACGGCAAGATCGGAGTACTCAAACGCGGTGTAGCTTAACCCGAAGCCGAAGGGGTAGCGGGGCGTGTGGGGCATATCCACGTAGTCGGCAAACCCGATGCTGGGCCCCTGGTGCCACTCGGAGCCACTCATATGGTTGTACCACACCGGCAGCTGGCCCGCACCGTAGGCCACGGACACAGGCAGCTTCCCGGAGGGGTTGACCTTACCCGTCAGCACGTCCACGATGGCTTCCGCGCCGCACTCGGCGGGGGACCAGCACTCCAGAATGGCGTCCAGATCCCGGTCAGCCACGTCGCTGGAGATGGGTCGCCCGTCCAGATGGACGCCTATCATGGGCTTCCCGAGGGTGCGGGCCTTTTCAATGAAGGCATCTTGGGCCGCGGGCAGGTTGATGTCCGTGCCGTCCACGCCCTCGCCCATGGTGGCGATGGAGCCTGAGCCGTTCTTGCCGCCGAGAGTGAGGATCACAAGGTCGGCATCACGGCAGACCTCCAAGGCCTCCTCAGACCGGCTCTCGTCCGCGCCAAAGATATAGTAGCCTTTCGCGTGGAGAATTTCAGCCTCCGGCAGTCTTGCGGTCAGCTCCTCGTAGAGATTCCGGCAATCGGGGTTGAGCCATTTGAGAATATTTTCAAAGGTCTCCGTCTCGTCCAGCTGGACGCTGGTGCCGGGGACGCGAAGCATCTCTACATTCTTCGTGGAGCCTCCGCCGCCGGTGCCGGCCATGGAGTTGGCGGCGGCGTGTACGGCCTCCACCATGCTCATATCGGTGTACCCGCCGAAGAAGGAACGGGCGTTCACCGCGTGGGGGCCGATGAGGGCGATTTTTTTGATGCCCTTCTTAAACGGCAGTACGCCGTTGTTCTTGAGAAGGACGATGGATTCCCGGGCGGCCCGGAGCGTCACGGCCCTGTCTGCCTCGGTTTTGGTATATCGTTCGGCAAGCTCCCCGCCCTCCATGGCGAAGGGGTGCTCGAAGAGCCCCATACGGAACTTGGCTGTCAGCACCCGGAGAACAGCCCGGTCGAGGATCGTCCTATCCGCCTCGCCGGACTCGAACTTCTCCAAAAGTCCGGCGCTGTAGGCCTCCGGCATGGGAAGCTCCACGTCTGTTCCGGCAGCAAGGCACCTAAGTCCTGCATCGGCCATTGTCTCGCCCACATCCTGGATGGCATGGGTATTGGACACCCCGCCGTAGTCGGAGACGGCCACACCGTCAAAGCCTATGTCCTCCCGGAGCATCTTTGTCAGGTATTTTTTGGAGGCGTGCATGGGGAGCCCGTCGATAGAGCAGTAGCAGGGCATGATGCCGCGCAGATGGGACTCTCGGATGGCGGCCTCAAAGGGCTTTGCGAACACCTCTCGCATCATGGAATCGCCCGCCTCCACGTTGGCACCGTGGATGCCGCCCTGGGAGTAGTGGAAGGCACAGAAGTGTTTGGCCGTAGCGTCGGCCCGCCTGCCGTCCACCTCATTTTCCTGAATGCCGGCGGTGTAGGCCGCACCCATGCGGGAAACAAGAGTGGGATCCTCACCGTAGGGTTCGCAGTACCGGCCCATACGGGGATCTCTTGCCACGTCCAGGACGGGGGCTAAAATCTGCGTGATGCCACAGGCCAGCTCCTGGCGGCTGACAATGGCGCCGATTTTCGCCTCCGTCTCCGGGTGGAAGGACGCGCCGCGCCCGATGCCGGAGGGGAAGGAAACACCGCCCTGCATCAGCGGCCCGCAGAGGCCCTCCATGTGGAACACCGCCGGGATATGCAGGCGGCTGGCGTTCATCACGATCTCCTGGAGCTGTCGCTGCCACGCCGCCGCCTCCGCGTAGGTTTCCCGGTTGCGGAAGTCCAGGGTGCTTATCTGCCCGATGCCGTTTTTAAGAAAATCTCCCATGCGCCCCTCGCGGCCCCTGATGGCCATGACGCCCGTGAGCTGTGCCAGTTTCTCCGCCGTGGTCATTTCCCGGAGCAAGAGTTCCGCCCGCCTCTCGGGGGATAGGGTGGGATCCATATAGTTCTTTTCCATCATTCCGCCTCCAATTCGATAAGCTCGCCGGGTGTGATGCCGTTTTCGTTAAAGCTGTCCACCCGGACATAATATTTCTGCCCCCTGGTCAGCGTGGTGAGCTGAGCCGGGCCGTCGCCATAGACAAGGCGGCTTAAATAGAGCTTGTCCGGCGAGATGCCATAGCGAACATTGCACCCCTGTGCGCCGTTACTATGCTCCCAGGTGACGAGGCCATCCAGAGGGCCGGTGCGGACCGCCTTCGCCCGTGCCCGCTCTAACTTTTTCCCGTGGCCGATGCCGAAAACACGAAGACCGGAGACACGCAGGGGCTGGCCGTAGGGGAGCGCCCCGCCGGTCAACCGCACGTACCGGGCTGCGATGCCCTCCGGGTACTCATAATAGCCGTTGGAGCACTCGCGGGAGACGGCCTCCAGCAATGTCCACGTCTCGCCGTCAGAGCTTATGTGGATCCTATAATGGGAGATCTGTGGTTCCAGGTCTATGTGCCTTGTGTGGCGCTCGTCGCCGTAAGTCTCCGGTGGGAAGTCAACCGCCACGGCCTCGTCCGCTAGATTGACTTGGATGGCCCGGATGTCGCTCACTTTTTCAAGGTCAACCGTCAACCACTCGCCGGGTGCATTGCTCCCGGCGCTCCACCAGTCCCGGATATCCTCATTGACGGCTTTTTCCGGACGCTCCCCGGAGGAGGCGGTGACAGGCTTGCGGTAGGAGAGGAGCATCCAACGGGGCGCGATCTCCATGGGGTCAAATTTTCCTTCCGGGATGTGCAGCGGGTAGTCGGCAAAATTCTGGTTGCAGAAGAGCACTCCGTCTTTGTCAATGCCGGCGGGGAAGAGGCCCACCCGGCGTTCAAAGATGTGGGTTCGGCTTATCCGCATGGTGGCGGTGTGCCACAGATTGCCGTACCTGTCGAATATGGTACTCCCGTGTCCTGCGCCGGTGATGAAGCCGCCGGGGACGGAGGAGAAGGGGTTGCTCGCCTGCCGCCGGAAGGGACCAAGAGGCTTGTCGGATACGTAAACCCCGTCTGCGTAGGTGTTGTACTCGGTTCCCGGGGCGGCGTACTGGAGGTAGTACCGGCCATGGATCTTCGTCATGAAGGCCCCTTCGATGCAGGGCTTGCCCACGCAGCGGAACATCTTAATCAGATCCTCGACGCTGTAACCCGCCGCCTTTGCCATCTCCGGCGGGATATTCAGACTGTCAGTTACCGGGTCGTAGAAGGCCTTCAAATGCCGGTAGAGAAAGCTCTCGTTGGGATCGGCTGCCTCCCCGTTCTCGCCAAAGCGTTCCCAGCCCAGATTATTCGCGTCCTCAAAAATAAGGGGTTGCCTCTCGCCTATGGGCATCATGGTCTCTGGGTCCATCTCCACACCGTATATGGGGTCGGTGTTGGTACAGCCCCAGTAGAGATACACTTTGCCATCGTCATCCTGAAAGAGATTAGGATCCCAGAAGGGGAAGGGATCGGAGACCTTTTCAAAGGGCTCTGTCAGCGGGTCGCGGGTGCGAAGAATGGGGCAGTTTGTGTTTCTCCGGCTGGCGCAGAAGGTGAGGAAGTCCCCAATCTGCCTCACGTCCGGCGCGTAGTCGTAGATAAGGAGATCCGGGGCGGCGTGAAACTGCCAGTTTATCAGATCCTCCGACCACCAGAACCCGGCGGACATGGAGACGAAGAGGTAGTATTTTCCTTTAAACAGCACCAGCGTCGGATCCGCCCCCTCCCGGAATCCGGCGGGGGCGCCCTCGTTGACGTGTTGATAGCGATAATTCAGATCCAGAGGATTGCAGAAGCTTGATTTCATGACATAAACCCCTTATTTTCTGATTTTCTGAAGTTTTTCGTTGATTTCCCGCACCATAGCCGCCGGGATCACATTCTCCCCGGCTTTTTTCAAAATTCCCTCAAAGCTCATTCCGGCCATCATTTTCTGTAGCGCGGGATTCTGGCTGGCCGACTGCGCCACCTCGCCCCGGCTGGCACGGGCTTTGGCCATGATCTCGCCCACAATGGCGGCGGCCTGGGAATTTTGCATCAGCGTCCCCATGGTGTCCCGGATGGAATAGCAGGAGGAGTCGAAGTCCGCCTCGTCGAACCAGTTTGTCACTGGCCCCTTTCGCGAGAAGGAGTAATCCGGGTTAAACTCCGCCACTTTTCGGACGGTGATCCGGTCTGCGTACTCTCCGGTTTTTGCCTCGATCACATGCTCGCCGGTGAGGGGAACTTTGAAGGTGAATACCGTTTTGCCGTCCTTGGTGTCAAGCTCCTTCCCGTCCACAAAGAGCGTCACGGGGGAAAGGTTGGAGTAGACCTTGACCTCGGTGACCGACTCCGCCCGATCCGCATAGCGGCTGCCGCAGATATGTACGAAGGGTTCATGCTTATTCCAGGCGGCCTTGTAGAGATAGAAGGCGTCCTTTTTGAGCTTCCGGTCGAAGGTCACAAGGCCCTTCTGGTTCTGGCCGTTCTTGCCGCCCTCGTCCCGCCCGTCGGCGGCAAAGTCAAACATATTCCAAACGTGTGTGGCCCACAGCCATGGGCGAGCCTCGATGCACCTTAAAAGATGCTCGTGGTATACGCACTGGTAAGATTCCGTGTAGTCGCCGGACTCAGGGCGCGGCGACTGGAACCGGGGGTTGGCGTCCGCACCGTACTCGGAAAAGCCGATGACCCGGTCCGGATGGACGGCGTGGTACTCGTCGAGAAAGCTGTCGTTTTGGGAAAGCTCCCCCAAATACCAACCGAAATAGAGGTTCCAGCTGCCAATATCGGCAATGTCAATTAAGGGGCTGTCCTTGTCCAGCATGAAAGCGTGGGCCATGGTGGTGGGCCGGGTGCTGTCCAGCTTGTGGCAGAGGTCATTTAAAAGCCGGTGGTTCTCCATCAAATCCTCGCTCATGCCGTGGACGGCGATCTCGTTGGAGAGGCCCCAACAGACGATGGAGGGGTGGTTATAGCATTGGGTAATCAGCTCCCGCATTTGGGAGAGGGTGTTTTCCCGCCCCGCGTCCATGTGCTGGGTTATGTACGGGATTTCCGCCCAGACGCATAGGCCGTACTCGTCGCACAGATCGTAAAACTCCTGGGCGTGCTGGTAGTGGGCCAAGCGGATCGTATTTGCTCCGATTTCCCGAATGAGCTCCATGTCCTCCAGGTGCTCCTTCATGGTCAGCGCGTTCCCAAGTCCCTCCCGGTCCTGGTGGCGGGAGACGCCCCGCAGGGGGTAGGGGCGGTTATTGAGGATAAAGCCGAGGTTGGGGTCAAAGCCGATCTTGCGGATGCCAAAGCGGGTGCTGATCTCGTCCCCGCTTTGAAGCTTCGCCGTGACGGTGTAGAGATACGGGTTCTCCGTGCCGTCCCAGAGGTGGGGATTCTCCACGGTGAAGACGGCGGTATTTTGGACGGTCTTCGTCTCACTGTTCAGAGTTATTGCAACCTCGCTCCCGTTGTGCCACGTCTCCACCGTGACCGTGGCGACTTTGAGGTCGTCGGACAGCGCCGGCGTCACCTTGATTCCCGGCGTCCCGTCCTTCACAAGCTCGAAGTGCTCCGCCGGGACGGTTATCAAATTCACGCCCCGGTAGAGGCCGCCGTAAAAGGTGAAATCGGCCTTCTGTGGGTAGATCCGGTCATTTTCGGAGTTATCCACCGCCGCCGTCAGCGTGTTCTCGTCCTTTAGCGCGTCGGTGATGTCCACCCGGAAGGTGGAATAGCCGCCATCATGGTGGGCGAGATGCACACCATTGAGCGTTACGTCCGCCGTCATCGCCGCGCCTAAAAATTCAAGCACTGCCCGTCCCCCCGGATCCAGAGCTGGGCGGGGGAAGGATTTCTCATAAACCGCTGTTCCCCGCCAGTAGTCATTGCCGCCGTCCTGCCCGTCTACTGCGTTCCAGGTGTGGGGCAGATTTACGCTTTTCTGAGGCTCACCCGGCTTTGAAAAGAGCCAACTGCCGGTAAAATCAATAATGCTTCTCATGCCTGACCTCCCACGATATTGATGCTTCCATTTTGCCATGTTTTCAGTGAAAACACAACAAGAAATCCGACGAAAACTATCAGAAATCCGACAAGTCGTACAAAACGCATTGTCAGCGCGGGCCACATTCTGTATAATTGAGCCAAGTAGATTTATGGAGGTGTTTTTATGCCTTTTCCCAAAGATTTTCTCATCGGAGCCGCCACCGCCGCCCATCAGGTGGAGGGGAACAACATTCACTCTGACTACTGGGCCCAGGAGCAGATGAAGTATTCCTCCTTCGCCGAGCCCAGCCTGGATGCCTGCGACCATTACAACCGGTTTGAGGAGGATATTGCTCTGATGGCCCGGGCCGGCCTCAACGCCTACCGGTTCTCCATTGAGTGGGCGCGGATCGAGCCGGAGGAGGGCAAATTTGATGAGCGGGAGATCGACCACTACCGCCGCGTCATCGCCTGCTGCCGGGAGCACAACATCGAGCCCGTCGTCACCATGCACCACTTCTCCAGCCCCGTGTGGCTTATCCGAAAGGGCGGCTGGGAGGCGGAGACCACCCCGGCGGACTTTGCCCGGTACGTCGCCTATGTGGTGGAGCGGCTGGGGAGTGAGATAAACTACATCTGTACCATCAACGAGGCCAACATGGGTCTCCAGGTGGCCCAGGTCGCAAAGCATATTATGCAGCAGATGATGTCAGCCGCCAAGTCCGGCTCTTCCAGCGAGAGCCAGGTACAGATGGGCCTGAACTTCAAAAAGATGATGGAGAACCGGGAGAAGCTGGCCGCTGAGAACATCGCCGCCTTCGGCACCGCCTCACCCCAGGTCTTCACCGGAAGCCGCACGCCGGAGGGGGATATCCTGATCATGCGCGCCCATCAGGCCGCGAAGGCCGAAATTCGTGCCCTCTATCCCCGCATCAAGGTGGGCCTGACCCTGTCCCTCCACGATCTCCAGGCCCTCCCCGGCGGGGAGGAGAACGCGAAAAAGGAGTGGGACGAGGAATTTCTTCACTATCTGCCCTACATAAAGGGTGACGATTTCCTGGGTGTGCAGAACTACACCCGCACACTCTTTGATGCCACGGGGAGTCTCCCCGCGCCGGAAGGGGCGGAGCTTACCCAGATGGATTACGAGTTTTACCCGGAGGGCATCGGAAACGTCCTGCGGAAGGTTCGTGAATCCTTCCCCGGCGAGCTTCTGGTTACGGAGAACGGCATCGCCGCCTCTGACGACACCCGGCGGGTGGAGTTCATTCGCCGTGCCCTGGCGGGCGTGGAAAAATGCGTGGAGGACGGCTTGCCGGTGAAGGGATACCTCTATTGGTCGCTTCTTGACAACTTTGAGTGGCAGAAGGGCTATGCCATGCAGTTCGGGCTCGTAGCTGTGGATCGGAAAAACGGACAGACCCGCGCGCCCAAGCCCAGCCTTTCCTATCTTGGAAGCTTTACAAAGGGGTACGAGAGATGAGAAGAACCGACATTTGCCGGGATTGGATCTTGCAGGCGGGGGAGCCCTCCAATATCCCGGGTTTTCGTCAGGAGGCGCAAAAGGTAAATCTCCCCCATGACTACATGATCGAGACTGATGTCTCGCCCGACGCCGCCAACGGCCCCAACGGCGGGTGCTATAAGGGCGCGGTCATGTCCTACACAAGAAATCTTGATCTGTCGGAGAGCCTTCGGGGACAGCGCGTTATGGTCCGATTCGACGGCTGCGCGGGTCTTACCAAGGTGGTTCTCAACGGTCACATTGCGGGGCGGCACCACTACACCTACACACCCTTTGCGGTTGACATAACAAAGTATATCAACTTCGGAGGCAAGAACCGCCTCACCGTCACCTGCGGCACCGACTTTGGCCCCAACGCCCGCTGGTACCCCGGCGGAGGCATCTACCGCCACGTTGAGCTGCTGACGGGGCCACAGGTACACCTGGCCGTGGAACCCATCTACGCGCGCCTCAGCCACACGGTGGATGCGGATGCCTTTGTCACCCTGGAGACGGAGGTGGAGAACCACACCGGGGAGGACGCCATCCGCTGGGTGGAGCTGAAAATGTCCCCGGAGAATCTTGACGGCCCGCCGGCGGAGGGCAGGATCTGCGTTTTCGTCCCGGCAGGGGAGACCGCCAAAGCCCGCACCACCCTTTGCGTGGAAAACGCGAAAAGGTGGGATGTGGACAGCCCTAACCTCTATAAAATCACGGCGAGCCTCCTGGACGGCGAGACGGTCACCGACACGGCGGACACCCTCTTTGGTATCCGGGAGATCACCGTGGATGCCAAGAACGGCCTGCGGCTCAACGGGCGGCCCCTGAAGCTCCGGGGCGGGTGCGTCCACGCGGACAACGGCATTTTAGGTGCGGCGTCTTTCTATGACAGCGAGTACCGAAAGGTGAAGCTCCACCGGGACAACGGCTTTAACGCCCTGCGCTTTGCCCACAACCCGGTATCCTCCGAGATGCTGGAGGCCTGTGACCGTCTGGGAATGCTGGTCATCGACGAGGCGTTTGACGTATGGAATATGGCGAAGCGGACTTACGACTTCAGCCAGTTCTTCGCCTCGGAGGGGGAGCAGGAACTCACGGAAATGGTAAAGCGGGATCGGAACCACCCCTGTGTTCTCATGTGGAGCGTGGGCAACGAGCTCCCCGAGCAGGGCGAGCTCAATGGGGGATACGCCACCAGCGCAAGGCTGGCCGCCAGAGTTCGGGAATTGGATCCCACCCGCCCGGTGGCCGGAGCCCTCTGCTCCTTCTGGACGGGGCTTACAGACGCGGACAATGAGAAATTCTGGGCCTCCCTTATGGAGGATACCAAAAACGGCATCGCCATGGCCAACCTGGACAGCCGCTATGGCCGGGAGATCTGGCCCCGCCTCACGGAGCCCTTCTGCGCCCCCTGGGACATTGTGGGGTACAACTATCTCGACTACCACTACGAGGAGACGGGCAGGCTTTTCCCCAACCGCGTCATCTGCGCCACGGAGTCCAAGCCCCGGGAAATCCTGAAATACTGGGCAGACGTGGAAAAATACCCCTTCCTCATTGGGGACTTCGAGTGGACGAGCATGGACTACATCGGCGAGGCGGGCATCGGCAATGTGCTCCACGTAAAGCCGGAGGAGGCCAAGACAGCTGCCCGTGCCATCAATTACGGCGTGTACCCCTGGCGGCTCGCCGGGTGCGGCGACTTTGACCTCTGCGGCTTTGAAAAGCCCCAGCTGCACTTCAAAAAAATCGTCTGGGGGAGCGCTGAGACGTACATCGCTGTGCGAGACCCCGGATATCCCGGCCTTACGGAGCTTTTGGGCCGGTACGCCTGGCCCGACTGCGCCCACAGCTGGACCTGGCCGGTAAAACCGGGGAGCGCCGTCCGCGTAGACGTTTACTCCGCCGGCGACGAGGTGGAGCTTTTCTTAAACGGCGAGAGCCTGGGCGAAAGGCCGGTGGAGGATCTTGTGGCAAAATTTGAATTGACCTATGAGCCCGGAACTCTTGAGGCCGTGAGCTATAAAAACGGGGTCAAGATAAGCCGCGACAGGCTCACCACCGCGGGAGCGCCCGCGAGACTTGTACTGAAGCCGGAGAAATCGGAGCTTTCCGCCGGCGGAGAGAGCCTGTGCTATGTGCGGGTGGAGGCCGCCGACGAAAAGGGCGATCCCGTCCCCTATGTGGAGGTCAAGGCGACGGCATCAGTCACTGGCGCGGCGGCCCTGGCCGCCTTCGGCACCGGCCAGCCCTGCACCGAGGAAAATTACACAAAGGGTGAGATTACCCTTTACAAGGGCGCGGCCCTGGCGATCCTCCGCTCCGGCACGCAGGCCGGTGAGGCTATACTGACGGTAAGTGCTGAAGATCTCGGCACGGCGCAAATCAAAATCAGGGTGGGGGAGAAGTGAAATGTTAGAATTGCCCATGATTTTCGGAGACAGGATGGTTCTCCAACGCCAAAAGCCCATCGAAATATGGGGCAAGGCGACCCCCGGCGATGACGTGACTGCGGAGCTGGGATATGAGGGTCAAGCTGTTGCTACAGCCAAAACCGCGGCGGGGGAGGACGGCACATTCCGCCTTTTCCTCCCAGCCCTCGAGGTGGGACGGGATCTTACGCTGACGGTTGTATCCGGCGGGGAGTCCGCTGCCTTCCACGATGTGCTGATTGGCGAGGTGTGGATCGCCGGCGGCCAGTCCAACATGGAGTACTTCATGAACTTCGACGCCGAGCGTGAGACCGCCTACACCTGGGACGAGCCGGAACTGCGGTTCTTCGACTACCCGGAGGTGTCCTTTGAGGGGGAGCTTGAGGAATATGACTTCTCCGAGTTTGGCTTCTGGAGGCGCTGCCGCCGTGAGGATCTGCCCTGGTGGTCGGCGGTGGGGGCATGGTTTGCCAAAAAACTCCACGGGGAGACGGGCGTTCCCGTGGGGATCGTGGGCTGTAACTGGGGCGGCACCCGTGCCAGCTGCTGAATGGACCGGGAGTATCTGGAGGGCACCCCTGGCGCTGTGTGGCTCCGGGACTACGAGCGGGACAACCGGGGCGTGGATCCGGCGGAATATAAAAAGGCGTACCTTGCCATTCCCACAAACATCGGCAACCACCCTCTCTCCGGGAACACGACGGTGCTTTGGCCGGGACTGACCAGGGAATTTCAGCTAAAGGCCCTTGAGATGATGGCCGCCATGGAAAAGCCGCCCTATTATGACCTTATCGGCCCCTGCCACCCCTGGCGGCCCTGTGGAGTATACGAGACAATGTTGAAAAACGTGGCCCCGTATACGTGCCGGGGCGTCCTTTGGTACCAGGGGGAGAGCGACGACGCCCACCCGGAGATTTACGACACGGTACTGGAAAACCTTATAAGCAACTGGCGGAGCCTGTGGCACGACGAACTGCCCTTCCTGATGACGCAGCTGGCCCCCTTCGGGGCGTGGCTGGACTGCAACGGGGATAAGTACCCCATTGTCCGCGAAAGGCAGGAGCGCGCCGCGCGCACGATTCCCGGTGTGTGGCTGGCCTCCAGCTCGGACGCCGGCATGGAGTGGGACATCCACCCCAAGCACAAGCGCCCCATTGGGGAGCGGCTGGCGCTTTTGGCCCTGGGGCATGTATACGGGTTCAATATTCCCTGTGACGCGCCGGAGCTTCGTGAGGCCCGATGGGCAGACGGAAAGTTGACCCTCTCGTTTGCCTATGGAGACGGCCTGCAAGTCCGTGGAGAGCGCGTCAACGCCCTCACGGTAGACGGCATACCCGTGTCGGGAGTTATAAAGGATAATACCCTCGTGATCACCATGCCTGAAAAGCCCCGGTGGGTGGAGTTGGCCCAGAGCGGGTATTACGAGGTAAATTTGTATAACGCGGCGGGACTTCCCGCGAAGCCCTTTTCGGCGGAGGTAAAGTAAGATGTGGAATAATGCCATGTGGGTGGGCCTGCCCCGGAGTGAGGTGGAGCGCTGCCATATCCTCCACGGGGATATGACCGGGCGGTTCGCGTATTTTCGCCTGGAGCTTGACCTTATGGAGAGCGGAGATCTGACGCTCCAAATTTCCGCAAACTCCCGCTACCGGCTGTGGGTCAACGGCGTGTCCGTCTCCTCCGGCCCCTGCAAGGGGGATCTGCACAGGTGCTATTATGAGACGGTGGACGTAACGGAACACCTGAAAGTCGGAAAAAACATTTTAGCCGCCCAGGTCCTCTACATAGACCACTACGCCAGCGTCCACCAGCAGGACGAGCGCGCGGGCATCCAGTCCGTGCTCACCCCCGGCGGCGGCCACAGGCTGGCCGTGGAGGGACAGATCCACGGGAAAAACGGCGCGATCCTGGCGGACGTGACCACCGGCGAGGCGGACTGGCGGGTTTTTCTGGACGGCAGCCGTTACCTCACCTCCAATGAGGTCACCAGCTGCCTCGGCGCGGTGATGGAGACGGCGGATTTCGGGCAATTCCCGTACCGCTGGCGGGAGCCGGACTTCGACTCGTCCTCCTGGGCAAAACCTGAGCCGCTGGAGCAGGTTGGGACGGACGGATTTATGGAAAGAGTGGGCCTTCTGCGCCGCTTCCCTATGTATGAGCGCCCCATCCCGCTTCTCTACGAGACGCCCCGGGAGTTTTTGAAAGCCCGCCGCGCCAAAAACGGCGCGCTCATCCTGGACGCCGGGGAGGAGACCAGCGGGTATCCGGTCTTCCGCTTCCGTGGAGCTCCCGGAAGCCGGGCGAGGATCGTCTATCTGGAGAAGTTCACCGGTGACGGACTGCGTAAAGACGACGTGGAGCACGGGGATTACGACGGCATCACGGACACGCTTGTCTTAAACGGCGATGAGGTGACCTTCGAGCCCTTCTGGTACCGGACGTTCAGATTTATTGCCATAGAAATGGATGAAGCGGCCGTGAAGCTCCTCTCCGCCTCCTATCGGGAGACGGGCTACCCCTTGGCGGTGGAGAGCTTCGTGGATTCCTCCGAGCCCTGGGTATGTGAGGTCTGGGAGCTGTGCGTGCGGACCCTACGGCGGTGCATGAACGAGACGTACATGGACTGCCCCTACTACGAGCAGAACCAGTTCCCCATGGACACCCGGCTTCAGGCCCTCTTTTGCGCCTGCGTAAGACGGGACGAACGCCTTACCATGAAGGCACTGGAGGACTTTCACTGCTCCATTAGCCCCGACGGGCTTGTCCACGGGCGCTACCCCGGCTCCTATCAGCAGATCATCTCCACCTTCTCCCTCCACTACATCTTTATGCTGGAGGAAACATGGCGGCGGAGCGGGGACATCGCCCCCTTCCGTCGGTATCTGCCGGACCTTGACAGGATATTGTATTATTATAACAGCAAGGTTGGATCGGACGGGCTTGTGGGGCGGCTGGGTTACTGGGAATTTGTGGACTGGCACCCCAAATGGGCGGAGTACGGCGGCGTCCCCGGAGCGTTGACCGTTGGTCCCTCCACCATCATCAACCTCATGTACGCCCACGCCCTGGAGCGGGCGGCTGTACTCTGGGAGGCCGGCGGAAGGCGGGCATTGGCAGGGGAGTACCGGGCGCGAAAGACGGCGATCCTGGAGCGCGTCCAGGCACTCTGTTGGGATGAAGAGCGGGAAATGTACCGGGAGGGCCCGGATTATGCGGAGTTTACCCAACACGCACAAAGCTGGGCCGTTCTTGACGGGATTGCAACCGGGGAGCGGGCGCGGACGATTCTGCGCCATGCCATGGAGGACAAGGATGTACTCCGCGTCTCCTTCTCCACCTCCTTCGAGTGGTTCCGGGCGCTGGAGGCGGCGGGGCTTTATGACCTCACAAAGCCGGATATGGCCCGTTGGGCGGCGCTGCCGGGAGAGGGGAGCACCACCTGCCCCGAGACGCCGGAGGACAGCCGCTCAGAGTGCCACGCCTGGAGTGCCCTGCCCCTCTACGAGCTGGTCCGCACGATAGCCGGGATCAATTACGCGGACGGCTCCGTGACGGTGAGGCCTGATCTCTCCTATCTCTCCTATCTGCCCGATCTGCGCGGTCAGGTGGTCACCCCGGCGGGCGTTGTGAAGTTTGACTACCGGCACGAGGGGGATGGGCAGATTTGCGTGTTGACCGTGCCGGAGAATATGATGATCCGCAGCCTTGCGGACGACAATACAAAAATGATCGTGAGGCGAGTTTAGATGTTCTATATTGGCATTGACCTGGGTACCTCGGCGGTGAAGCTTCTGCTGGTGGACGAAGCCGGGAAAGTTGTCAATGAGGCAACAAAGGAATATCCTCTCAGCTTCCCTCGCCCCGGCTGGAGCGAGCAGGAACCGGCGGACTGGTGGAGCGCCGTGCTGGCGGGGGTGCCGGAGCTTATCTCCGGCGTGGACGCCGGGAGCGTGCGCGGCATCGGCCTGGGCGGCCAGATGCACGGGTTAGTGGCCCTGGATAAGGATGATTCGGTGATCCGCCCCGCCATTTTGTGGAACGACGGGCGCACGGCCAAGGAAACGGACTACCTCAACGAGGCCATTGGCCGGGATAAATTGAGCCAATACACCGCCAACATCGCCTTCGCCGGGTTCACGGCCCCGAAAATATTATGGATGAAAGCGAATGAGCCGGAAAAGTTCCGGGAAATCGCGAAGATCATGCTCCCCAAGGACTACCTGGTCTACCAGATGACCGG
>CANRMY010000031.1 GCA_947631845.1 uncultured Oscillospiraceae bacterium | reverse complement strand
GTCCAGGGGAACGACGTTGTGGCGGTGATCCCCACGGCGGGCCTGGATGTTACCGCCCACTCCATCGGCAAGAACGTAAACTTCTCCTTCAATCCCTCCCTCTGCCACCTCTTCGGCGCGGACGGCAACAACCTGCTGTAATTTTCCCTGTAAACTTTTTGATCCCCCGGCCTATTGGCCGGGGGATTTTAGACTGTAGAAAAGCCCTGACAGGCTTTTTCCGGCACGGGGAACGTTCGGGCAAAATTTCTGAATTTTGCGAAATTCATAGGAGCGAGACGGTATGGCACTGTAAAAAGACGCAGCTGAAATTTCAACCGCGTCTTTTTTGCTGTACGTATGAACACCCTTACTCAGAGAGAAAACCGCTTGTCACGGCCGGCTTCCTTTTTAAGGAGTCAAACGGTCGTTTGAAAGTCATGAAAGGCAACAAGATGAAATTAAATAATCGATCAATTATATTAGACGCGGCCTCTTGGGAGCGCGTGAACGCGAAGCTGCCTCGATATGACGTTAATGCCATAAAACAGAAGACGCTGAAAGAACCAATATGGCTGCACTTCGGGGCGGGGAACATCTTTCGGGGCTTCATCGCCGCGCTCCAGCAGAAACTTTTGGAAGATGGACTTGCGGACCGTGGGATCATCGCGGCAGACACCTTCGACTACGATATCATAGACAGGATCTACACGCCCTTTGATTGCCTGACACTGAATGTCACCCTGGATCCCGACGGCACGACATCCCGAGAGATCGTCGCCTCCGTCGCCCAGGGGCTCCGGGCCGACAGCTCAGATGCGGATCAAATCGTCCGGCTGCGTAAGATCGTGGCAAGTCCGTCCCTCCAGCTCATTTCATTTACCATCACCGAGAAGGGCTATATGCTCTATAGGCCGGGCGGCGAGCTTCTGCCGGTGGTGGAGGCGGATATAACGGATGGGCCGGACCGGGCGCGCCACGCCATGAGCATAGTGGCATCGCTCCTCCTGGAACGGTTCAAGGCCGGGGCTCATCCCATCGCGCTGGTCAGCATGGATAACTGCTCCCACAATGGGGAGAAGCTGAGAAGCAGCGTCCTGACTGTCGCCAAAGCATGGCGGGAGGTGGGCTTCGTGGGCGCGGATTTCATGGACTACATCTCCGACGAGGCCCGTGTCGCCTTCCCTTGGAGCATGATCGACAAGATAACGCCGAGGCCCCACAAGACAGTGGAGCGGAGCCTGACGGACGCTGGGCTCGAGGATATGGCCCCCTTCGTGACCTCCAAGGGCACTTACATAGCTCCCTTTGTAAACGCCGAGCGGCCACAGTATCTTGTCATAGAGGACAGCTTCCCCAACGGCCGCCAGCCGCTGGAGCGGGCCGGGGTATATATGACTGACCGGGAGACCGTGAACAAGACCGAGCGCATGAAGGTGACCACCTGCCTCAACCCCCTCCACACGGCCATGAGCGTATACGGCTGTATGTTGGGCTACGAGCTCATCTGCGAGGAGATGCGCGACCCGGACATCGTCGCCCTCATAAAGCGCCTGGGGTATGTGGAGGGCCTGCCCGTGGTGACGGATCCCGGTATCTTAGACCCCCGGGCCTTCCTTGACGAGGTAGTGACGCGGCGCCTGCCAAACCCCTTCATGCCCGACGCGCCCCAGAGAATAGCCACGGACACGTCCCAGAAGGTGGGGATACGGTTTGGGGAGACGATAAAGAGCTGTATCGCCCAGAATCGGGATCTGAGCGGCCTCACCGCCATTCCCCTGGCTATCGCCGGGTGGATGCGTTATCTGCTGGCGGTAGACGATGAGCTTGCGCCCATGCCCGTCTCCGACGACCCGCTGAGAGAGGAGCTTCAGGCCAGGCTTTCCGGCGTCGTGGTAGGAAAGCAGGAGACGTATTCCGGACAGCTGCGGGATATTTTGTCCACCGCGTCCGTCTTCGGCCTTGACCTGAAGGTCACGCCGCTGGCGGACAAGATAGAGAATTACTTCATCTCGGAGCTTTCCGGCCCCGGCGCGGTGCGCCGGACGCTCCACGACGCTTTAATGTAACAGAGGAGGAATAGATCATGCCGATGCAAATGAGTTGGCGCTGGTACGGCGAGGGCAACGACAAAATAACTCTCGATATGATCCGTCAGATCCCCGGCATCTCCACCATCGTCTGGGCGCTCCACGACAAGCTGCCCGGGGAGGTCTGGCGGCCGGAGGAGATAAAAAAGGTCGTGGACCAAATCGAGGCCCACGGCTTCAACGCCGAAGTGGTGGAGTCCGTCAACGTCCACGACGACATAAAGATCGGGCTCCCCACAAGGGACAGGTATATTGAAAACTACATACAGACCATCCGCAACCTTGCGCCCTTCGGCGTGAAGGTCATCTGCTACAACTTTATGCCCGTCTTCGACTGGACCCGCACAGATCTTTTCCACCCCCTCCCCGACGGCTCCACAGCCCTCTATTACCAGAGAGATATGATACAGTCCGACTATAAATCCATGGCGGATTACATCATGTCCTTCACGGAAAAATACCACATGACCTTCCCCGGATGGGAGCCGGAGCGGATGTCCAGGCTGGACGAGCTCTTTCGCGCCTACGCCCCCGTGACCCGCGAGAAGCTGTGGGAGAATTTCAAATACTTCCTTAAGGCCGTCATGCCCGTCTGCCGCGAGTGCGATATAAAAATGGCCGTCCATATGGACGATCCCCCCTGGGACATCTTCGGCCTGCCGCGCCTTTTGACTGACGGGAAGGCCATCGACCGGTTCCTTTCGATGGTGGACGCCCCCTACAACTGCCTTACTCTCTGCTCCGGCAGTCTCAACGCAGACCCTGAAAACAACGTGGCCGCCATCGTCCGCGCCCACTGCGACCGCATCGCCTTCGCCCACATACGCAACGTCAAGCACTTTGAAAACGGCGACTTCTCCGAGACGGCCCACCGGGACTGCTGCGGCGACACGGGGATACTCGACATTCTGAAGGCATACCACGACTGCGGCTTTGAGGGGTACATCCGCCCGGACCACGGCAGGCACCTCTGGGACGAGGGCCCCGGCGCCGTCCGTCCCGGCTACGGCCTCTACGACCGGGCCTTGGGCGTCCAGTATATGCTGGGCGTGTGGGACATTCTGGATAAGCTGGATACAAAGAAAGCCTAATCATCAAAGCGATGTATCTGAGTATCCACTGAGTTTCGACGAGGGGCACGGCGAGGACGTACATGAAGAAGGAATCGACCTGCTGGCTTTTGCGGATCCTGGCGGCCATGCTCGGAGCATACGGACTCTACGCTTTCCGGCGCGGAGCTTTGGAAATTATATACTTCTGCGCTGCCACCGTTTGTGGAAGAAGCGAATTTACCGCAACCAAATAGCGCCCCGGAAAGCTATGGGCCGGGGGATCTTTATTGCATTTTTGACCCCGTTGGGCTATAATGGCTCCATGGATCGAAAGGAAGTGAGCCCATGGAGGGATTTGCCCTGTGGTCGGGCGGGCCGTGGATGGAACTGTCCCCGGACGCCGAGCCGGTCTGCACCGACTCCGTTCTGCTGGCCAATTTCCCCTCTCTCCGGGGCGTCACAAGGGCGGCGGACTTCGGGGCGGGGAGCGGTATCCTGTCGCTGATCCTGGCCGCCAGATCCCCCCTCCTCCACATCGACCTGGTGGAGCTGTCCGGCCCCGCCGCCGGCGTCGCGGAACGGAACGTGGCGCGCAACGGCTTGGAGGCGCGTCTGCGCGTCCTGCGGCGGGATCTGCGCACCCTGACGGAGGCGGAGACGGGGCGGTATCAGCTGATCGTCTCCAATCCCCCCTATTACGCTCCCGGCTCCGGCACGCCCCCGGCCGCCCCCCGGCAAAACGCCCGTCAGGAGTCCTCCTGCACCCTGGCGGAGCTGGCGGAGAGCGCCGCGCGGCTTTTGGGAGATGGCGGGCGCCTGGCGCTGGTCTACCCCTGCCAGCGTCTGAGCCGGGCGCTGGTCACCCTGACAGCGGCGCGGCTGGAGCCCAAGCGTCTGCGGCTGGTACAGGCGCGGGCGGACAAGGCCCCCGCCCTGGCCCTCATCGAGTGCCGGAAGGGCGGGCGTCCGGGCCTTCGGACGGAACCGGTACTGATCCTGAAAAATCCCGACGGCACGGACACCGCCGAGGCGCGGCGGATCTATCGCATGGAGGAAACGCAATGACAGGCATTCTTTATATTGTGGGAACGCCCATCGGCAACCTGGGCGACATCTCTCCCAGGGCCGTGGAGACCCTGGAAAAGGCGGATTTTGTGGCGGCGGAGGACACCCGCGTTACCCTGAAGCTGTTGACCCACCTGGGCCTTCAACGCCCTCTGGTGAGCTACTATGAGCACAACAAGGCCGAGAGCGGCGCCGCCATCCTGCGCCGGCTCCTGGCGGGCGAGAGCTGCGCCCTGGTGACGGACGCCGGGATGCCGGCCATCTCCGACCCCGGCGAGGATCTGGTCCGGCTCTGCGCGGAGAACGGCGTCCCCGTGCTGGTGGTACCCGGCCCCAGCGCCGTGATCTCCGCCCTGGCCCTGTCCGGCCTCCCCACAGGCCGGTTCACCTTCGAGGGCTTCCTGTCCGTCAACAAGAGCGCCCGGTTCGAGCATCTGGACTCCCTGCGCCGGGAGACGCGTACCATGGTCTTTTACGAGGCGCCCCACAAGCTTGCGGGGACGCTCCGGGATATGCTGGAGGTGCTGGGCGACCGGCCTGTGGCCCTGTGCCGGGAGCTCACCAAGATCCACGAGGAGACCGTCCGCACCACCCTGGCCCAGGCGGCGGCTTATTACGCCGAAAACGCCCCCCGGGGGGAATATGTGCTGGTGGTGGCCGGTGCGGCCGAGCCGTCGGAGCCCGCCGTTCCCTTAGAGGACGCCGTGGCCATGGCGCTGGACCTGCGGGCCTCCGGCATGAGCCTCAAGGACGCCGCCAAACGCGCCAGCCAGCGCACTGGCGTCCCCAAAAACGCCATCTACGACGCCGCCGTGGGGAAATAGCGGACCGGAGTGCCTTTAGAGTTTTAGCACTCCCGTAAGTCGAGTGCCAGGTTTAACAAAAATTTCATAATCCTTCCATGAAATGTTCATAAAACGGGTCTACAATGCAAACCATAAGGCAAGGCGATCAGGCCAAGCCCGGAACCGACCCCGGCCTGCCCCGTCGGCACATAAAAATTAGCGGCAGACATAATAATATTTTATGGAGGTATTTATTATGTTTGAACTCAGACCTTTCCATCGCAATCAGGAACTCACCTACAACCCCTTCAAGGCCATGGAGGACTTTGAAAAGCGCTTCTTTGAGGATCCCTTCACCGGCTTCTTCGAGACGGGCGATATCGCGGAATTCAAGACCGATATCTCCGACCAGGGCGACAGCTACCTTCTGGAGGCCGACCTGCCCGGCTTTGAGAAGAAGGACATCCATCTGGACGTCCAGGGCGACGTGCTGACCATCAACGCCGAGCGCCACTCCCAGCACGAGGACAAGGACAAGAAGGGCAATTATGTCCGCCTGGAGCGTTCTTACGGCCAGTACAGCCGCCAGTTCGACGTCTCCGGTATCGACGCCCACGGCATTAAGGCCAAATACGAGAACGGCGTTCTGAAGCTCACCATGCCCAAGAAGCAGGAGACGCTCCCCGAGAGCCACACCCTGGAGATCGAGTAAACCGTTCGCAGCGCGAAAAGCCGCGGCCCCTGGCCGGCGGCTTTTCGCGTATAATCATGAGCACAAATCCAAAAAAATTTTGGGGGTACAGATACATATGGAAAAAATCATTTCCGCCATTTTCAAAGTCGAGAGCGAGGGCTATCAGGCCATCACCGAGCTCAAGAGAGCGCCGATCACCAACGATTACACCGTGTCACAGGCGGTGCTGGTCAAGAAGGAAAACGGCGCCATCCGGGCGTTGGACACCTTTGACACAGGCCTGGAGACCTCCAACGACACGGCCACGGGGAGCCTGATCGGGAGCCTGCTGGGCATCCTGGGCGGCCCTCTGGGCGTGCTGCTGGGCGGGAGCATCGGCATCCTGGCCGGCGGCGCCATCGACGCCGGGGACGCGGCCCACAACGCCTCCCTCATCGAGATGGTAACCGAACAGCTGGTGGACGGCGAGGTGGTGCTGATTGCCCTGGAGCAGGAGGCCGTGGAGGGCGCGGCGCGCAGAGCGCTGGCCAAATTCGACACCTCCATCGTGGAGGAGGACGCGGCGGAGGTGGCCGAGGAGGTCAAGGCCGCCCAGGACGCCCAGAGGGAGATGGCGCGCGAAGCCCGCGCCAAGCTGCGCGAGGCCAAAAAGGCGGAGCGCAAACAGAAGGTGGAGGAGAACCGGGCAAAGATCAAGGCCGATTTCGACACCTTCAAGGCAAAATTCAAGAAGGACTGAACCGTCCGTATATTCAAAAAGCTCCCCGATCGGGGAGCTTTTTTGTAGGATGTCGAGTAAAGGAAAATAAGGCCATCTCCCGGCGGGTGTCCGAAGACGCGCTTTCAGCCGCTGTCTGCAGCCTACATGTTGCCGCCGGGAGACGGCCTTATTTTTACCTTTATTTCTTTTTCTTGGTTTTCAAAACTTCCGCAAGGTCTTTGTCCTCCACATAGGTACCGGAATTTTGATCCCGGCGGAGGACTGTAAGCATACGGTCGGCAAAAAGCCGGTGCAGACTGCGGGTCAACCCTTTGAACATACCGCCTCACTCCTTTTCGCATGGGTTCCTGTGGCTTGAAATGTTGGCGGTCCCTTCATTGGGACCTTTCTTGCTTACATGCGCATTATACGCCGGTTTGGCCGGAAAATAAACAGCCCAACCTGACAAATCGAACAAAAACAAGGCCCGATTTTTGTGCAATGCGTCAACAAGGCAAGCTTGACGCGGTACGCCGGAAACAGGTATAATGAAAGTGACGTGAGGGCGGCCCATCCCGCCCGGAATCTGAAAAAAGGCGGCGATCCCATGGCTTTTTATGAAAAAACGTTGAAAAGCGACATTATCTACGAGGGCCGCATTATGCGTGTGCGCAGCGACACGGTGGAGCTTCAGGACGGCAGCACCGCTTACCGGGAGGTGGTGGATCACACCGGCGGCGTGGGCGTTCTGGCGGTGACGCCGGAGGGCGCCGTCCCTATGGTGCGCCAGTTCCGCTATCCCTTTATGGCGGAGACGCTGGAGATCCCCGCGGGGAAGCTGGAGCGGGGGGAGGAGCCCATAGCGTGCGCCGCCAGGGAGCTTTCGGAGGAGACGGGCTACACGGCCGGGCGGCTTATCTCTCTGGGGACGCTCCTGCCGTCGCCGGGGTATTGCGCCGAGACGCTGCACATCTTCCTGGCGCTGGATCTGACGCCGGGGAAGGCCCACCTGGACGAGGAGGAGTTTTTGAATGTGGAGCACTATCCCCTGAAAAAGCTCCATGAGATGACCATGTCCGGGGAGCTTGTGGACGCCAAAACCGTCCTTGCCGTGCTGAAAGCGGAAATCTATTTGGGAGAATTGAAATAAAACGAGAATCGTTCTCTGGTTTCCTTGACAGTCAAAAAGGGAGCTCCCCCGGCGGGGGAGCTCCCTTTTTTAGTGTGTATTATTGCTTTTGCCGGAATCTCAGCCCTCGTAGCCCAGGGTGCGGGCCACGACAACGATCATTTCGGCGCGGGTCAGGGAGGCGAGCGGCGCGAAGCTGCCATCGTCCTTGCCCTTGATGTAGCCCTGCTCGGCGGCCCAGTTCACAGCGCCGGCGGCCCAGTCGTGGATGTCCTTGGCGTCGGTGAACTTGGACGCGGTGGTGGCCTTGGCGTCCTTATCCTTCCAGCGCTGGATCATCACGGCCATTTCCTCGCGGGTGATGTTGTCCTCGGGCTTGCAGCGGCCGGCGTCGCCCAGCATGATGCCCTTGGCGTTGGCCCAGATCACAGCGTCATAGAACCAGTCGCCGGACTTCACGTCGGTGAAGGGGTTGGCGGCGGTGGGAGTCTGCTTGCCGTCGATGGCCCAGAGGATCTTGGCGAAGGCCGCTCTGGTCAGATTGGCGTTGGGGGAGAAGTGGGTCCCGTCGGTGCCCTCGATTACGCCGGGCTTCTCGGTAAGCACGTAGTTCAGGGCGTCGCGGTACCACTTGTTGGCGGCCACGTCGGGCACGTCCACGAACTGCTTGGCGGGATCGACAACGGGGGGATTATCGGGGTTATCCGGATTGTCGGGGTTGTCCGGACCGGTCGGGGTGCCGGGCATGGGAGGCGCCACGTAGGTGTAAGCATTGAGCTTCACGGTGTAGGTATAAGTGTCCTTATCATAGGTAACATCACTCTTGTCCCACATGCTGGCGCCGTTGGTAAATTCGAAACCGTCGGGATGATCCTCCAAAGCGGCATTCCGGTCTTCCGCGGCGACGAGAATGCTCTTGGAACCACTGGCTACGTTATTGCCGTTCGTGTATTCCACCTTGTAGATGGTCAGGCTCTTGGAGCCGAGCAACTTTTCTTCATCCTCGTTATTTGCAGCATAGAGATTGACGGTGTACTCGCCCGCACCAAAATTGGCCTGATTGACCTGAGTTGCACTGTCGAAGCTGAAGTACATCCGGCCACCACTGCTGTCCTTTTTAAGAGTAATGGTGCCAGTGTTAACATTGGTGCCGTCGGTGAACTTTGCGAAGATGGTCTGGTCAGTATACTTGGCATGGCCCTTGAACGCCACGTACATGGTGTTGGTTCCGGCATCGGTCACCTTATCAGCATTGGGGTTGATCTCAGCGCTGGCGTCATTGATTGCCTTGTTGGCATCCTCAGGGTCAGCCTTGAAGCCGAAATCAACAAAATCGAAGTCCTCAACGCCGTCAATGACAAAGCTAATCTCGTCAATGACGATCTTGTAGGTGTCGATGCGGATGGTGCCATTGTCATCCTTCCAACGGATCTGGATCCACGGGTTAGCAACGGTGCTGCCCTTGGCTTCGACGTAGTACGCAACGCCCTCCTTGCCGTCCGTGGTCACATTCTTCTCAAGCGAACTTTGCGAAGTCCACTGTTTACCAAGAAGTTCTTTCTCATTAGTGCCGGTGCGGTACTCAAATTTTTTAGCGTCCTTGGGAGCCACGACCGCGAAGCCAAGATAATACTTCTGGTCCTGGCTGGCACCTTCCTTACCGGTCTTCTCAAGATCGTCGGTGGTGAAATGAACCTCAAAGTAATCGCCGACAGCGGAGCTCTTGACGGCGGTCACAGTGACATCATTGCCGCCCGGCTGGTTATCCTTGCCGTTGCCAAGGATGGCGGCGGAAACAACAGGCGTCGCGGGCGCGGCGACAGTCAGGGAAGATTCTTCACACTCGACATCAGTGCCCTGATCCTTCTCGGCACCTTCCGTATATGTACCCTCGTACACCGCCGCCTTGATGCTGTAACTGCCGCTGACGATTCCGGTGTCCGTGGTCTGCTGGTTATTCAGGTAGCTCCAGGCAAAGTATTGATGGCCGCCATTGCAGAGCATCTGGATATCATCGCCGCCGAGGGGATCGGTGACAGTGATGATCACGAATTTACCCTCGGGGATCATCTGATTGAACGCGACCCACATGGTCTGGTCGTTCCAATCGCTGAACCAATTATCTGTCTTCTCTTTACCAGTGGCCGCCACAGCGCCCGCAATAGCCTCTTCCTTGGTGGCACCGTAGCCAAACGCTTCGACACAAAGCTCGTCGCTGAGCTTGCCGTCGTCGCCGATAAGGGTATTGCCGATGGTATAGCTGCTGACGCTCTTGTCGGGCTTTGTACCGGACATAAATGTGCCGTCGTCGACTTTAATCGTATTATTCTCTCCGTCGGGCACCTTGTTTTCGGTTGTACCCTTCTCACTGTAGGAGATGGCGGGCTTACCCTCGGCAGCCTTGACTACTGTGTTGTCGCCGGAGACGGTAACGCTGTTCTTACCGCTGTTGTAGCTCTCGTTTTTGTCAACCACAATACCGGCAGCGGGGACAGAATACCTATCTGCACCCTCTTTAGCGTCACCAACTGTAATATCACCTGTGCCGGTGGCCTCGATGGTGCCGCCCTGCACGTCCAGCGTACCGCCGCGAACAACAATGCCCGCGCCGCCCTTGATGGTGGTGTTATCGCCGCTGACAGACAAAGAGCCACTGGGCAGATACACGCCGCAGGCCGTACCACCACCGGTAACTGTGCCACCAGAAATCGTGATCTTTCCATTTTTATCTTTACCGTTTGTACTGATACCAAACCCGGTATTCCCGGTAATATTGGCATCACCAGACACAGTAAGATCGCCAACGTTGCCCACAAGAATGCCACACGAAGCCCCGTTGACTGTTCCGCCGGAAACTTCCACTTTAGCGGTCTCAGTAAATGTATGGGTCTCTTTTGTGTCAGTAAATGTCACTGAGCTCCAAATAGCGATACCAGAAGTATCCAGATTTTCAGCCCCGGTCACGCTAATTGTGCCATCTGTCATAATTACTTTAGGGGCTGGTGTACCTTGTTTAGAATAAGAGTTTACTGAAACGCCAGTTACCTGCGTGTCTTTTGTGCTCCCGGTACTGCTGACAGTGATCTTACCACCATTAATAATAAGCTGTCCCTGATTCCAAACTGCAACGCCAGTCGCGTAGTCGTTTGTTGTGCAGACGATCTCACCGCCCTTGATGGTTGCAGTAACAGCCTCGTCGATATTATCTACGCCTACGACGAGCGGTACTACATCTTTATCAGTACTTTCAATACAACCGTTCTCTAATGTAAAGTTGCCCTTTTGTACCTTGACAGCCGCGCCGGTTTTTCCGATAATTTTGCCGCCGGTTTTACTGTCCTTAACTGTCAATTCTCCATCGATACTGGTACCGCCGACGCACAAAATGCCATCAGACATAGTGAGCGTGTTTCCGGCAAGATCAATGACGAATTTTCCCTTGAGGACAGCGTTTCCATTAAAGCTGTCTTCGCTTTTCTTCACATCGACATTACCAGACAATGTAATGGTCGTAACACCATCTTCGGTTTTCCACGTCACATTCTCGTGCGTTTCTCCGAAAACCTTTTGCAAATCAGTATCGCTACTTGTAATCGTAGTAGCTAATGCCGTCGCCGGTACCAGCGCCGCGACTAAGACCAGCGCCAGTACAATTGCTAAAATTTTCTTTCGCATGTTTGTTTACCTCCTTAAAATCTGCTTTTTAAAATAGGGAATTACCTATTGGAGACCCGATCTCACCAACTTTCTGTCCTTTACTTCGGACCGTACCTCTCGCGCCGGAGAACGCCCCCACGCGAACAAGAGAGCGCGTTTTGTGCCGTATGGGCGAAATCCGAACGGAGCAAGCGCCTCCTCTCGCCGTTCCCCGCCGCCGCGAAGCGGCGAGAGCAAGCGCCTGTCGTTCAGTTTTCCGTCTCAAACTCCCGCTTCATCCGGTAGAAGGTCGCCGTACTGCATCCGCAGATCAGGGCGGCCTGCTCCGCGCTGATCTTCCGCCGCTCCAGCATCTCCAGCACGGAAGGGAAATTGGCGGGCAGCGCTTTTTTGGTCCGGCCCATCCGCGCGCCGCGCGCCCGCGCGTCGGCGATCCCCCGGGCCTGGGCCGCGCGCCGGTGGGCGCGCCCTTCCCGCTCCAGCGCCGCCGCCACGGTGGGCACCAGATCGTCCAGCAGCTGGGTCGCGGACGCGTCCCGATCCAGCAGGCCGTCCAGGCGCTCCAGCAGCGCCGGGTAGTCCTCGCCCAGCAGCGCCCGCGCGGGGTCGCCCACGTTTTCCATGTCCGCCGCCGTCCTTTCTGCGCCGTTTGGGACAAAATATTTGTTTCGTCGTTAAAGGCGGCGATAAATCCGGAGGAAAGGGGGCGGGAGCGGCCTTAAAAACCCGTCACAGGCCAAAAAAGGGTACGCCAAAGCACAGTCGCAGAAGAAAAAATTTGCGACTGCTGTTTTTGTGCCAAATTTTCTCTCAAAAAGACTTGAAATTGGCAGAGAATTATGTTATCATCCTTATGTATATGTGAGGTTCAGGCTTAGACGGCCCGTCCGGGCGGGACAAAACAAATATTTTGTCCTAACTCACCAGCCCCAGCCGGTCCAGCACCCGCGCGTGTTCCTCCCCGGTGGAGATCAGGTAGATGCGGGTAGTCTCGATGGAGCTGTGACCTAAGACGTCGGCCAGCTTGGCCATATCCCGCGTCACCCGGTAGAACATCCGGGCGAACAGGTGCCGCAGATTGTGGGGGAACACCTTGGAGCGCTCCACCCCCGCTTCCTCACACAGGGCTTTCATTTCCGCCCAAATCTGCCGCCGTGAGATTGGTTTCCCGCTTCTGGTGCGAAAGATCGCGCCGGAGGCGGTTTTTTGCTGTTTGGCGTACCGGAGCAGCTTCCGGCACAGCTTGCCGGGGAGCAGGATCACCCGGATCTTCCCTTTCAGCGAAATCTCCGCCCTGCCCTCCCGCGCCGCCTCCACGGTGATAAACTGTACCTCGCTGACACGGATCCCTGTGGCGCATATCGTCTCCATCAACAGCGCCAGCCGGGGCTTGCCGCCGGCGGCGGCCAGCAGCCGGTCATATTCCTCCCTTGTCAGCTCCCGGCTCCGGTCCCGAAACACCCTTCTCTGTAACCGCAGTGCCTTGACCCGGCACTCCTCCCGGCCCGAAAAGCGCAAGAACGCGTTCACCGACGCCACCATGGAATTGACCGTGGTCGGCGCATATCCCCGCGTCACCAGTCCGTCCCGCCACGCGGCCACGTCGTCCTTCGTGACGGACTTGCCCTCCATGTGAACAACAAAAGCCGCCGCGTCCCGGAGATATTTCTCCACCGTCCCCGCGCTCTTTTCCTCCCGCCGAAGATACGCGGCGAATTCCCGTAAATTTGCGTTAATCATTCTGTTTTCCATACCAGCCTCCGAATAAAATAAAGGATTCCTCTATTTTACCCGATAAGGCTATGCAGATGCGGAACGGCGGTTCATTTAAGCAAAAAAAGCCCTGCACCGTCCGAAACGGACAGCGCGGGGCCTCTGCTCAAATCAGTTTAAACAGAACTAATATGATACCGTAGACGATGCTGGACGCGATGCCGAAGACGATGACGGGGCCGGCAATGATAAACATTTTGGCGGCGGTGCCGGTGATAAACCCCTCGGTCTTGAATTCCAGCGCCGGGGAGACGACGGAATTGGCAAAGCCGGTAATAGGCACCAGGGTGCCGGCGCCGGCGAATTTGGCGATGTTGTCGTAGATTCCCACGCCGGTGAGCAGGGCGCCCACCAGGACGAGGATGATGCTCTCCGCCGTGGCGGCGTTCTCCTCAGAGAGGCCGGCGGCGCCCAGGCCGTCCAGCAGTCCCTGCCCGATACAGCAGATGATCCCGCCCACCAGGAATGCCTTCAGGGCGTTGGGGATCAGCTTGGAGTTGGGGGTCTTCTTTTTTACGTATTCGGCGTACTCCTTGTTTGTCATTTTCATGACTGCCACCTCACTTTCGGGTCTATTTTTTCCGGTGAGCGCGGCATTATACTCATACTCATAATGAAACGTAAAACCCCGCCGTGCGGCGGGGTTTTCAGGCTGTCGAAAAAGCCCTAACGGGCTTTTTCCGACAAGGGGAACGTGCGGGTAATTATCTCTGAATTTTGCGAAATTCAGAGATAATTACCCTGCTGTCGCCCTGCGCGCGCCCCGAAGGGGCACACTTGTCCGACAAAAGGGATTTTTTCCGACGCACATGTCGCCGGAAAAAATATCGAATTTGAGTTCTTTACAAGCTAAAACCCCGCCGTGCGGCGGGGTTTTGTTGGTTTTACACCAATTCGATGACAGCCATCTCGGCCGCGTCGCCGCGCCGGGGGCCGGTGCGGGTCACGCGGGTGTAGCCGCCCTCGCGGGAGGCGTACTTGGGCGCCAGCTCCTTGAAGATCTTGGTGACCACATCCTCACGGGTGATGAACTCCAGGGCCTGGCGGCGGGCGGCAAGGGTGTCCTTCTTGCCAAGGGTTATCATCTTCTCGGCAAGGGGCTGGATCTCCTTGGCGCGGGTGAAGGTCGTCTCCATCTTACCCTTGTCCAGGAAATCGGTGACCATCTGGCGAAGCATAGCCTTGCGCTGGTCGGTAGTCCTGCCGAGCTTACGGGTTCCGGACATATTCTTTCTCCTCCTTGTTTAAGGATCAGTTGTTGTCGTCGCTGGCCAGGGACAGGCCCATCATAGCCAGCTTGTGGACGACCTCCTCCAGGGACTTGTGGCCCAGGTTGCGAACCTTGATCATCTCGGATTCGGTCTTGGAGATAAGCTCCTCCACGGTGTTGATATTGGCGCGCTTGAGGCAGTTGAAGCTCCGAACGGAGAGATCCAGCTCCTCGATGGTCATCTCCAGGACCTTGTCGCGCTGTGTCTCGCTCTTCTCCACGATCAGGGACTTGGAGCCCGCGGACTCGGAGAGGTTGGTGAACAGCGTGAAGTGGTCGCAGAGGATCTTGGCGCCCATGCTGACGGCGTCCCTGGCGGTGGTGGTCTTGTCCGTCCAGACCTCCAGGGTCAGCTTATCAAAATCGGTCATATTGCCAACGCGGGTATTCTCCACGGTATAATTGACCTTGAGTACCGGCGTGTAAATCGAGTCAACGGGGATGACGCCGATGACCTGCTGTGTCTGGCTCTGCTTATTGCGTTCGGCGCTGACATAGCCCCGGCCGTGGTTCATGGTCAGCTCCATACGCAGCTGGGCGTCCGGTCCGAGGGTGGCGATGTGAAGCTCCGGGTTGAGGATCTCCACCTCCGCGTCGGCCTTTATGTCGCCCGCCGTGACCTCGCCCTCGCCGATGGCCTCGATGTAGACGGTCTTCTCACCCTCGCTGTGAAGCTTGGCGATGATGCTCTTCAGGTTGAGGACGATCTCGGTCACATCCTCCTTGACGCCGGGGATGGTGCTGAACTCATGCTGTACGCCGGAGATCTTAACGCTTGTCACCGCTGTTCCGGGCAGTGACGAGAGGAGTATTCTTCTCAGAGAGTTTCCCAACGTAATGCCGTAGCCGCGCTCCAGGGGCTCCACCACATACTTGCCGTAGGACGGGTCTTCCGGATTCTCGATGCACTCAATACGCGGCTTTTCAATTTCAATCACTAAACTTTACCCTCCTTAATAATTCGGCGCTTGTGCGCTGTGTGCGGATTTCCAAATGAGGGTCTTACCAGGGCGCGTCCGGGAAATCGCTTGCCTTTGTTCAACGCGGCGGGTTTGTCCACCGCGTTGACGGGCGCCGCCTGGCGTAACGGATTACTTGGAATAGAGCTCGACGATGAGCTGCTCCTCAACAGGCAGATCGATGTCTTCGCGGGCGGGCATGGTCAGGACCTTGCCCTGAAGCTTGGCGAGATCCTTCTCAAGCCACTTCGGAGGGGGCGGGAGAACTACCGCGTCCTCGCCGGTGAGGCGCTTGAACATGGCGCTCTGACGGCTCTTCTCACGGACCTCGATGACATCGCCCGGCTTTACCATGTAGGAGGGAATGTCAACTCTCTTGCCGTTGACGTTGAAATGACCGTGGTTCACGGCCTGACGGGCCTCGCGGCGGGTCATGGCGAAACCGAGACGGTAAATGACGTTGTCCAGACGGCGCTCGATGGTGGTCAGCAGCACCTCGCCGGTCTGGCCGGGGGCCTTGGCGGCCTTTTCATAGTAGGTGCGGAACTGCTTCTCCAGGATGCCGTATACGAACTTGACCTTCTGCTTCTCATTGAGCTGCATGGCGTACTCGCCCTGCTTGCGGCGCATCTGACCCTTGGGGTTGCGGATGGTGTCGGACTTGGTCTTGGCGGTATAGCCCATGTAAGCAGGAGAAATACCCAGCGCCTTGCAGCGCTTTACGATGGGCTGCATATTCTTTGCCATAGTAAATACTTCCTCCTTCTTCGATCACACGCGGCGACGCTTGGGCGGCCGGCAGCCGTTGTGGGCGATGGGCGTCACGTCCTTGATCATGGTGACCTCAAGGCCAACGGTCTGGAGGGCGCGGATGGCGGCCTCACGTCCCGAGCCGGGGCCCTTGACAAAGACCTCGACGGTCTTCAGGCCGTGCTCCATGGCCGCCTTGGCGGCGGTCTCGGCGGCGGTCTGCGCCGCGAAGGGGGTGCTCTTCTTGCTTCCGCGGAAGCCCATTCCGCCGGCGGAGGCCCAGGAGAGGGCGTTGCCGAAGGAATCGGTCACGGTGACCATGGTGTTATTGAAGCTGGAGCTGATATGCACCTGGCCCTTTTCTATGTTCTTGCGCTCGCGGCGGCGGGTACGGACGACCTTGCCTTTTGTGTTTCCTGCCATAGTGATATCCCTCCCTTACTTCTTCTTGTTCGCGATAGTACGCTTCGGGCCCTTCCGGGTACGGGCGTTTGTTTTGCTTCTCTGGCCGCGGACGGGCAGGCCCCTTCTGTGACGGGTGCCGCGATAGCAGCCGATCTCGGTGAGGCGCTTGATGTCCAGAGCCACCTGACGGCGAAGATCGCCCTCCACCACATAGTGGTGGTCGATGCACTCACGCAGAGCCGCCTCCTGGGCCTCGGTCAGATCCTTCACGCGGGTGTCGGGATCGATACCGGTCTGCTCCAAAATCTTCTTCGCGCTGGTCCTGCCGATGCCGTAAACGTAAGTGAGGCCGATCTCGATCCGCTTCTCACGGGGCAGGTCAACGCCGGAAATTCTTGCCATACTTTATGACCATTCCTTTCAAGTCTTTGTTCATGTCATGTTGGTTTAACGCGATGATTTACGATTGGTTTTGCGTTCCTACGCGGCGCGGCAATGACGGCGCAACGCGGCGCGGTCAGGACGCAAAAGGCGCGGAAATCACCCCTGGCGCTGCTTGTGCTTGGGGTTCTCGCAGATGACCATGACTTTACCCTTGCGCTTGATGACCTTGCATTTCTCGCACATGGGCTTTACTGAAGGTCTGACTTTCATATTTACCTTCCTTTCCTGTTGCGGGTTATTTTGTGCGCCATGTGATCCTGCCGCGGGTCAGGTCGTAGGGGCTCATCTGCACCGTGACCTTGTCGCCGGGGAGGATCCTGATGAAGTTCATACGGAGCTTACCGGAGATATGGGCAAGGATGATATGTCCGTTTCCGATATCAACGTTGAACATCGTGTTGGGCAGAGACTCGACGACCGTGCCCTCCAGCTCGATAACGTCATCTTTCGCCATGCTTCATACCTCCTTATTTCCTTCGCCGGCCTTCTCGGCCAGCGCGCGACGAAGCTCGCTGTTGGTCACCTTTTCGCCGGAGCGGAGCTTCAGGTCGACCCTGTCGGTCCCGCGCTCCACGCGCTTAAGGTGCTTGAGCTTCTTTTTCTTAGGCTTTTCCAGTCTTCTGTCCCGTCCGTTGACGATGTAGGCGTACTCCCCGTCGGTCAAGCTGACGAAGAACAGCTCGCCGGCGTCGCGCCCGGCCAGGGAACGGACCACATCGGCTTTTTCGATGGCCATGTCAAACCTCCGGTTCGGGGACCGTCAGGATCTCCGGGTCGCCGTCGGTGATGAGAACGGTGTTCTCATAGTGGGCGGCGCGGGAGCCGTCACGGGTGACCGCCGTCCAGCCGTCCTTCAGGACTCTGACCGGCCAATCCCCCGCCGCCACCATGGGCTCGATACAGATGGTCATGCCCCGCACCAGCCTGGCCCCGTGTCCGGGGCGGCCGAAGTTGGGGACCTCCGGCTCCTCGTGCATCTCGACGCCGATGCCGTGACCCACATAGTCACGGATGACGGAAAAACCATTTGCCTCCACAAACTGTTGGACGGCCGCGCTGATATCGGAGACCCGGTAACCGGGCCGGGCGAATTTCAGCCCCTCGTAAAACGCCTGCCTAGTGATTGACAGGAGCTTTACGTCCTCATCGCACCGCGCCTTTCCCGCTATGAAGGTCGCCGCGCAATCCCCGATATAGCCCTCGAAGCCCACGTCCAGGTCGATGCTGACCAGGTCGCCGTCTTGGATGACCCGTTTACCGGGGATCCCGTGGACCACCACCTCGTTGACGGAGATGCAGGTGGCCGCCGGATACCCGCAGTACCCTATGCAGGTGGGGATTGCGTGCTGGGATCGGATAAATGCCTCTACCTCTTTGTCTATTGCTTGGGTTGTTGCGCCGGGGACTGCCAATTTGCCCGCCAGATCGCGGGCCGCCGCGGCGATCGCCCCTGCTCGGCGCATTTTTTCAATTTCCCGGGGCGTTTTTACGCGTATCATACTCAGTTGATCCCCAGGGCCTCGAACACTTTATGAGAGGTGGCCTCGATGGTGGCCTCCCCCTTCACCGTCACCAGCTTGCCCCGGGACTTGTAGTAGTCCAACAGAGGCTCGGTCTGGGCGTGGTATACCGCGAGGCGGCTCTGGACCGTCTCGGGCATGTCATCCTTGCGGATGGTGAGATTTCCGCCGCAGGCGTCGCAGACGCCCTCCACCTTGGGGGGATTGCTCTCCACATGATAGGTGGCGGAGCAGACGCTGCAGGTGCGGCGGCCGGACATGCGCTTTGTGATGACCTCGTCGGGGACGTCGATGCACAGGGCGCAGTCCACACAGATACCGTTGGCCTCCAGGGCGTCGGCCTGGGCGACTGTGCGGGGCACACCGTCAAGGATGTACCCGTTCTTGCAGTCGTCGCGGGCCACGCGTTCGGCCACGATGCCGATGATCACGTCGTCGGGCACCAGCTGGCCGGCCTCGATGATGGCCTTGGCCCGAAGTCCCACGGGTGTGCCCTCCCGGACAGCCGCCCGCAGGATGTTGCCTGTGGAAATGGTGGGAATTTCAAGCTTGCGGGAGATAATGTCCGCCTGGGTGCCTTTTCCGGCGCCGGGGGCTCCTAAAAGTATGAGTTTCATACCAAGCTCCTTTAATTATTCAAGAAATCCCTTGTAGTTGCGCATGATAAGCTGGGCCTCCAGCGCCTTCACAGTCTCCAGCGCCACGCCCACGACGATGATGAGGGAGGTGCCGCCGATGGCGATCCCCGTATTGGAGGCCGTCTGGGAGATGGCGCCCACGATCAGCGGGACCAGAGCGATGATGGCCAGGTAGATGGCGCCGAAGAGGGTCACCTTGTTGAGCACCTTGGCGATAAACGCGCTGGTGGGCTTTCCGGGACGGAAGCCGGGGATATATCCGCCGTTCTTCATCAGGTTATTGCTGACCTCGATGGGGTTGAACTGGATGGTGGAGTAGAAGTAGCTGAAGAAGATGATCAGCAGGAAGTAGATGATCATATAGAGGGCGCTCTTCTGATTGAAGAGACCCAGGAAGGTGCCCCAGCCGCCGCCGGAGTTTTCGGTCTTGCCGAAGAACATGCCGATGGTAGCGGGCAGGGAGGCGATGGAGCCGGCGAAGATCACGGGGAGCACGCCGGACATGTTGACCTTCAGGGGCAGGTGGGTGGATTGGCCGCCGTAGATCTTCCGGCCAACGACGCGCTTGGAGTACATCACGGGGATGCGCCGCTCGGCGTTGGTGACGATGACGATCAGGACGATCATGGCAAGGCCGCCCAGGATCATCAGGGGATAGGCCACATAGATCTTCCAGCTGTCGCCGTGGATCAGGTTGGTGACCATGTTGACCACGGTGTTGGGGACCCTGGCGATGATGCCGGCGAAGAGGATGACGGAGATACCGTTGCCGATACCGAACTCCGTGATCTGCTCGCCCATCCACATAACGAGGCACGAGCCGGCCACCAGGGTAGCCACAATGACGATGGCGGGCCACACGCCGGTGTTGCTCATCAGGTTGTTGGTGGAGAGGATCACATAGTAGCCGTAGGCCTGCAGAAGAGCGATGGCCACGGTGGAATAGCGGGTGATGTTCTCCAGCTTCTTCTTGCCCTCTTCGCCGCCGTCCTTGGAGAGCCTCTCCAGGGCGGGAATGGCGATGGTGAGAAGCTGGATGATGATGCTGGCGTTGATATACGGCTGTATGCTCAGAGCGAAGATGGTGCCGTACTGGAACGCCGAGCCGCTCATGACGTTATAGAGGCCAAGAATGGTGTTGTTGAGGGACGAGGTAAAATACTGGCTCAGAAGGGCGTTGTTGATATTCGGCACGGGAATGGCATTGCCAAGCCGGAAGAGCAGAATAACGAACAGGGTGAAGAGGAGCTTTTTGCGGATCTCCTCCACCTTCCACGCGTTCTTTAATGTCTGCAGCACCTCACTTCACCTCGGCCTTCCCACCGATCTCCTCGGCCTTTCCGCCGGCGGCCTCGATCTTGGCCTTTGCCGACTCAGAGAATTTCACGGCCTTTACGGTGAGCTTCTTGGTCAGCTCGCCGTTGCCGATGACCTTGATGCCGTACTTGACGCCGGAGAGGATGCCGGCCTTCTCCAGGGCCTCCACATCCACGGTGTCGCCGTTCTCAAAACGGTTGAGCATGGAGACGTTCACCGCGTCCAGAGGTTTCGCGAAGATGTTGTTGAAGCCTCTCTTGGGGATGCGGCGGGCCAGAGGCATCTGGCCGCCTTCAAAGCCCACGCGGACTCCGCCGCCGGAGCGGGCCTTCTGGCCCTTGTGGCCGCGTCCGCCGGTCTTGCCGTTGCCGGAGCCGATCCCGCGGCCCTTCCTCCAGGCCTTTGCGGTGGAGCCGGCAGCGGGAGAAAGATCGTTTATATTCATTCCGCGAACCTCCTTATTTCTCTTCCGTGACCTGAAGGAGGTAGCCGATCTTGGCGATCTTACCTCTGGTCTGGGGATTGTCGGGCTGAGTGGTGGTGTCGCCTATCTTCCGAAGGCCGAGGGACTCGGCGGTGGCGATATGCTTGGCGATCCGGCCGTTGAGGCTCTTGACGAGCTTGATGTTGATGTTAGCCATTTCAAAAGTCCTCCTTAGCCCAGGATCTCTTCGGGCGCCTTGCCGCGGGTGGCGGCCACCTGCTGAACGTCACGGAGGGACTTGAGGCCCTTCATGGTAGCGGCGACCACGTTGGCGGGGTTGTTGCTCCGAAGGCACTTGGTACGGATGTCGGTGATGCCGGCGGCCTCCACGACCGCGCGGACAGCGCCGCCGGCGATGACGCCGGTACCGGCGGGAGCGGGCTTCAAAAGAACGCGGCCCGCGCCGAATTCACCGATGACCTCATGGGGGATGGTGCCGCCCTTGAGGGTGATGTGGGTGAAGTTCTTCTTGGCATCCTCGATGCCCTTGCGGATGGCCTCGGAGACCTCGGCGGCCTTGCCGAGACCGAAGCCCACTTTGCCCTTGCCGTCGCCCACGACGACCAGCGCGGAGAACTTCATGATGCGTCCGCCCTTGACGGTCTTGGAAACGCGGTTGAGGGAGACGACTTTCTCGATATACTCGCTCTTGACCTCTTCACGGTCGCGGCGGTTTCCTCTTTGATTGCTGCTGTAAGGCATGTTTTCGTTCCCTCCCTGCGTTAAAAGTTGAGTCCGCCCTCACGGGCGCCCTCGGCCAGCTCCTGGACGCGGCCGTGGTAGATATAGCCGCCGCGGTCAAAGACCACGTCCTCTATCCCCTTGGCGCGGGCCCGCTCGGCAATGAGCTTGCCCACCTTGCGGGCGCCCTCCTTGTTGGAGCCGGAACCTTCAAAATCCTTCTCAACGGAAGAGGCGGCGGCCAGCGTGACGCCGTTGACGTCGTCGATGAGCTGGGCGTATATATGCCTCTCACTGCGGAATACGTTGAGTCTGGGGCAATCCGGCGTGCCGGAAATCTTCGCTCTGACTCTCTTATGGCGCTTTAAGCGCTGCGCTTTCGTATCAGGTCTGTTGATCATTTAGGCACACCTCCTTTTATTTACCAGTCTTGCCTTCTTTGCGGCGAATGACTTCGTCCGCGTACTTGATGCCCTTGCCCTTATAGGGTTCCGGGGGCCTCTTGTTCCTCACATCCGCGGCGAACTGACCGACAAGCTGCTTGTCGACGCCGTGAATGACCACCTGGTTGGGATTGGGGACGTCGATGCCGATGCCCTCGATCTCCGGGACGATGACCTGATGGGAATACCCCAGGTTCATGACCAGGTTCTTGCCCTCCTTGGCCGCGCGGTAGCCGACGCCGTTGATCTCAAGAGTCTTGGAATACTCGTGGGTCACGCCGTGGACCATGTTGGCCAGGAGCGTACGGGTAAGACCGTGGAGGCTGCGCTCGGTCTTCTCATCGTTGGGGCGCTTCACATGGATGACGGCGCCGTCCTTCTCGATGGTCATCTCGGGACGCAGTGCTTTGGTGATGGTGCCCTTGGGGCCCTTGACGGTGACAACGTTGCCTTCGGCGACGGTCACCTCGACACCCGCGGGGATGGCAATGGGAGCTCTACCGATTCTGGACATATTCTTTACCCTCCCTTACCATACAAAAGCCAGGACTTCGCCGCCGACATGCTCCTTGCGAGCCTGCTTGTCGGTCATGATGCCCTTGGATGTGGAAATGATGGCTGTGCCAAGTCCCTTGAGGACGTAGGGGATCTCGTCGGTGCCGGCGTAATAACGCAGGCCGGGCTTGGAGACACGGCGGAGACCCTGAATAACGCGCTCGTTGCCGTTGTACTTCAGGGTGACCTTGATGACTCCCTGTCCGCCGTCGGGGGTGACCTGGAAGCCCTTGATGTATCCCTCGTCAAGCAGGATCTGGGCAATGGCCTTCTTCATGTTTGAGCAGGGGATGTCCACAGTGGGGTGCTTTGCGGAGTTGGCGTTCCTGATACGGGTCAACATATCCGCAATGGGATCGGTGATTTGCATGTTGAGTTTTTCCTCCTTGATCAGAGTTACCGTCCGTCTCCGGTACGGTTCAGGCGGCGAGGTATCCACGGCAATATTGCGATTGCCGCGGACCTTTCGCCATCCTATAAAACATTGCTTGTGTTCCGCGCCGGGATCTTCCCGCGGCGCTTAGATTGGTGAATTTCTTTGCATCAGGCGAGGCGCGGTGTCCGAAGCTGTATTAAGATACTGCGAGGACGCCGCAGCGAAGCATGACGGGAACAGATTCACCAAGACGCCTTTTTGACGCCGGGGATCTCGCCCTTATAGGCCAGCTCCCGGAAGCAGATACGGCAGATGCCGTAGTTGCGAAGGTACGCGTGGGGCCTGCCGCAGATCTTGCAGCGGTTGTAGCGGCGGGTGGAGAACTTGGGATCACGCTGCTGCTTGAGGATCATCGATTTCTTAGCCATACTATTTCTCCTCCCTTAGTTTCTGTAGAACGGGGCGCCCAGGAGGCTGAGAAGCTCGCGGGCCTCCTCGTCGGTCTTGGCGGTGGTGCACATGACGATGTCCATACCGCGGATCTTGTCGATCTTATCGTAGTCGATCTCGGGGAAGATCAGCTGCTCCTTGATGCCCAGGGCGTAGTTGCCGCGTCCGTCAAAGGAGTTGGGGTTGATGCCGTGGAAGTCGCGCACACGGGGCAGGGCCACGTTAAAGAGCCTGTCCAGGAACTCCCACATACGGTCACGGCGGAGGGTGACCTTCACGCCGATGCTCATGCCTTCGCGGATCTTGAAGTTAGCCACGGACTTGCGGGCCTTGGTGACGACGGCGTGCTGGCCGGCGATGGCGGAGATCTCCTTCACCACGGAATCCACCACCTTGGCGTTGTCCTTGGCGTCGCCGCAGCCCACGTTGATGACGATCTTGTCCAGGCGGGGGATCTGCATGACGCTCTTGTAGCCGAACTTCTTCATAAGGGCGGGGGCGATCTCGGACTGGTACTTAGCCTTCAGGTTGGGGACCCTCTTGGCGGGCGCCTCGACAGGGGTCTCGGCGGCCTTTGCTTTCTTGTCAGCCATGTTCAATCACTCCTCCTCTCTCAGATGGCCGCGCCGCACTTTTTGCAGGCGCGGACTTTCTTGTCGCCGTCCATCTTGTGGGCGACGCGGGTGGGCTTGCCGCACTTGGGGCAGACGAGCATGACCTTGGAGACATAGATGGGGGTCTCCTTTTTGATGATGCCGCTCTGCTCGTCCTGACGGCGGGCCTTCTGGTGGCGCTTGGCAACGTTCACGCCCTCCACGATGACCTTGCGGCCTTCGGGATCGGCGGAGAGGACCTTGCCCTGCTTGCCCTTGTCCTTGCCGGACAGGACGACAACTGTATCGTTGGTTTTAATGTTCATGTTCCGGACCTCCTCATATGACTTCGGGAGCCAGGGACAGGATCTTCATATAGTCCTTGTCGCGCAGCTCTCTGGCCACCGGCCCGAAGATACGGGTACCGACGGGGTTCTTGTCGTCGCGGATCAGCACCGCCGCGTTCTCATCGAAGCGGACATAGGTGCCGTCGGCGCGGCGGACGCCCTTGGCGGAGCGGACGATGACGGCCTTGACCACGTCGCCCTTCTTCACCTGGCCGCCGGGGGCGGCCTTGCGGACGGAGGCGACGATCACGTCGCCGATATTGCCCCACTTGCGCTTGGCGCCGCCAAGCACGCGGATGCACTTGATCTCCTTGGCGCCGGTGTTGTCGGCGACCTTCAGATAACTTTCCTGCTGTATCATTTATGCCGCCTCCTTATTTCGCCTTTTCAACGATCTCAACAAGGCGCCATCTCTTATCCTTGGACAGGGGACGGGTCTCCATGACGCGGACGGTGTCGCCGATGCCGCACTCGTTCTTCTCGTCATGGGCCTTGAGCTTGTATGTCCTCTTGACGATCTTCTTGTAGAGGGGGTGGGGAACGCGGTCAGCGATGGCCACCACGATGGTCTTGTCCATCTTGTCGGATACGACCTTGCCCACCAGGGTCTTTCTGGAAGATGTTCTAACTTCACTCATCTAAGCTTCCTCCTCACTGCTCGAGCGACTTCTCGCGGATTATCGTCTGGACTCGGGCAATATCCTTCTTGACAAGGGATATCCTGACAGGATTGTCGAGCTGATTGGTGGCGTGCTGCATACGGAGCGTGAACAGATCCTTCTTCAGATCCGCCAGCTTCGCGTTCAGCTCCGCCTCGCTCATCTTTCTGACTTCTTTTGCCTTCATCTCATTCACCCTCCTCGGTCTCACGGGCGACTATCTTTGTCTTGCAGGGCAGCTTGTGGGCGCCGAGGCGAAGGGCCTCCTGCGCGTCCTCGGTGCTGACGCCGGCGATCTCAAAGAGAACACGGCCGGGCTTGACCACGGCCACCCAGTATTCGGGGGCGCCTTTACCGGAACCCATGCGGGTCTCGGCGGGCTTGGCGGTCACGGGCTTGTCGGGGAAGATCTTGATCCAGACCTTGCCGCCGCGCTTGGTGTAACGGGTGATGGCCACACGGGCGGCCTCGATCTGGTTGGAGGTGATCCAAGCCGGTTCCGTGGCGACGAGGCCCCACTCACCGTAAGTGACGGTGTTGCCGCGGGTAGCGACGCCGGTCATGCGGCCGCGCTGCTGCTTGCGGTATTTGACTCTCTTAGGTAACAGCATCAGTTGCTTCCTCCTTCTTTAGGAGTAGTGGGCCGCGGGGCGCGGGGGGCATAGCCGCCCTGCTGACGGGGCGCGCCCTGCCGGTCGCGGTTGTAGCCGCCCTGGCCCTGGGGACGGGGTCCCCGGCGGTCATCCCGGCGCTCGCGGCGCTCACGGGGCGGACGGGTGGTGTCCATGGTGCGGGGGGTGGTGCGAAGGGTGCTGGAGAGGATCTCGCCCTTGTAGATCCAGACCTTGACGCCGATGCGGCCATAGGTGGTGGCGGCCTCGGCGAAGCCGTACTCGATGTCGGCGCGCAGGGTCTGCAGGGGGATGGTGCCCTCATGGTAGCTCTCGTTCCGGGCGATCTCGGCGCCGCCGATACGGCCGGACAGCTTGATCTTGATGCCGCGGACGCCCAGGCGCATGGCGCGGCCCATGGCGTTCTTCATGGCGCGGCGGTAGCTGACGCGCTTCTCCAGCTGGGCGGCGATGGACTCGGCCACCAGCTGGGCGTCGGCGTCGGGGTTCTTGACCTCGATGATGGAGACGGCCACGGGCTTGCCCAGCATCTTCTCCATATCGGCGCGGAGCTTCTCGATCTCCTGGCCGCCCTTGCCGATGACAAGGCCGGGACGGGAGCAGTGCAGGAAGATCTTGACCTTGGAGTTGTCGCGCTCGATCTCGATCTTGGGGATACCGGTATCATAGAGGCGCTTTTTCAGCACCTTGCGGATGTTGTGGTCCTCCACCAGCAGATCGCCGACCTTGTCCTCTCTGGCATACCAGCGGGAATCCCAGTCCTTGATGACGCCGACGCGAAGGCCGTGAGGATTAACTTTCTGTCCCATGCTTTACGCCTCCCTTTCCTTCAGCACGATGGTGATGTGACTGGTGCGCTTGTTGATGCGGTAGCCGCGGCCCTTGGAAACAGGCTGCATCCTCTTGAGGATGGGGCCGGGGTTCGCGTACGTCTCGGCCACATAGAGCTTCGCGGGATCCATGTTGAAGTTGTTCTCGGCGTTGGCCATGGCGGAATTCAGGACCTTGATCATCAGCTCACTGGCGTGCTTGGGGGTGTTCATAAGGATGGCGCGGGCCACATTGGCGTCCTTGCCCCTTATGATATCGCAGACTATCTTCACCTTGCGGGGGGAGATAAGCGCGTATTTCATCTGTGCTCTTGCTTCCATGTCTGTCCTCCTTATTTCGCGCCGGCGGTCTTGCTGCCGGAGTGACCGCGGAAGG
>CANRMY010000030.1 GCA_947631845.1 uncultured Oscillospiraceae bacterium | reverse complement strand
GACATCGACGAGGTGGAGAGCGTGGACGAGATCGTGAAGCGCTTCAAGACCGGCGCCATGTCCTACGGCTCCATCTCCCAGGAGGCCCACGAGTGTCTGGCCGTCGCCATGAACACCCTCCACGGCAAGTCCAACTCCGGCGAGGGCGGGGAGCTGCCCGAGCGGTTGGGGACGGTCCGGGGCTCCGCCATCAAGCAGGTGGCCTCCGGGCGCTTCGGCGTCACCAGCGAATACCTGGTATCCGCTAAGGAGATCCAGATCAAAATGGCCCAGGGCGCCAAGCCCGGCGAGGGCGGCCTTCTCCCCGGCGGGAAGGTCTACCCCTGGATCGCCAAGACCCGCTATTCCACCCCCGGCGTGACCCTGATCTCTCCCCCGCCCCACCACGACATCTACTCCATCGAGGATCTGGCGCAGCTCATCTACGATTTGAAATCCGCCAACCGCTACGCCGACATCGCCGTAAAGCTGGTGAGCGAGGCGGGCGTGGGCACCATCGCCGCCGGCGTGGCCAAGGCGGGCGCCCAGACGGTGCTGATCTCCGGCTACGACGGCGGCACCGGCGCGGCCCCCAAGACCAGCATCCACGACGCCGGTCTGCCCTGGGAGCTGGGCCTCAGCGAGACGCACCAGACCCTGGTGCAAAACGGCCTGCGCCGCCGCGTCCGCATCGAGGCCGACGGCAAGCTGATGACCGGCCGGGACGTGGCCATCGCCTGTATGCTGGGGGCGGAGGAATTCGGCTTCGCCACGGCGCCCCTGGTCACCCTGGGGTGCGTGATGATGCGCGTCTGCAATCTGGACACCTGCCCCATGGGCGTGGCCACCCAGAACCCCGAGCTGCGCAAGCGCTTTTGCGGCAAGCCCGAATACGTCATGAATTTCATGCGTTTCGTGGCCCAGGAGCTGCGGGAGATCATGGCGCGCCTGGGCGTACGCACGGTGGATGAGCTGGTGGGCCGCACGGATCTTCTGAAATTCCGGGAGAGGCAGGTCACCCACCGGGCGGCCACCGTGGATATGTCCGCCGTCCTGGGCAGCGCGTATTCCGTCCCCCAGCACTTTGAGCCGGAGGCCGTCTACGACTTTGAGCTTGAAAAGACGATGGATCTGAGCACGCTTCTGCCGGCCCTGGATCTGGAGAAGAAAACGGGCCGCGTCAGCGTGGAGGTGGGCAATACGGATCGGGCCTTCGGCACGATCTTGGGCTCCGAGATCACGCGGCTCTATAAAAACACCCTGCCGGAGGACGCCTTCACGGTGGACTGCCGGGGGGCCGGCGGCCAGTCCTTCGGGGCCTTCATCCCCAGGGGCCTGACGCTGAACCTGACCGGCGACTCCAACGACTACTTCGGCAAGGGCCTCTCCGGCGGCAAGCTGACGGTGAAGCCCCCGGAGGGCGTCAAATACAGGGCCTGCGAGAACATCATCATCGGCAACGTGGCCCTCTACGGCGCCACGGCGGGCAAGGCGTTTATCGCCGGCCTTGCCGGAGAGCGCTTCGCCGTCCGCAACTCCGGCGCTTACGCGGTGGTGGAGGGCGTGGGCGACCACGGCTGCGAGTACATGACCGGCGGCCGCGTGGTGGTCCTGGGCCCCACGGGCAAGAACTTCGCGGCGGGCATGTCCGGCGGCATCGCCTACGTCTGGGACGGCAAACGGGATCTCTACAAGCGGGTGAACAAATCCATGGTGGAGCTGGAGCCGGTCACGGAAAAGCACGACATCGAGGAGCTCCGGGGCCTCATCGAGGAGCACTACCGGGCCACCGGCTCTGTGAGAGCGAAAGAGATCCTGGACAATTTCGGAGACAACATCAGTCTTTTCAAGAAGATCATGCCCCGGGACTACGACCGGATGCTCCGGGCCATCAGCCAGTTTGAGGAGCGCGGCATGAGCCACGAGGAGGCCGCCGAGGAGGCCTTTTACCTGATCACGAGAGGGGGCGCGCGGTAATGGGAAAACCCACCGGATTTCTTGAATATGACCGGCACGTGAACCCCTCCCAGTCCCCCGCCCAGCGCGTAAAGCACTGGAACGAATTCCACCCGCCCCTGGATCTGGCACAGCGTCAAAAGCAGGCGGCCCGTTGCATGGACTGCGGCGTGCCCTTCTGCCAGTCGGGCATCGCTCTGGGCGGCGGCTTCACCGGCTGTCCCCTGCACAACATGGCCCCGGAGTGGAACGACCTTATCTACCACGGCAACTTTGAGGAGGCGTACAAGCGCCTTCGCAAGACCAACAACTTCCCCGAATTTACGGGCCGGGTCTGCCCCGCCCTCTGCGAGGCGGCCTGTACCTGCGGCCTCCACGGGGACCCGGTGACCGTCCGGGAAAACGAGCTTTTCGTTGTGGAAAAAGCCTATGAGGCCGGTATCGTCAAGCCCCAGCCTCCCACAGTGCGCACAGGCAAGCGCGTGGCCATTGTGGGCTCCGGCCCGGCGGGCCTGGCCGCGGCGGATCAGCTCAACCGCCGGGGCCACACGGTCACCGTCTTTGAGCGGGCCGACCGGGTGGGGGGCCTGCTGATGTACGGCATCCCCAACATGAAGCTGGAGAAATCCGTCATCGACCGGCGGATCCGGATCATGCAAGACGAGGGCGTGGCGTTCAAAACCGGCGCCGACGTGGGCCGGGACGTGCCGGCGGGGGGCTTGACCAGCGTCTTTGACGCGGTGATCCTGTGCTGCGGCGCGAAAAATCCCCGGGATCTGAAGGTCCCCGGCCGGGAGGCCAAGGGCGTACACTTCGCCGTGGACTACCTGACCGCCGCCACCAGGAGCCTGCTGGATCCGGGCCGCAAGTCCGGTGAGATCAGCGCCAAGGATAAGCGCGTGGTGGTGGTGGGCGGCGGCGACACGGGCAATGACTGCGTGGGCACCGCCATCCGTCAGGGGTGCGCCGGCGTGACCCAGTTGGAGATGATGCCCCGGCCCCCGGAAAAGCGCGCGGACAGCAATCCCTGGCCGGAGTGGCCCCGGGTGGAGAAGACCGACTACGGCCAGCAGGAGGCCATCGCCCTCTTCGGCCATGACCCCCGGCTCTACCAGCGGACGGTGAAGGAGATCGTGGCCGATGAAAACGGCGCGGTCAGCCAGATCGTCACCGTGTCCCTGACGCCCCGGCAGGAGAACGGCCGGACCGTGATGGTGCCGGTGGAGGGCTCCGAGGAGCGTCTCCCCTGTGAGCTTCTGCTCATCGCCGCCGGCTTTGTGGGGGCGGAGAGCTATATCGCGGAGTCCTTCGGCGTGGAGACCGACGCCCGGGGCAGTATCGCCGCCCCGGTGGGTTACCGGACCAGCGATCCCAAGATCTTCGCCGCCGGCGACGCCCGGCGGGGCCAGTCCTTAGTGGTACACGCCATCGCCGAGGGGCGCGGCGCGGCCATGGAGGTCGATAAATTCCTGATGGGCTATACGAATCTGATCTGAATTTCAAAATTTATTCCTGTTGCATAAAGCGAGGGTGCTTTTGGGAAAAGCGCCCTCGTTTTATATATTTTATAAGGCAACCGGATCCCGCCGCAACGGTGAGACGGTTTTCGGCGGCAAAACATTTTCAGGAGGAAACAAAAATGGATATGTCTGTATGGTACTTAGTGGGCGCTGTCCTGGTGTTCTTCATGCAGGGCGGCTTCGCCATGGTGGAGACGGGCCTGACACGGGCCAAGAACGCCGGCAACATCATCATGAAGAACCTGATGGACTTCTGCATCGGCACCGTGGTGTTCTCCCTGTTGGGCTACGGCATCATGATGGGGGAGCATGTGTTCTTCGGCCTCATCGGCAAGCCCAACTGGCAGCTGTTCACCGATTTTGACGGCGCGGACTGGAAGAGCTTCGTGTTCCAGCTGGTGTTCTGCGCCACCGCCGCCACCATCGTGTCCGGCTCCATGGCCGAGCGCACCAAGTTCTCATCCTACTGCATCTACTCCGCCGTCATCTCCCTGGTGATCTACCCCATCGAGGCCGGCTGGGCCTGGGGCGGCGGCTGGCTCTCCAAGCTCCAGTTCATCGACTTCGCCGGCTCCGCCGTCATCCACATGGTGGGCGGCTGGACGGCCCTGATCGGCGCGGCTCTGGTGGGCCCGCGTATCGGCAAGTACACCAAGGACAAGGACGGTAAAACAAAGGTCAACGCCATCCCCGGCCACTCCATGACCCTGGCGGCCCTGGGCGTGTTCATGCTCTGGTTCGCCTGGTACGGCTTCAACGCGGCGGCCGCCGCCGATGTGACGGAGATGGCCCAGATCCTGGGCACCACCACCATCGCCCCCTCCGTGGCCACCGTGGTGTGCATGATCTACACCTGGCTGCGCACGGGCAAGCCCGACGTCTCCATGTGCCTGAACGCCTCCCTGGCGGGCCTTGTGGCCGTCACCGCCGGGTGCGCCAGCGTTGACGCCATCGGCGCCGCCGTCATCGGCGCGGTGTCCGGCGTGCTGGTGGTGGAGTCCGTGAACTTCATCGATCAGAAGGTGAAGATCGACGACCCCGTAGGCGCCTTCTCCGTCCACGGTGTCCACGGCCTGTGGGGCACCATCGCCGTGGGCCTCTTCGCCTGCAACGAGAAATACGGCACCAAGGGTCTCTTCTACGGCGGCGGCTTCCGTCAGCTGGGCGTGCAGTGCCTGGGCGTGGTGTGCATCCTGGCCTGGACCATCGTCACCATGTTCCTGGTCTTCAAGCTCATCGAAAAGACCAACGGCCTGCGGGTGAAGCCCGAGGAGGAGATCGAGGGTCTGGATATCGCCGAGCACGGCCTGGTCAGCGCCTACGCCGACTTCGTGACGCCCCAGAACCTGAGCGTCTACTCCCTGGGCGCCTCCACCATCCCCACCGACGCGGTGGCTCCGGCCGGCGGCGCGGTGCCGCCCGAGGTGGCCATTCCCGCTTACGGCCGGAAGTCCGACTCCAAGCCCGGCGAGAAGATCAGCAAGGTGGAGATCATCATGAACATGAACCGCTTCGAGCCGCTGAAGAACGCCCTGGAGGAGATCGGCGTCACCGGCATGACCGTCACCAACGTCATGGGCTGCGGCATTCAGAAGGGCCAGAGCCGCTATTACCGCGGCGTCCCCGTGGAGATCCAGCTCCTGCCCAAGGTGCAGGTGGATATCGTGGTCAGCAAGGTGCCCGTCAGCGACGTGATCAACACCGCCCGGAAGATCCTTTACACCGGCAACATCGGCGACGGCAAGATCTTCGTCTTCGACGTGGAGAACGTGGTCAAGGTCCGCACCGGCCAGGAGGGCTACGACGCCCTGCAATAATCCCGCCAAATTTCCCTCCCTATTTTCCTTTTTCAGAGGGGGCCGGCAATATGCCGGCCCCCTTGCTCTTGCATTTTCGGCTCCTTCGCGGTACAATGGCTGTATGAGGTGATCCCCCATGATAATCGACTTTCACACCCACACCTTCCCCGACGCCCTGGCGCCCCGCGCCGTGGCCGGGATGGCCGCCGCGGCGGATATGATGCCCTATTCCGACGGCACCGCCAGCGGTCTTTTGGCCTCCATGGCCCGCGCCGGCATCGACGCCGCCGTTCTGGCCCCGGTGGTCACAAAGCCCCACCAGACCGAGGACATCAACCGGGCCGCCGGGGCGGTCAACGCCGCCTTCCGGGGGCGCGGCCTTCTCTCCCTGGGCGGCATCCACCCGGACACGGAAAACCCGGAAAAGGTGCTGGAGGACCTGGCCGCCCGGGGCTTTCCCGGCATCAAGCTCCACCCCCTCTTTCAGGGCGTCCCCATCGACGACGAGCGCAACGTCCGCCTGGTCAGGTGCGCCGCCGCCCTGGATCTGATCGTCCTCATCCACGCCGGCTCCGATCCCAACTACCCCGGCTTGGACTACGCCGCCCCCCGGCGGCTGCTGAGGCTCTTAGAGCGGGTGCCCCATGAGAAGATCATCCTGGCCCACCTGGCCGGCTTTGCCGACTGGGGCGAGGCGCGGGCCCTCTGGGGCGCGCCCTGCTATATCGACACCGCCGTGGCCCTGGGTCCCTGGCGGCGGCGGAACGGCCAGCCCTCCCCCGCCGCTCCCCTGGACAACGCCGGATTTGTGGAGGCCATCCGCCGCCACGGCGCGGACCGGGTGCTTTTCGGCTCGGACAGCCCCTGGTCCGACCAGAGCGAGGCCCTGAGCGCCGTGCGCGCCTCCGGCCTCACCGGCGGCGAGCTCTCCGCCGTTCTGGGCGGCAACGGGGCGCGGCTTCTGGGATGGGAGGGGTAGGATGCAACGGCTCTACATCGCCCGCCACGGCGAGCCGGACTTCCCCGGCGGCCTCTGGCGTTGCATCGGCTCCGGCACCGACCTGCCCCTGAGCGCCAGGGGCCGGGAGCAGGCCGCCGCGCTGAGGCCCTTCTTCGAGGCGCGCCCCGTGGCCGAACTCTGGGCCAGCCCCTTAAAGCGGGCCCTGGAGACGGCGGCGCTGATGACGGGGGGACAACTCCCCATTCACACCCATCCCGGCCTCCGGGAGGCCCACATCGGTGAGTGGGAGGGCCTGTCCCCGGAGGAGATACGTGAAAAATTCCCCGGCGCGTGGGAAGCGCGGGAGGCCGACATGTCCATTCCTCCCGGCGGCGGGGAGGACTACGGCGCGGCGGGGGCCCGGTTCGAGGCCGCCCTGCGGGAGATCTTGTCCGCCGCCCCCGGAGACGTGGCCGTGGCCGCCCACCAGGCCGTCACCTGCGGCTTTCTCTGCCGGCTCACCGGCACGCCCCTGTCCCGCTGGCCCGCTTTCGCCCACGACTACGCCACCGTGACGGAGCTGACCTTCGAAAACGGCGCCTTTACGCTTCTGGGCTTCGGGAACAGGGCGTAACGTTGTGATAAAATCAAAAATCTGAAGGAGTACTATCATGCCCTTTATCAACGCCAAGATCTCCCTGCCCCTGGACGGGGCCAAGAAGGAAACCCTCAAGACCCGCTTCGGCAAGGCGGTGACCCTGATCGGGAAGCCGGAGAGCTATCTGATGGTGGACATCGAGGCCGGACACGACCTGTGGTTTGCCGGCAAAAAGCTGGAAAAAGGCGCTTACGTCTCCGTCTCCGCCTTTGGCAGTCCGTCCAGAACTGGCTGCGCCAAAATGGCCGCCGAGCTGAACAAGATCCTGAAGGAGGAGCTCTCCATCCCCGGCGACAGCATCTACATCACCTTCCACCCGGTGGACACCTGGGCCTGGGACGGAAGTCTGTTCTGATGCGTTCTGATCCCACAAACGTTCAGCCCATCCGGCAAAAGCCGGATGGGCTGAATTTACATGTACCTGTCACCAAATACGTTATTGAAAGCTGACCGCCGCGCCGCCTACGGTGAAGCTCTCCACCTCCTGCGCCGGTATGGGCTTCGCGAAGCACACCGTTCGAACGATCTCGTCATAGACGCCTCCCAATTGCTCATCGGCCATCCAGCCCTCCGCCGCCGTGGGTTCCGAGCCGTCGCGGAGCGTTATGGAGATTGGCCCCGCCGTGCCGCTCTTACCCCGGAGGGTGACCCCGATATCCGAGAGGAACACGGACGCTTCGCCCACCGTTCCCTCTCTCAGAGGCAGCGTCTCCACGTCGGAGACCAGCACCCAGCCCGTCTTACTGTTGATATCATCGAACATGGAGGTGAACATGGAGGTATCCAGCGTGATTTCATAATCACAAGTGGTGTCTACGGCGTACCCGGATCCGTCGGCAAAGACAAACTGCTCCCCCTGCTCGATCTGCTCGATTACCGTCTCGTCCTCCATGGGGAATCTCTCGCCGGGGATTCTCTCCGTCCCGAAGGCGCCGGTGTCGATGGTAACGCTCACCTGCGAAGGACCGCCGCTGAATCCCGCGTTTAAGGTCCGGTATTCCAGCATCAGCGTCCCCGTGTCCCGGTCAAAGCCCAGGATCTCCGGCGCGTAGCATACGCTCATCCCCACCCCCTCGCCGCTGTCGTAGAACATGCAGTGGTTGAGGGCGTTTCCTTCTGTCCAGTACAGCTTACCCCCGCTTGCCACAACGTCGTTATAGACACTGCTCAACCGGTCGCCCTGGGTATCGCGCACCGCCACATGGACTACCGTAATGTACCCGTCGGTGAGCGCGGAATCTATCCACGCCTCGACGCCGTCGTATACGGCCATGTTCTCCCCGCCGGGCTCCATATCCTGCTTGATCCCGCTGAAATCGCCCCACAGCCGGTCCCGCAGCTCCGGGCTGGCCGCCAGGGTGACGCCCGTCAGCATGCAGAAGACCAGCGCCGCCGCCAGCGCGGCCCGCAGGGGCCGGAAGGATACCCGCCTCGCCGCCGCCTTTCCGCCGTCCTCCAACGCCGCGTCCAAAATTTTCTCCCGGGCCTCCCCGGACAGCTTTACGTCCGAGAACGCCTCCATAAATGCCTTGTTTTTCACAGGTTTTCCTCCTCCTTTAAAAGTTCCCGCAGTTTTTCCCGCGCTCGCGCCAGCCGTGACCTGACCGTGGCCTCCGGCGCGGACACCAGACGGGCGATCTCGCGGGTGGAATATCCCTCGTAATAGAAGAGATACGCCGCCACCCGGAGCTTTTCCGGCAGGGCCATCACCGTGTCCAGGAGCTCCCGGCTCTCCGGCGCGTCCGGCCTTTCGGGGACCTCCTCCACGGGCACGTTGCGCCGGTACCAACGCACGGCCCTGCGGCACTCGTTGACGGTGACACGGATCAGCCAGAAGCGCATATGCTCTTGGGACGCAAAGTCCTTGTCCGCCCGCCACAGCTTCAAAAGCACCTCCTGGGTCACGTCCTCCGCGTCCTCCCTTCGCCCAAGGGTACTGAACGCGACCCGGAACACCATATCGCCGTATTCCTCCACGATCCCGGCAAAATCCCGGTGTGTCACCGTCTCACCTCGCTTCCGAATGGTCCATTCACCCTAAATATCCACGGGGAGAGGAAAATGTTCCGTGGAAAAATAAAAAATTTCCCCCGCGCCGAAGCGCGGGGGATCGCGTTGCGTCAAAGGATGGTCACCTGTTTTTCCCGGTCGAAGCCGTGGGGCTCCTTCTCCGCGGCCTTATGGCCCACGGCGATGGCGATCTGGAAGGTGTAGCCCTCGGGGAAGCGGAGGGCCTTGGCGTACCGCTCCCGGTTCTCGCCGTCCATGGCGGCCTTGAGGCACCCCAGGATCACATTGCCCAGTCCCAGGCTCTCGGCGGCCAGGGCGATGTTCTCCACGGCGATGCCCGCGTCCACGGCGGTCCAGCGGAAGTCCGCCTCGCCGCTGATGAGAATGACCGTGGGGGCGTCGTACCAGAAGTTCTTTTCCGGCCTTGCCCGGCCTCCCATGACCTCCTGGATATCAAAGAGCAGGGGATCCCGCCCGTCCAGGACCGTGAAGTGGAGCTCCTGCCGGTTGGTGGCCGTGGGGGCCTGGAGCCCGGCGGTCAGAAGGGCGTCCAGCTCCTCCTTTGTGAGCTTTTCCGCCGTATAGCCCCTGGTGGAGCTGCGGGCGGCAATGGCTTTCATAACGTCCATAGTTTACCTCCTTATTTCCCCGTCAAATGAGGGAATTTATTTTAAAATCACCTTCATGAAGCTCTTTTTGCCGCGCCTCAGCACCACGCCGGCGCGCAGCTCCTCCCCGGTGAAGGTCTTGCCGATGTCCGTGACCTTCTCATCGTCGGCCGTGACGCCGCCCTGCTGGATGTTCCGGCGGGCCTCGGACTTGGAGGCCACAAGACCGGCCTTCACCAAAAGCGTCATGATGTCCGCCGCGCCGTCCGTAAGGTCGGCCTCCGTCAGCTCCACCGTGGGCGTCTCTCCCCCGGCGGCGCCGCCAAAGAGGGCGCGGGCGCTCTGCTGGGCCTTTTGGGCCTCCTCCTCGCCGTGGACAAGCTTGGTAAGCTCAAAGGCCAGGATCTCCTTGGCGGTGTTGATCCGGTTGGTGTTGACCCACGTCTCCATCTCGGCGATCTCGTTCAGGGGCAGGAAGGTCAGCATCTTCAGGCACTTGATCACATCCGCGTCGCCCACGTTGCGCCAATACTGGTAGAAGTCGTAGGGGCTGGTCTTGTTGGGATCCAGCCACACGGCGTTGCCGGCGGTTTTGCCCATCTTGTTGCCGTTGGAGTCGGTCAGGAGGGTGATGGTCATGGCGTGGGCATCCTTCCCCAGCTTGCGGCGGATGAGCTCGGTGCCGCCCAGCATATTCGACCACTGGTCGTTGCCGCCGAACTGCATGTTGCACCCGTAGTGCCGGAACAGGTAGTAGAAGTCGTAGGACTGCATGATCATGTAGTTGAACTCCAGGAAGGAAAGGCCCTTCTCCATCCTCTGCTTGTAGCACTCCGCTCTCAGCATGTTGTTGACGGAGAAGCAGGCGCCCACCTCCCGCAGAAGCTCCACGTAATTGAGGTCTAAGAGCCAGTCGGCGTTGTTGACCATCTGGGCCTTGCCCTCGCCGAACTCGATGAACCGCTCCATCTGGCGCTTGAAGCAGGCGGCGTTGTGCTCGATGTCCTCCCTTGTCAGCATCTTGCGCATGTCCGTGCGGCCGGAGGGGTCGCCGATCATGGTGGTGCCGCCGCCGATGAGGGCGATGGGCCTGTTGCCCGCCATTTGGAGCCGCTTCATTAAGGTCAGCGCCATGAAATGCCCCGCCGTCAGGCTGTCCGCCGTGCAGTCAAAGCCGATATAAAAGGTGGCCTTGCCCGCGTTGATCATCTTTTTGATTTCCGTTTCGTCGGTGACCTGGGCGATCAATCCCCTGGCCACCAGCTCTTCATAGATCTCCATATATGTCTCCTTTTTAATGATTATCCTATATTGTCGAACGGATCCAGCTCCATAAGCCGCTTTCCGCAGTACGGACACACCGCGTCGTCCATGTCGTGCATGGTCCCGCAGCAGGGGCACGCGGTCTGCGCCATGGTTCCCTCCTCCGGCTCCTCCACCGACTCCAGGTGACGCGCGGCGTAAAATTCCATCTTGCGGCAGTCGTCGCAGACATACGTCTCCACCTCATAGGCCCCGGAGAGCAGGTTGTCCAAATGCCCCAAAAACGCCCCGTATTCGCCTTTTTGAAGCCGTTCCCGGCCCACATAGCTCATATGTCCGCCACAGCGAAGACAAACATCCTTTTCCGTAGCTTACCACCCCCTCAAAAAACAAGCCCTCTGCCCGGAGACCGGACAGAGGGCGTCATTGACTACGCGGTACCACCTCTGATCGCGCCGGCCTCGCGGCCGCCGCCTCACGGGGTCGATGACCCCTCGCGCTGTACCGGGCGCACCCGTCGAAGGCTACTGGGAAAACCGTTCGCCCCGCCGCTCCGGGCCGTATTCACACCGGCGTCCCCTCCCCCTTCCACCGAACCGGGGTCTCTCTGCGCGGGACAGACCGGGCTACTTGCGCCCTTCATCGCGTTGACAGATAGATTCTACTATCGAAATTCGGATTTGTCAATTATATTCTCGGTTAAAAGTCCGGAAAAGTCCGGAAATATCCCCCGCTTTTCAATATGCTCTTGACATTTCCCCGCCGTCCCGCTATAATAGAGGCAGATGGAGGGGGTCGCCGCGGCTCGCCCGTGTTCCCCCGGCACATCGACAAGCGGTTTGGCTCCGGTTTCAGTGATGATGCGCGCTGCAACCATCAAGCAAAAGCCCTCAGATTACGGCAAACGCAAAAACCGTCACTTGGCAGAGTGGCGGTTTTTGCGTCTATCTTCTTCCACATGCAGGGTGAATTTGTATCCACACAAGTAGAAAGTCAATGTAATAGACATGCTCATCCCCCTTTCTCAAGGAGAGTGAGCCAAACCGCCCGCCGTTTTCCATGCGCCGGGGAAAGCGCGCGCTCCCCGCGGCTTCCCCCGGCACATAGTTTACCATCTATGTCGAATTATGTCAACACCCTCCGGTTTTTTTTGCCGGAGGGCTTTTTTACACCTGCTCCTTATGCTCCGCGTAGAACTTTTCGTAATTTTTAAGGTTATATTCGATGAGCGCGGGGGTATCCAGGCCGTAGGGGCACCGGGAGGCGCAGGCCCGGCAGTGGACGCAGTCCGCCATCTTCATGGCCTTCTCGTGGAAGGCGTCGGTCATGTACTGCTGCCAGGGGGAGCGCAACAGGAGCATGTCCAGCCGCGCCATGGTGAAGATCTCGATATTGGCCGGGCATGGCAGGCAGTAGCCGCACCCCCGGCAGAAGGAGCCGGCCAGGGCTTTTTTCTCTTTTTCAAGCTCCGCCTCCAGCTCCGGGGTCATCCGCGGCTCGGCCTCCTCGGCCTCGATCCACTGTCTCAGCTGATCCTCAAACTGGATGCCCCAGATGGGAACCACATTGTCGAACTGGTTCATGAACGCCCGGCACAATGTCACATTGGTGAGCAGTCCTCCGGCCAGGCCCTTCATGGCGATAAAGCCCATGTCGTGCTCCCGGCACTTTCTCACCAGCTCCAGCTCCTGCTCCCCCGCCAGATAGCTGAAGGGGAACTGGAGCGTCTCGAAATTCCCGCTCTCGATGGCCGCGTGGGCCACCGCCAGGCGGTGATTGGTGATGCCGATATGGCGGATATAGCCCTTCTTCTTCGCCTCCGCCGCCGCGGCGTAGGGGCCGTCGGGATCCGCCGGATCCGGGAGCACGGCGGGGTTGTGGAACTGCAAAAGATCTATGTAGTCGGTCTTCATCCGCTCCAGACTCAGCTGGATGTGCTCCCTGACGGTCTTGTAGTCGCTCCCGCCGCTCTTGGTGGCGATGACGATCCGATCCCGCACGTCGGAAAGGCCCATGCCGATCTTCTCCTCGCTGTCCGTGTAGGCGTTGGCGGTATCGAAGAAGTTGATGCCGGCCTCGAAGGCCATCCGAAGGAGCCTCGCCCCGTCCTCCTTGGTGCGCCTCTGGACGGGCAGGGCGCCGAAGGCCGTGCGCGTCACCATCAGTTCCGTTTTGCCAAGTCGTATTTTTTTCATTTCAGGCCCTCCTTATAGTTTTCCGCCGCCTCCAGCTGCTCGGCGGCGGCCAGAAGCGTGGTTTTTGTCACGTTGTCCCCGCCGGTGAGCCGCGCCAGCTCGCCCTGGCGGCCCTCCCGTTCAAGCTTTGTGACGCTGGTGTATGTCCTGCCGCCCTCCACCCGCTTGGCGATGGAGAAGTGCTCATCGGCCATAGCGGCGATCTGAGGCAGATGCGTGACGCAGATGACCTGCTTGCCCCGGCCGATGGCCGCCAGCTTCTCCGCCACCCGCTGGGCGGCGATGCCGGAAACGCCGGTGTCGATCTCGTCAAAGACCATGGCCTCCACCGTATCCGCCCGGGAGAGCACGGTCTTCATGGCCAGCATCACCCGGGAGAGCTCGCCGCCGGAGGCCACCCGGGCGATGCGCCCAAAGCTCTCCCCGGCGTTGGCCGCCATCAGAAAGCGCACCTCGTCCGCCCCCTCCGGCCCCAGCTCCTTTTGTGTTATGTCAACCTTAAAGGCCGCCCCGGCCATACTCAGCTCCCGCAGCTCCCGCTCGATGGCCCGGGCCAGGAGCTCCGCGGCCGCCCGCCGCTTTTGGGAGAGAGTCTCCGCCAGGGCCCTGGCGTTTTTCGTGGCGGAGGCCAGCTTGACCTCCAGCTTTTTCAGCTTCTCGTCGGAAAACTCGATCTCATCCAGCTCCCGTTTGGCGCGCTCCAGCGTCTCCAGTACGGCCTCCTCACTGCCGCCGTACTTGCGCATCAGGCGCTTGAGGGTATCCAGCCGCGCGTCCAGCTGATCCAACTCCTCCGGGGAGAATTCCAGCCGTTCCCGGATCTCCCGCAGCTCCTCCGCCGCGTCCTGGGCGGCGTATTTCAGATCGGTCAGCTTCCGGGAGAGGGGCCCCAGCTCCTCCGACCAGCGGAGGGCGTAGGTGATGGTCCCGGCGGCGGACTCGATGAGATCCACCGCCCCGTCGCTGCGCTCGGAGCCCATCAGGCACGCGCCGGCGTCCCGGACGGAGTCCGACAGCTTCCCGGCGGCCTTGAGAAAGTCCCTGCGCTTCGTCTTCTCCTCGTACTCCCCCGGCGTGACCCCGGCCCGCCCGATCTCCTTGATCTGAAATTCCAGCATATCCACGCGGCGTTCCCGCTCGCCCTCGTCCAAGGTCAGGGCGTCGATCTCGTCGCGCAGGGCCTTCATGGCCTGATAGGCCTCCCTGTAGGCCGCAAGCTCCTTCTCCAGGCCCCCGAAGCCATCCAGATAGGAGAGGTGCCAGCGCTCGTTGGTGAGCCGCTGTCCGTCCCCCTGGCCGTGGATGTCGATGAGCCGCAGGCCCAGCTCCCGGAGCTGGACGGCGGAAATGGGCACCCCGTTGACCCGGCAGGCGCTCTTGCCGTCCTCGGAAATGCGCCGGGTCAGCACCAGCTCCCCGTCGTACGCCACGCCGTTTTCCTCACACCAGCCGGTCACATCCGTCCCGGTGAAGGTGGCGGTGACCAGGGCGGACTTGGCCCCCGTGCGCACCAGCTCCCGGCTCGTCCGCCAGCCCAGGGACGCCTCCAGGGCGTCGATGACGATGGATTTCCCCGCGCCCGTCTCGCCGGTCAGGACATTGAGCCCTGGCCCGAATTCCATATCCGCCCGTTCCACCACGGCGATATTTTCAATATGAAGAAGGGAGAGCATTGTTGATACCTCCTGAGCCGGTGGGCTCTTCATACTATTTCCGCCCTTAAAAGGGCGGGGTAAATACGCTTTCTTCTCTTTTGTGTTGACAAAAGAGAAGAAAGCTTCAAAGAAGAGAAAAGCAATGGGGCGGGAATCGCGGCCCGTCCCACTCATCACCGCGCGCCTTTGTTACGAATGGTCTCTACGTTTAACCCGCTTAGCCGCTCACAGCTCTATTATTAAAGATTTCGTTCCTATTTAACCCGCGCTGGTGCGGCTGTGATTGTGCCATCCGTAGGGGCCGATGACCACATCGGCCCACACGCCGAATCTCCGAGTTCCCTTCCGTACGGGCCGGACACCCGGCCGGCCCGTGTATCGAATCCGCATTTTTATCGAACAACGCACCCGTAGGGGCCGCCTCTCTTGGCGGCCCGCCAATTCAATGGCGGCGAAGCCGCAGCCTTTTGAATGGGGCGTGTGGGAAATTCGACGGTGCGTCGGGCCGGCCGGGTGTCCGGCCCGTACGGGTTCGTTATACGAAATGCGGCGGAAATTCATGGGCCGCCGTGGGCGGCGGCCCGTACGGCGTTGTAGGAAAGCTCCCGTGCGGGCGTTCCCCCGGGGTTCTCCACATAGGGGCCGCGGCCCCTGTGTGGTCGTTTTAAGGGGGAGTCCAGAAGAGAGAAAAGCAAATCACCGTCCGCCCGTAAGGCGGACACCTTACACCCCCCGCCGGGGCGAGGCGTTCAGATCAATTTCCGCATCCGCCGGCACAGCTCCTCCGCCGCGTCGTCGTCCCGCATGGCCAAAAAGGCCGTGTCGTCCCCGGCGATGGTGCCCACCAGCGTGCGGATGGACATCTTGTCGATGGAGGCGCAGGCCGCCGACGCCAGCCCCGGCAGGGTCTTGATGACCACCAGGTTCTGCGCCCGGTCGATGCCGGTGACGCACTGGGAGAAGATCGTCCGCAGACGCGCCTCCACATCCACCGCCCGTTCCCGGGGCAGAACATACCGGTAGCCGCCCTTGGCCGTGCGCTCCCGGGTCAGCCGCAGGGTATTGATGTCCCTGGACAGGGTGGCCTGGCAGGCGTGTATGCCCTCCTTCTCCAGCTCCCGGGCCAGCTCCGCCTGGGTGCCCACGGCCTTTTGGGCTATGATCTCCACGATTTTTTCCTGCCGTTCGTTTCTCATAGCGACTCCCCCAGCTTGCTGCTGACCTTCTCGTAAAAGCTCCTGCCGGTGACCCGCACCAGCTTTGCGTCAGTGGCGGAGCGGCGCACCTCGATCCTGTCCTGATCCTGAAGCTGCACGCTCTCCCCGCCGTCCACGGAGAGGTACGCCGTCTTATTGTCCAGTCTTCGAAGCTCCACCGTGACCGTCCTCTCCGGGGCCAGCACGTAGCTCCTGGCGCTGAGGATGTGGGGGCAGACCGGCGTGACAATCAGGCTCTGGGCCGTGGGCTCCACGATGGGGCCGCCGGCGGACAGGGAATAGGCGGTGGAGCCGGTGGGCGTGGAGACGATGACGCCGTCCCCGTCGAAGCCCATGATCCTACGCCCGTCGCCGTAGACGTTGACGCCGATGACCCGGGCCATCCCCTTGACCACGGCCTCGTTGAGGGCGAAGTCCCTGTACACGGCCCGCCCCTCCCGGAACACGGTGATATCCGCCATCATGCGGCTCTCCGGGATGAATTTTCCCTGGAAGGCCGTCCTGGCCAGCTCCACCTCCCCGGCCTCCAGCTCCGCCATGAAGCCCTTATGACCCAGGTTGATGCCGAGGATAGGGATATCCATGCCGCAAAGGGCCCTGGCCGCCCGCAAAATGGCGCCGTCGCCGCCGAAGGTGACGGCCATCCCGGCCCCCCGCGCCAGTACGTCCAGCTCACAGGGCAAATTTCCCACGGCGCAGTCGATGTCCAGGGACTCCGCGATGGCCCTGACCCGCTCCAGCGTCTTAAGCTCCGGATCCCGTTTGGGATTCGCGAAAAGTATGACCTTCTCCATCGTCTCACCCGTTCAAGGCCGCGTGGGAGCCCGCCACCACGGCCCGCACATCCGCCCGGTTGACGCAGGGCGCGCTCACCAGGTGGCCCAGATACTCAATATTCCCCTCCGGCCCCCGGATGGGGGACCAGGTGATATTTTCCACATAAAAGCCGGCGTTTTTGGCGTTCTCCAAAAACGCCTCCAGCACCTCCACATGGGTCTGCAGATCCCGGACCACGCCCTTCTTGCCCACCTTCTCGCGCCCCGCCTCGAACTGGGGCTTGATAAGGCAGAACACCTCGCCGTCCTCCGTGAGAACGCCGCGCACGGCGGGCAGGATCAGGGACAGGGAGATGAAGCTCACATCCACGGCGGCCAGGCAGGGCCGCTCCGGGAACATATCGGCGGTGAGGTACCGGGCGTTGGTCCGCTCCATCACCACGACCCGGGGATCCGACCGGACGCTCCAGGCCAGCTGCCCGTAGCCCACATCCACGGCGTAGACCTTCACCGCCCCCCGTTGGAGCATCAGATCCGTAAACCCGCCGGTGGACGCGCCGCAGTCCAGGCATACCTTCCCCTCCGGGCTCCCCCCGAAAAAGTCCAGCGCCCGCTCCAGCTTCAGCCCGCCCCGGGACACATACTTCAGCCCCGTGCCGCGCACCTCGATCCGCACGTCCTCCAGGTAGGCGTTCCCCGGCTTGTCGGACCGCTGGCCGTTCACATAGACCTCCCCGGCCATGATCACCGCCCGGGCCTTCTCCCGGCTCTCGCAGAGGCCCCGCTCCGTCATGAGCACATCAAGTCTCGTCTTTGCCATGGTCGTCCTCCGTGTCCGAAATGGTCCCCCTTTTGGCCGCGATGGCCTCCGCCACGCTTTGGGCGTCTATGCCGCAGAAGCGCCGAAGCTCCTCCACCGTCCCGTGAGGGATGAACCGGTCGCCCAGATTTTTCAGGATCAGCGCCTTTAAAACGACCCCCCGTGCGGCCAGCTCTGCGGCGATCTGCTGTCCCACACAGCCGCCCGCCACGGCCTCCTCCAGCACGAGGAGCCGCCCCGTGCGGCGCACGGACGCTTCCACGGGCCCGTAGTCGATGGGCTTGATCCGCCCCAGCTTGATGAGATCGACGGACAGACCCCGTTTTTCCAGCAAATCGGCGGCGGCCAGGGCCGTGTTGACGCTGATGCCGTAGGTGACAAGGGTGAAATCGCCGCCCTCCCGGAGCTTCAGCGCCGGTTCCGCGCCGCCCCCGGTATAGGCCCCCTCGCCCCCCTTGGGGTAGCGCACGGCCACGGGGCCGCTCTCCTCCAGGACGGCGTGCCGGAGCATATCCCGAAGCTCCCCGAAGCTGGCCGGGGACCAGACGGTCATGTTGGGTATGGAGGTCAGAAAGCTCACGTCCATGCTCCCCTGGTGCGTCTCCCCGTCCTCTCCGGACAGGCCCGCCCGGTCCACCGCCAGGACGGCGTGCTCGCGCCCCATGGCGATGTCCTGCAGGAGCATGTCGTAGCTCCTCTGCAAAAACGTGGAGTACACGGCGAACACCGGCACGCACCCCCGCTCGGCGGCCCCGCCGATCATGCTGGCGGCGTGCCCCTCGCAGATGCCCACGTCGAAAAAGCGCCCGGGATAGCGCAGGGCAAACTCCGAAAGCCCCGTGCCGGAGGGCATGGCGGCGGTCACCGCCAGGATCCGCCTGTCCTCGGCGGCCAGCCTGCACAGCTCGTCCCCGAACACGGAGGAGAAGCACGCCCCGGCGGCCGGGATGACGCCGGTGGCCGGATCGAAGCTCTTGACGCCGTGGAAGGCGTCCGGGTTGGCCTCGGCGTACTGGTAGCCCTTGCCCTTGGTGGTGATCACATGCACCAGGACCGGGCCCCGGGCGTCCCGGGCGATCTTCAGGGCCTCGGTCAGCTCCTTCAAATTGTGCCCGTCCACCGGCCCCACGTAGAGGAAGCCCATATCCTCAAAGAAGGAGCAGTTGAAGATGGCCTCCTTCACGCCCTGCTTGATCCGGTGGAGGATGCTGTAGAGCCACCGCCCGCCGGCGAAGCGGTCCATGAATTTCCGGAAGGCGTTTTTAAAGGCGATGTACCCGTGGCGGAGCCGCAGACGGGAGAGATACCGCGCCATGCCGCCCACGCTCTTGTTGATGGACATGCCGTTGTCATTGAGGATCACGATGAAGGGCTCCGGGCTGGCCCCGGCGTCGCACAGCCCCTCGTAGGTGAGGCCGCCGGCCAGAGCGCCGTCCCCCACCACGGCGATGACGTTGTAGTCCTCCCCCAACAGCGTCCTGGCCCTGGCCATCCCCAGCCCGGTGGACACCGCCGAGGAGGCGTGCCCCGCCACAAAGGCGTCATGGACGGACTCGCCCGGCTTGGGAAAGCCGGAAAGGCCCCCGAAGGAGCGCAGCGAGCCGAAGCTGTCCCGGCGTCCGGTCAGGAGCTTGTGGATATAGCTCTGGTGTCCCACATCGAACAGAAGCCGGTCGTGGGAGGTGTCGAACACCCGGTGGATGGCAACCGTCAGCTCCACCACACCCAGGTTGGAGCTGAGATGCCCGCCCGTCCTGGCCGTGGTGTTTACCACCGTCTCACGAAGCTCCCGGCAAAGCTGGGGAAGCTCGGTCTCCCGGAGGCGCTTCACGTCCTCCGGGGAATGGATCTTTTCAAGTACGCTCACAAATATCTACCGCCATGGTCTATTTCTTTTTGATGTGGGGCATGAAGGACATGAGCTTCCCCACCGTGAAGATGATCTGGGTGTTCTTTCTCAGGGCGACGCCCTTGCCCACGGCCTTGCCCCCGATGGTCAGGCCCGACACCACGCCGGTCACCAGCAGGGACATGACAATGCTGTTCAGACCGAAATCCCGGGTCAGATTCCCGGCGATGGTGGCCGCCGTAGCGCCGGAGATGATGCCGGAGATGTCCCCCACCACGTCGTTGCAGACGGAGCTGACCCGCTCGGCCTTCCGAAGGAGCCGCAGGGACTCCTTTGCCCCCCGCTCCTTGTGGGAGGCCATGGCGTGAAAGGGCGTCTCGGTGGCGGCGGTGACCGCCACGCCGATGATGTCAAAGAGGATGCCCAGGGCGATAAAGGCAAAGAGCAGAACAAAGGCCACGATGTAGCCCGCCCCGTCCAGGATCTCCGAGCTTGTCAGCGAGAAGATCACCGACATGGTCACGGACAGGACCACGATCTCCACAAGCCATTTCACGTCAGTCTTTTTCTTCATACGTTCCCCTTAACAAAAAATGCCGCTTCGCGGCAATCCTCTTTCCCCAAAAATTTATCATTATTTTTTCCGGCGGCATGTACGTCGGAAAAAATCCCTTTTGCCGCCCAAGTGTGCCGCCCAAAACACAAATCGCGAGCCCAGCGCAAGCGGGTCGTGATTTGAAAGGAGAAGCGAACCTGGCGTACCGCCTTTTAAATCAAAGAGGGCGGCGGCGAACAGGATAAATCTTGCGGCTTAGGTCGGGTTGGTTTTCCCCCGGAGCTGCCTTCCGTTGCCGTGAAGGCGGTTTCCCATTAAAGCGCCGTTCCGGCCGTCGCCGGCCCGGTCACCCGATCGCCACTTAGACCGCACTGCAATCCCCTGTTCGCCCGATGGACAGCCTAGATGTTTTCCATGGCGAAGCGAAACGTCTCTTTAGCCTCTTTTGCAGGAAATATTTCAAGGGGATATCGCTCCACACCCTGGCCGGGGCGTGAAGCGCGTAGCTCCCCTATCCGCAAGACCCACTCAAGGCAGGCTACTCTGCACACAGCACAGGTTGAGTCAAAAAAGTCTCTTCCATTCAGTCGCACCGCAATACAGGTTTAAACCCCGGGACGTAATCAGGTCGCGTACCGCGAAAGGGAGTACGCCTGACCACAACTCCGGGTCTCCACACCAGCAGGGTCGGGGCCGCTATGCCATTAGCGGTCGCCCTGAAGATGCAGACGCAATTTGCGCCTCCCTCCAGCACCCACCCGGAACTGGGCGTTCCAAGCAGACACAAGAGGCTTCAACGATGTGCCCTTCAAAGGATTTTTAGGCCCTTCTTAGGAGACGTCAGCTCCGACTAGGATACTGCGTCGCCAATTTAGGATTATACATTGTTTTCGCCGTTTTTTCAATAGGATAATTGAGATTTTTCTATAAATCCCGGTCACTTCTCCGCCACGGTCACCGTCAAACGGGGGTTCTCCTCCGCCGCGTCCAGGCACACCCTCAGCACGCGCCCGGCGTAGCCGTACTTCTCATAGAGGGCGGCGGTGTTGTAAAAGACCACCCGCGCCGCCGTCTCCCCCAGCATATCGTGCAAAGCGTCCAGGTTGTTCCCGTAGTAGTCCGGGAACCCGAAGGCCTCCCGGAGATAGGCCTGGGCCTCCTCCCGCCGCCGCAGTCTCTCCGCGTCCAGCGCGATTTGTCTCACTTCCGTCACCAGCTGACCCTCCCCTCGCTTACCGTGACCTGACGGAAGCTCTCGTAGTGGTCCGAGGTGTAATAATAGAGGCCGTCGTTGGAGAACACCAGCCTCCGGCTCCCCCGGGAGCCGTACCCCAGGGTGTCGATGTCGCACTCAGTCCAGGTGCGGCCCTCCCCGCCGGGCAGCAGGCCCTCGTAATTGCCGAACCTGTCTCCGCCGATGGCCGCGCCCTCCCGGTAGTCCTCCACGCTCCCGCCGGACCAGCCCAGAGCCCGGGCCTCGTTCTTGGTGATGTAGTTGGGCGGCAGCTGGCCGTAGGCCTCCAGGTAGAGCACCACGTTTTCCACGTCGTAATAGTACCCGCCGTACGCCGGCGCCCAGTCCTGATCCTCTCCGGCCGTGTCCCCTGTCTCCGGCGCGGCGGTCTCCTCGTTCTCTGTTCCCGGCAGAGCGGTATCCGCCGGGGCCGGCAGTCCCTTGGCGGTGTCCGTATCCACCGACGGGACGCCGACCGGGAGCATCACGCAGGCGGACAGGGTCATCATAAGCGCCAGCAGCAGCGCCAAAAGCCTGATCTTCTTCATATGTATCCCCCTTTGGGTCAATTTCAAGCCAAATTATAGCCCCGCCCGCCCCATCCGTCAAGTCCGGCCCCCGGCGGCCGCCTTTTTCTTTACAAAATATTAAAATCGCCGCCCCTTCTTTATTTTCCGCGCCGGTTGTGGTAAACTCATAGAAAAAAGGGAGGGGGCGGCGCATGTACCGGCTGCTTGTGGTGGAGGACGACGCGCGGATAGCGGAGGAGATACAGGAGCAGGCCCGGCTCTGGGACATGGACTGCCGGACTGTCACGGATTTCAGGAACGTTCTGGAGGAATTCGCCCGATACGAGCCCCACATCGTCCTGATGGACATCGGTCTGCCCTTTTTCAACGGCTACCACTGGTGCTCGGAGATCCGGCGGATCTCCAGCGTCCCCATCCTCTTTATCTCCTCCGCCTCCGACAACATGAACATCCTCATGGCCATCAATATGGGGGCGGACGACTTCATCGCCAAGCCCTTCGACCGGGAGGTGCTGATGGCCAAGCTCCGGTCGCTTCTGCGCAGGACCTACGATTTCGGCCTGAGCCCCCACGTCCTGGAGCACCGGGGCGCGCTCCTGAACACCGACGACGGCACCCTGACCGTCAACGGAGCGCGCGTGGAGCTGACGAAAAACGAGTTTCGGATCCTGCTGACGCTGATGGAGGAACGGGGCCGGATCGTCAGCCGGGAAAGGCTCATGGAGCGGCTGTGGAAGACCCGGCAGTTCGTGGATGAGAACACCCTGACCGTCAACATAGGCCGCCTGCGGCGGAAGCTGGAGGCCGTGGGGCTTCCCGGCTTCATCGCCACCAAGGTGGGCCAGGGCTACATCGTGGAGTGAGAGCATGGACTTTTTGAGAGAATATCTGAAGGAGCTGCGCCGTCCGGCTCTGGTCTTTTTCGGCTTTGCCGCCGTCTTCGCCGTCAGCTTCGCCCTGTACCGCCTGCCGCTGATGGCGGTGCTCTACCCGGTCCTGCTCTGCGCGGCGGCGGGCGCGGCCCTGCTTTTCACGGACTTTTTCCGAAAGCGGCGCAAATACCGGGCGCTTACGCGCCTCGCCGCCCTCCCCTACTCCGAGATCGGCGGCCTGCCCAGGCCGGAGAGCGTATCGGAGACCGGGTACCAGGCGGTGATCCGCTCCCTCACGGCCGACGCGGCCCGTCGGGAGGCCCAGGCGACTCAGCGCTTCCGGGAGACGGTGGATTACTACACCGTCTGGGCCCACCAGATCAAGACGCCCATCACCGGCATGAATCTGGCGCTGGAGGGGGAGGACACCCCGCTTTCCCGCCGGCTCCGGGCGGGACTTCTCCAGATCCGGCAGTATGTGGACATGGTGCTGACCTATCTGCGTCTGGACGCCGAGTCCACCGACTACGTTTTCCGGGAACAGGCCCTTGCGGATATCGTGGACGGGGCCCTGGCCCCCTTCGCCCCGGAGTTCATTGACCGGCGTCTGGCGCTGGACTACACCCCCTCGGAGCTCACCGTGGTCACCGACGGGAAGTGGCTCTCCTTCGTCATCGAACAGCTTCTCTCCAACGCCCTCAAGTACACCAAGGAGGGCGGCATCCGGATCGCCACGGAGGAGCCCCGGACGCTCTGCGTCTCGGACACGGGCATCGGCATCGACCCGGCCGACCTCCCCCGGGTCTTTGAAAAGGGCTACACCGGCGCGGGCGGCCACCGGGACAGCCGCTCCAGCGGGATCGGCCTCTATCTCGTCAAGCGCGTCTGCGACGAGCTGGGGATCGGGATCGCCATTACTTCCTCCCCCGGCGCCGGGACCACCGTGCGTCTTAAATTCGAACAGTACGATTTGAAGGCCGAGTGACTTCGCGAAACGAATGACCTTACAATTTTGTAAGCTTTCCGGCGGGAAATGTAAGCCGTTTCGATGGCGGCGCGTTTCCCGCCTGACTATAATAAAGCCATACTCTCAAAGGAGGCTTTATACACATGAGTATTTTGGAAGTCAAAAATCTTCGGAAGGTCTATTCCTCCCGCCTGGGCGGGAACCGGGTGGAGGCGCTGCGGGACGTGAGCTTTACCGTGGAGCGGGGGGAATACGTGGCCATCATGGGCGAATCCGGCTCCGGCAAGACAACGCTTCTCAACATCCTGGCGGCCCTGGACAAGCCCACCGGCGGCACGGTGCTCCTGGACGGGAAGGATCTGAAGGAGGTCCGGGAGGCGGCTGTCGCCTCCTTCCGCCGGGACAACCTGGGCTTCGTGTTCCAGGACTTCAACCTGCTGGACACCTTCACCCTGGAGGACAACATCTACCTCCCGCTGGTGCTGGCGGGAAAGCGCTATGAGGAGATGCGCGGCCGCCTGACGCCCATCGCCGCCCGGCTGGAGATCTCCGATCTTCTGAAAAAATACCCCTATGAGGTGTCCGGCGGCCAGAAGCAGCGGGCCGCCGTGGCCCGGGCCATGATCACGGATCCCAAGCTCCTGCTGGCCGACGAGCCCACCGGGGCGCTGGACTCCCGGGCCTCCGACGAGCTGCTGCGCCTCTTCGCCGAGATCAACGCCCGGGGCCAGACCATCGTCATGGTCACCCACTCGGTCAAGGCGGCCTCCTCCGCGGGCCGGGTGCTGTTCATCAAGGACGGGGAGGTCTTCCACCAGCTCTACCGGGGGAACGACACCGACGAGCTTCTCTACCAGAAGATCTCCGACACCCTGACCCTCATAGCCACGGGAGGGCGGAGACAATGAAGCTTGGATTTTACCCCCGCCTCGCCGCCGACGGCATCCGGAAAAACAGGCGCATGTACCTGCCCTACATCCTCACCTGCGTGGGCATGGTGATGATGTTCTACATCATCCTGTATCTGGCGGTCAGCCCCTCCCTGGACGCGGTGAAGGGGGCGGATACCCTGCGGGAGATCTTCGCCCTGGGCAGCTGGGTCATCGCCGTTTTCTCCGCCATTTTCCTCTTTTACACCAACTCCTTCCTGATGCGCCGGCGGAAAAAGGAATTCGGCCTTTACAACATCCTGGGCATGGGCAAGGGCAACATCGCCCGGATCCTCCTCTGGGAGACCGTCTGGACCGCCATTCTCTCCATCGGCTTCGGCCTCTTCGCGGGGATCGCCCTCTCAAAGCTGGCCGAGCTGGGGCTGGTCAACGTGATGCGCGGGGAGGTCACCTTCGATCTGACCGTCTCCCATGTCTCCATCGTCCGCACGGCGGAGGTCTTCGGCGTCATCTTCGTCCTGCTGCTCTTAAATTCCATCCGCCAGGTGCGCTTCGCCAGCGCCGTCTCCCTGCTGCGCAGTGAGAACGCGGGGGAAAAGCCGCCCCGGGGCAATCTGCTTTTAGGGGCCGCCGGCCTTCTCCTGCTGGCCGCCGCCTACACCCTGGCCGTCTCCATCAAAAATCCCCTGGCGGCGCTCCTCTGGTTCTTCGTGGCGGTGCTCATGGTCATCATCGGCACCTACCTTGTGATAATCGCCGGCTCCGTCCTCTTCTGCCGCCTTTTGCAGAGGAAAAAGAGCTACTACTATCAGGCCAGCCATTTCGTCTCCGTCTCCTCCATGGTCTACCGCATGAAGCGCAACGGCGCGGGCCTGGCGTCCATCTGCGTCCTGGCCACCATGGTGCTGGTGATGATCTCCTCCACCACCTGCCTCTACTTCGGGGAGGAGGCCTCCGTCTCCCAGCGGTACCCCCGGGAGCTGAGCCTCACCGCCACCTTTACGGACGAGCGCGACTCCTCCGCAGACCCGGTGAAGCCCCTCCGGGAGGCCATTGAGTCCATCGCCGAGAGCCGCGGGGCAGAGCTTTCCGACGTCTGCGACTACCGCTATCTGAATGTGTCCGGGGCCTTCCTGCCCGACGGGGAGGTGGAGACGGACGCGGACAGGCTGGACAGCTTCAGCGCCTCCACTCTGGGGAATGTCACCGCCTTCTGCTTCATCCCCCTGGCCGACTACAATGCCATGACCGGGGAAAACCGCGCCCTGGAGGACGGGCAGGCCCTGATCTACGCCTACCGCACCTCCTTTGACGGCGACACCCTCACCTTCAAGCGGGGCCTCAGCCTGCGCATCGCGGGCACGGCGGACAACTTCCCCGGAAGCGGCTCGGCGGCCATGGACGTGGTGCCCACCGTGTTCCTCGTCGTGCCGGATCTCTACGACGCCATGGAACAACTCGTGGAAGGGATGTCGGAGGAGACAGAGCAGTACCTGGTCATGCGCTGGCTCTTCCAGTTCGACACCGGTCTGAACGCCGAGGGCCAACAGGCGCTCTGCAAGGAGCTCCGGGCAAAGCTCCGCGAAGGCGGGGAACAGCTGATCCACTTTGAAGGGGTGACCGTGGGCGCCATCGAATGCCGGGAGCTGGAGCGGGATGAGATTTTCGGCCTCTTTGGCTCCCTCTTTTACCTGGGCGTCATCCTCAGCATCGTCTTCATCCTGGCCGCCGTTCTGATCATCTACTACAAGCAGATCTCCGAGGGCTACGAGGACCAAGCCCGGTTCGACATCATGCGGAAGGTGGGGATGACAAAGCGGGAGATCCGCAAAAGCATCAACTCCCAGCTGCTGACGGTGTTTTTCCTGCCCCTGCTCCTGGCCGCCCTGCACATCTGCTTCGCCTTCCCCATCATTGAGAAGCTCCTGCGGCTGTTCGGCCTGAACAATGTCTCCCTCTTCGCCCTGACCACGGCCCTGAGCGCGGCGGTGTTCGCCCTTTTCTACGCCGCCGTCTACCGCCTCACCTCCAACGCCTACTACAACATCGTCAGCGGCGCCCGGGAGGCCGGTTAAGACCGCCGCCGTTCCGCGCCCGCGTCATCCGCCGCCTTATCGGGAAAAATAAAATATAAGCTGTCAAAAAAGGACGAAGGCCTTTTTTAACAAGCCGAAAGGGATCTCCCCGGCGGGGAGATCCCTTTTTCATAGGTTCGTTTTTTCGTTTTTCCTGATTTTCGGTCCTTACGTCTCCGGGACAGAAACGTAATAGTCCGTGCCGTCAAAGGTCACTTGAAGTCCCAGCGCCCGGGTATACGCCTCAATGGGGAAATAGGTGCGGCCCTCTTTGGCGATCCGGGGCGTCTCCAGCCTGTAGTCCATGCCGTCCTCCGTCCAGGTAAACACGGCCCAATTGGGGGTCACGGCGGTGACGGTACACTCCCGCCGGGGGGTGACGACGCGCAGCTCGGTGTAGCTGCTGTTCAGCGGCTCCACCGTTCCGTCCAGAAATTCCACCACGCGGATGGTGATGTAATCCTCGCCCTCCTCCGTCTGAAGCACCGGAAAATGGGGCACGCCGCCGGCAATGACATTGGGACGCAGGCGCGTATAGAAATAAACAGGCGTGTCCTCCGGCAAGCCGTTTTCCCGAAGAAATTCCTCCTTAAACGTGACGTCGCACTTTGTCCAGGTGTAGGTCATATCGTAATCGATGTTGTAGAGCAGTTCCCCGGATCCGCGGGCTGTTTTTATATTTTCCCTGTTCTCCAGCTCGATTTTGTAGTTGTCCACGATCCCGGTCAGCAGCGGCACGGACGCGGCCACGGCGAAAACCGTCAGGCCCGCCACAACGGCCGTCAGGCCCCCTTTCCCCAACCGGGCCAGCTCCGGCGCGGCCAGGACAGCCACGGCGGCCAGGAAATAGAGACACAGCGGCAGCAGCGTCCGCTCCCCGGCGCTGTCGGTCAGCAAAATGACGCCCAGGGTGGCAAGGCCGGTGAGCGTCAGGAGTCCCGGCGTCTCGCGGCCCAAGGCGATGAGGCACACAGCGCAAACCGCCGCCGCCACGCACAGGGCGGCGTAGAGCAAGGCGCGGGCCATACCCGCCGTAAAGAGTGACACGGCCGGTGCCAGGGCCAGCGCCAGCCCCGCCAGGACCGGCCAGCGCTTTCTGAGCCTCCGGCCGGCGATCACGCCCGTGAGAATAAAGAGGACCGCAAAGAGCGCCGGGACCAGCAGGCTCTCGCCGAACTCCCCCGCCGCCGGCCCCAGCTCCTTCAGAAGCTTCTCCACCAGCTCCCGGAGGGAGTTTATCTTTACCTCGGTCATCATCCGTTTCCGGGTGGCCGGCGAGCAGAAAATACTGGCGAGTCCCGCCACGCTGACGGCGCAGGCGGCGCCGGCTGTCACCGCGCCCCGCCGTTTTACAAGGGCTCTGATCAGAAAATACACCGTCAGGACCACAGCCGCGGCCCCGGACTGCTCCGTGGAGGCCCCGCAGGCGGCGGCCAGCAGGACGAAGGCGGTCTTTCGGCCCCAGCCGCCCCGCTCCAGTCCCCCGGCCAGCAGGATCAGAACACACAGCATCACCGTGGGAAGCACATAGTTGCAGAAGGCGGAGATCCAAAACCACCCCTGGCAGAGGATCCGCGCCGGAACAGCCGGCAGACAGCACAGGAAAACAGCCGCCGCCATGGGAAGCTGCCGCCGCTCCAGTCCGGCCGCCGCGCCGGCGGACAGGGGGACAGCCAGCGCCGCCGCGAGGCTGACCAGGACGAAAAGCCATATATGAAAATGGAGGATGACCTGGGCGGCCATGTGGACAAGCACACGGCCGTTGAACTCCTGATAGTGCCAACGGAGCAGACCGGCATACGTCCGCCATCCGTCGTCCAGGAACGTGGCGTAAAGCATGTCGTCGGCGCTCCAGAGGGTCAGCGCGGACATGACGCCCAAAAGAGCGAAAGCCGTCAGCGCCGCCGCGCAGCAAAGCGCGCCAGCCCTACGGCCCGTCTTGTTCCCATCGTTCACATTCCCCGCCTCCCTTGGGCATCCGTCCTGTAGTCGACATTTATCGGCTTTTAATAATAGCACGCCACCCCCGCCTTGTCAAGCCTTCCGCCTCACCCCGGCAGGGGCTTCCGCCCTCATAGGGCGGAGGGGAACTTACTTTCTCCTCTTTTGTGTTGACAAAAGAAGAGAAAGTAACAAAGAGGAGAAAAACAACTTTTTGGGCCTGGCAAATATCTTGGCCTGGCGCTCCGTTACGACGGTACGGCTCCCGCGGCAATGGTCGATACCCATGGTCCCATTCATCACCGCGCGTGGCGTCGTCGCGGAACCGGCTTAACCTCGGGCTCCAAGTATTCGCCCTCAGGCGCCAGGTTCGCTCCTCCTTTCCCCATCGGGCAACAGCCCGATGGGGGCCCCGCATTGTCTCTGCGCCTAACCCGCTTAGCCGCTCACAGCTCTGTCAACAAGGCGTGATGTCCTGTTTCGCCCGCGCTGGTGCGGCTATGGTCGTGTCGTAGTGGCCAGAGACCCGCTCGGCCCAAACACCGCACCGTCGAATTTCCGAACGGCCCACCGTATTTCCCGGCGCATTTCGAACAACGCACCCGTACGGGCCGGACACCCGGCCGGCCCGACGCACTATCGAATTTCCCGCACGCCGTCGATTAAAACGGTTGCGGCTTCGCCGCCATTGAATTTACGGGCCGCCTGGAGAGGCGGCCCCTACGGCGTTGAAATTAATGTGTCGGGAATTCGATACACGGGCTGGCCGGGTGTCCGGCCCGTACGGAAACAGAAACGATGTTTTCGATGACCGCACGTTACCCGCCGCGCCAGCGCGGGTGAAGTAGGAACGAAGGCTCTATTAATAGAGCTGTAAGCGGCTAAGCGAGTTAGACGCAGAGACCATTCGTCAAAAGGCGCGCGGTGATGAGTGGGACGGGCCGCAATTTCCGCCCTATTGTTTTTCTCTTCTTTGAAGCTTTCTTCTCTTTTGTCAACACAAAAGAGAAGAAAGCGTATTCCCTGCCGCCCGGTTCGGGCGGCACCCCCACGCCCTTGGCAGGGCGTAACCCCCCGCCGGGGCAAGGCAAAACCCCGCCTTGCGGCGGGGTTTTGTCAGTCTGTCAAAAAACCTTCCCTTTTCCCCTCAAACATGGTAAAATAGTCCGTGAGGTGAGAGCCATGGAGGAATGGAGCAAGGACGCGCGGCGGGAAGTTGTGCTGACGGACATAGACGCATTGGTGCCGAAGGACCATCTTCTGCGAAAAATAGAGAAGATCATGGACTACGGCTGGATATACGAGCGGCTTGACCCGTATTACAAGCACGAGGGGCGGCCGCCGGTGGACCCGGTGGTGATCATCAAGATGGTGTTGTTGCAGCACCTCTATGGCATCCCGTCCCTGCGGGAGACATGGCGGAGGATAGATGACTCTATGGCCTACCGCTGGTTTTTAGGATACAACCTCCTTGACCGCATCCCCCACTTTGCCACAGTGAGCTATGCTTTCTGCAACAGATTTCCCACGACGCTTACGGAAGAGATATTCGAGCATATCCTGAACAAAGCCATTAACAACAGGATGGTGGACCCAAGCGCGGTATTCATAGACGGGACACACATAAAAGCGTCAGC
>CANRMY010000029.1 GCA_947631845.1 uncultured Oscillospiraceae bacterium | reverse complement strand
TCCACTCCGGCATAGGATACAGCGCACCAAGTATGTTTTTCTCTCTTTTATGTGTCCACTAAGCTTGACAAGTTTCAAAGATTTATTTTTGGGCCTGGCAAATATCTTGGCCTGGCGCCCCGTTACGACGGTCCGGCTGCCGCGGCAATAGTCGATACCCATGGTCCCATTCATATCCGCGCGGTACGTTGTCGCACTGTCTCTGCGTCTAACCCGCTTAGCCGCTTACATTTCTATCAGCAGAGCCTTCGTTCCTACTTTACCCGCGCTGGTGCGGCTGTGATCGTGTGGTGTTCGAAAACATCGTTTCTGTTTCCGTACGGGCCGGACACTGGCCGGCCCGTCTTCCGAATTCCCGAAAATCCATCGTTCGCCGCCGTACGGGCCGCCGCCCTCGGCGGCCCACTCCTCCAAGGGTTCGCCCGCACGAAAACAGGAGCAACGCTAAAAGTCACCACACGATTATAGCCGCAACAGCGCGGCCCGAAACAGGACATCACGCCTCGCTGACAGAGCGGTGAGCGGCTAAGCGAGTTAGACGCAGAGACAATGCGATGACGCCACGCGCGGATATGAAGGGGACCATGGGTATCGTCCGTTGCCGCAGGAGCCGGACCGTCATAACAAAATACCAAGCCAAGATATCTGCCAGGCTCAAAAAATTGTTTTTCTCTTCTTTGTTGCTTTCTCCTCTTTTGTCAACACAAAAGAGGAGAAAGCAAATTCCCGTCCGCCTATAAGGCGGACATCCTTATAACCCCCCTGCCGGGGCGAGGCGGGCTACCAATTCCCCATCGGGCAATGTATGTCTCTCTTCGCCGCCCGGATCTCCACAAAGCACCCGCACTGCATACAGGTGGCGTTGTTGAGGTAGGGACAGCTCCGGCACCGCTCCAGCCGCGCCTCAAATGCCGCGTCCGTCGTCCTCACGTCCTCCGGAAGCTCGGCCCGGTAGGCTTTGACGCTCTCGTAGAGCTCCTGCCCCTCCGCCAGCTCCCGCAGGAGGCACCGGCGGCACCTTGTATCACTCACGGGCGATCTCAAAGGCGGCCACACTGCAGGCGGGCAGAGTGGCGGTAAAGCGCTTATCCTCCACCCGGATGCCGGTCATGGCCACGGGCTTCACCGCGTCGGGTCTGTCGAAGGTGTTGTAGTCGCCGGACTTGCCGGTGAGGAGCGTACCCGTCACGGCGGCCCCGGCCCCGATGGCGTCGGACAGCACCTCCAGGGGCGCGTCGTCGGTGTCGCTGAGGTTCACCACGGTCAGCAGGATCCTCCCGTTCTCGCTCTCGCTGGCGGAGACGTGGATATCGGGGATCGACCAGTCCCCGCAGGAGAGAAGCTTTGTCTCGGCGTAGGTCTCGACCTGTCTGGCTCCCTGGTGGCCCTTGTACATGTCAAAGATGTGGTAGGTGGGCGTTAAGAGCATCCTTGTCCCCTCGGTCAAAACCATGGCCTGCAGGACGTTCACCGTCTGGGCGATGTTGGCCATCACCACGATGTCGCAGTGATTGTTGAAGATATTGAGGTTCAGCGCCGCCACCAGCGCGTCACGCATGGTGTTCTGCTGATAGAGGAAGCCCGGATTCGTCCCCGGCTCCACATCAAACCAGGTGCCCCACTCGTCCACCACCAGGCCGAGATGCCCGTCGGGGTCGGCCTTGCGGAGGATGCGCCCGTGTTCGGTGACCAGCTCCTTCATGCGCAGGGTCTTTTTGAGCGTGGCGTAATATTCCTCCCGGGAAAAGCCCGTGGCCGCGCCCTTGTGGTGCCAGTCGTCATTGGGCAGGGTGTAGTAGTGGAGACTCACCGCGTCGATGGCCCTGCCCGCGATCTCCGCGATCTTGCGCGTCCACTCGTAGTCTTCCCCGTTGGACCCGGAGGCGATCTTGACGATATGAGCGTCTGAGTAATCGCGCAGGTAGGTGGCGTACTGCAGGCACAGGTCCGCGTAGCGTTCGGGCCGCATGTTGCCGCCGCAGCCCCAGGCCTCGTTGCCGATGCCCCAGTAGCGGACGTTGAAGGGCTCCTCCCGGCCGTTTTGCCGCCGGAGATCCGCCATGGGGGATTTACCGGGCATGTTGCAGTATTCCACCCAGTCGGAAAACTCCTGCACCGTGCCGGACCCCACGTTTCCGGAGAAGTAGGCCTGACAGCCCAACTGCCGGCACAGCTCCATGAACTCATGAGTCCCGAACCGGTTGTCCTCGGTGACGCCGCCCCAGTTGGTGTTGACGATGGTCTTGCGGTCCTCCACCGGCCCCACGCCGTCCCTCCAGTGGTAGGTGTCGGCGAAGCACCCGCCCGGCCAGCGCAGAACGGGGATATTCAGCTTCTTCAGGGCGCCTACCACGTCGCGGCGGAGGCCGTTTTCGTTGGGGATGGGGGAGTCAGGCCCCACCCACAGGCCCTCGTAGACGCACCTTCCCAGATGCTCGGCAAAGTGGCCGTAGATGTTGGGGTTGATGGTACCGGCAGAGCGGTTTGGATTGATGATGATACGCATTGGTGATATCTCCTTCAGTTATTCTCTATTGCGATGCCGTAAGGCTCAAGGGCGACGGTCCTGACGCCGCTGTCCGTGGTGACGGTGACGGTCCGGGCTTGGGCGGAATCGTTGATGACCACAAATTTCCCGGCGGACGGGAACCAGGCGCACTCGGCCTGGGGGGAATCGGTGAGCCAGGGCTGCCCAAGGCCCCGGCCGGAGGCCCAGAGCATCAGGTTGAGAAGCATCCGGGTGTTCTCGGCGTTCACCTGGAAGCTGCTGAGATAGACCCCGCAGCCCTTCCCCAGGGGGTGGGCGGTGATCGTGGGCAGGCCGTTCTCGGCGGCCAGCACCCGGGTGTCCGGGCCGGTGAGGTAGAGATGATCCAGCCCCTTCACCCCCGCGCCCTCGGGCAGAAGGCCGGGAACCGTCTCCACGTCAAAGGTATACCGCCCGTGGCAGACCCGCGCGCCGGTATCCAGGTCGATACCCAGCACATGACGGAGCTTGAAGGTGCCCCAGCCGCCGGGGGCCGCCGAGGGCTCGCCCACGCCCAGGAAGACGCCGCCCTCCGCCACCCATTTGGTGACGGCGGACACAAGGGCCGGGTCGTTCCAGACCTCCCCGCCGCTCCAGGCGGTGCCGGCCCGGCCGGCGTTGATGAGCACGTCCGTGCCCTCCAGCGCGCCGGAGGCCGCGTCCTGAAAGCTTATGAATTTCACCTCTACGGGCAGGCCCGACAGGGCCTCGTCGATGTGGATCAGGTCGTGCATGTACGTCTCGTGGAAGTGGCCCGACAGCGTCCAGGGCCGCAGAGCGCCCCAGGCGTGCACCACCGCCACTCTCAGCGGGAGCACCGCCGGCGCGCCGCTCTCGTGGAGCGCCTTGATGGCCCGGAACTCGTCTGCCACCTCCGCGATAGTGTCCACAAAATCCGGGAAGCCCTCCAGAAGGTGTATGTACCCGCCCAGGCCGATGCGGTCGATCTTGGCTCGCAGCAGCGCCCGGCGCACGTTGACCCAGTACTGCTGGGCATCCCTGGTGGGGTCGCCGCCCTCCATGAAGGTGGGCGCGCCGCCCAGGCCCACCGGGAACAGGTAGGGGTGGAGCCGCAGCTCGTGGGTATCCGCCGGGACGCCGGCGCACAGCCGCGCCTCGTACCCGGAGAACACGCACTTGATGATGCCGTCAAAGCCGAACTCGGTAAAGTGCGGCCCGTAGGGCTCCACGCCCACCCAGCTGTCGTCATAAAAGACGTAGGCCTTCTTGCCGCAGCTGTGCACCAGGTCCACCAGCTTCCGGCCGAAGGAGGCCACGAACCGCTGGGTGAACTCCATATAGTCCCGCTTGTGGGGCGTGGGCGGCATGTGGGTCACCTGCAGGTCGCCCCGGTTGATGAAGTCCTCGGCGGTGAGGGCGTAGCCGTATTCTTTCTCAAAATCCTCCAGGGCCTTCTCGCTGACGGTGAAATCGTAGCTGCCCCAGTCGGTGAACAGCGTCCGGCACCGCTCCTGACTGCCCCAGATCCAGACGAAGTTGTAAAACATGCTGGTGAACCGCACCACCGTGGTGGCCGGATGCTCCCGGCACCACCTGTCCAGGTAGTTGTAGAGGTACTCCTGGGCCACGGGGAGGCGCGGGTCTATGGGCATCAGATGCTCGCTCTGCCAGGCGTTGGTCACATGGTTGTACATGTTGATCTCCTCCCACAACCGGTACGCCAGGAAGCTGACGGTGTAGGCGTGGTAGGGCACCGGGGCGGGCAGGATCACGTTGCCGTTTTCGTAGCTCCACCCCTCCCAGGGCACTTGGATCCCGGCGGTCCTGTCCCACACCTGCCAGTGCCGCAGGGAGGCGTCTGAGTCGTTGACCTTGAACTGCTGATCGAAGAAGCCGGCCATCAGCCGGATGGTCAGCGGCCCCTCCCCGGCAAGCTCAGGCTCCGTAGACAGGAACGTCTGCTGCAGGCACTCCGGGTGCTCCCTTCCGAAGGCGTTGTGCTCGCGGATGACGCAGATGGTGGAATAGACGCCGTACCCCGCGTCCAGGATCTCGTCGGACAGCTTGGTGCCGTCGCTGTCGCGCACCACGTCCGCCCCCCATCGCTCGGCCAGCTTCAGCGTCAGCTTCTCGTACCCCGCCTCCCCCGGCATGGTGAATCCGCCTTTTGTGTGCTCCATTGTGAACGCTCCCTCCCCATGTAGTGTAGCAAAAATAATTTAAATTATTTTAAAATAATGCTTGACAAATACTTCGAAATGTGGTATAATCCATCATGTCACCGGCCAGGGCAAATCGGGGATGAGGCCGTAGTCCACAAGCTTTTTGGTCTCCCCCGGCGCAGTGTTACCGTGGCGTTTTTCCGGCTCCGCCGGCGCCGTCAGGGGCGTCAGCGGCCCGTGGACGGGCCAGGCGGGGACGTCTAAGGCCGGGATCAGGCCCGCCTCCCGGAGCGCCCCGGCCACGAAGCCCGCCATCTTATGGGCGCCGAAGTCGTTGGGGTGGGCGTAGTCGCCGGGGTGATACCATTTTTTCGCCCCGTCCATACCGGCTTTCTTCACCGCGTCCACGCTCTTGCCATGGAGGTCCAGCACGGGAACAGCTTCAACTTGCCCGATTTTTTCCATGGCCCGGGCGTAGGCGGCCAGAAGGTCGTTATATTCCGTCTCGCTCTTCCAGGTGTTCCGGGCCAGGGAGGTGACCAGCGCGGGCCGGACGCCCCTGGCGCGCAGCTCCCGGATATACCGCAGGAGATTGTCGGTATAGCCCGTTTCGGCGGCCAGGTGGACGCGCTTCTGGTCGTTGTGGCCGAATTGGATCAGCGCCAGGTCGCCCTCCCGGACCTGGGGAAGCATCACGTCATAATGGCCCCGCTCCCGGAAGGTCTCAGTGGACAGCCCGGAGTGGGCGTGGTTGGAGACGGCGAAGGCTGTACCCGTATAGAGGGGCAGCATCTGGCCCCAGCCGCAGTAGGTGGCGCCGGGGGCGTAGGGCGTCTCGGCGGGCTGATCGGTGACGGTGGAATCGCCCATGATGAAGATACAAGGCCCCTCAAAGGCGGACATTTGGAGGGCCAGGAGTCCCGCGCCCAAAATTGTCAGATCGACGCTGACATCCTCGGCGCGGCCCAGGTCGCCCACGGCCGCGTCCCCGCCGCCTACGGCGATGACGGGGGACACGTCGCACAGGACCTCCACCGTCCGGCTCTCCCCGGCCTTCAGCGCGCCCCGCCACACCAAACGGCGGCGGGAGACGAAGACCAGCGCCTCCTCCGTGCCCGTCTCGGAGGAGAGGGTCACGGTCAGCCGGAACCGGCCCGGCCCGGTGTCGGCCTTGAACCAGAGGGGCAGGGCGCGGCCCCGCAGATCCTCCGCCAGGGCGTCCGGCCCCGGCACGGCGTACACCGCCCCGTCCGCTGTATGAAGGGCGGTCAGCTGGGCGTTTTTGTACCACCAGGCGGGGGCAAAGCCGCTGTTGATCTCCGGGATCAGCAGGGCCGGGAAAGCGCTAAGCTCCTGATCCAGCACGAAGCCGAAGCCGCCGGGCGTATATCTTTTCAGATCCTTTCCGCCAAATTCCGCGGAAAAAGGCACGTTTACCATCGCTTTTCACCTCTATCCAGGCTCTTCTCAAAAAGGACAGACGGCGTCATCAAAAGCTCACCAGCTGCCCTCCGGGGATCTCTGTCTTCACCCCGTCCACCTCCAGCCAGACGCTTTGGGCGTTGGGGTTATAGACTTTGTCCCCGGCGGCGGTGAAGCGGAGGCGTTTGGCGTCCTCCAGGTAGTCCACGATCTCAATGTTGGTGGCGTACCAGATGTCGTCCTTGCCCTCCATCATGGCGCAGAAGCTCTCCATCACGTCCCAGTTGTCGTAGGTGGTGAACTCGTAGCTGTGGCCCCAGACGTACATCATATAGAGATACTGGGTCTTGTGCATGTCCAAAAACTGGCGGCCCAGCTCCAGAAGCTTCCCGTTGTGGTGGCAGGTGCCCTTCCACTCCAGGAAGTCGGTGGGCATCCCGAAGCCGCCGGTGGTGGGCACCACCCGGGCGTACCGGATGCCCAGAGACGGCAGGAGGGCCATGATCTCTTTGGAGTAGGAGCCGTTGGGGTAGGCCAGGCCCCGCACGGGCGCGCCTACGATGTCCTCCAGCTCCATCCGGTCCTGCATCACCTGTCTCACCACCTGCTCCGGGGGGCACCGCTCGATGGTGGGGTGGGTGTAGGTGTGGCAGGCGATCTCGTGGCCGGCGTAGAGGGCGGTATACTCCGATGTGGGGATCCGCTCCGAGTCGAAAAACCGGCCGGAATTCAGGTTGAAGGTGCCCTTGATGCCGTGGGCGTTGAAGATCTCCACCAGCCTGCGGTCCTCCAGCCGCCCGTCGTCATAGCTCATGGTCAGAACCTTGTGCTTCCCGCCGGGGAAGCAGGTGTAGATGGTGCGAAGCGCGGGATTTAACATACGTATTACCCCCATATATAGTCAAAAATCATGAGAACAGCTCGTTGAGCCGCTTTTCCACCAGGGGAGCCAGCGCGTCCGTCATAAGCGCCTCGATCTCCGCCTTACACTCGGTACCGCGTGCGTCGTCGTGGTGGACAAGCGCGTCAAAGTCCACGGTCCTGCCGTCCACGGTGACCGCGTAGGGGTCGTCGGAGAGGCGGATGTTTTGAATTTTCCGAAGGCCGGAGCGGTTCTTCAAAAGCCAGGCGTAGTCCTGAACGATCGTCTCCACGTCGCCCTCGTCGCCGCCGGAGTTGACCTTCTTCATGGCTGTTGTCAGCTTGTCCTGGTGCTTCTCCATAAACGAGGCCATCCATTTGTCCAAAAGGCCCATTTTCAACGCTCCTCTTTATGTCGGGCTCATATCGCCTTGCTTTTTCAGCCGCCAAAGGCCGCCCGCAGGAGCTCCAGGCGGGGATCCCGGTTGGCCTTCAGGAGATTGACAAAGATGGCGTCCACATGGGCCGCGCCGGCAGGCGTCAGATGCACCCCGTCCGGCTCAAAGAACTCCGAGGTGCGGCGCGCGCCCAGCTTCTCAAGGCTGAGACGGCTTGCCTTGCGCATGTCGAGGACCGGCACGTCCAGCCGCTCCGCCGTTTTCAGCATGGCGGTGCTGTACTTGTTGAGGTCGGCAAGGCATTCCTGAAGCCCTAAGTCGGTGATGGGCGTCACCAGCACCGGCGTAGCGCTGTGCTCTCTGGCGGCCTTGACGAAGATCTCCAAATTGGCGGCGTACTCCTCCAGGGTGGTGTACCGCTCCGGGTGGGAGGGGTCGCAGTCGTTGTGGCCGAACTGGACGATCAGGTAGTCACCCAGGGTGATATGCTTTTCGATGTCCTCCAGCCGTCCCTCGGCGATAAACTGCCGGGTGCTCCGGCCGCCCATGGCGCAGTTGTCGATGACGATCTCCGGGAGGGTGTACTGCCGCTCCTGTCCGAAGGGACAGTCGGAGCGGCGGGTCTCCAGGGCCAGCTTCCCGCCCACGGCGGCGCGGCTCAGGGTCTGGCCCCAGCCGGCCAGGCCCCCGTCCTCCGGCGTGCAGCTCTGCATGGTGGAGTCCCCGGCCAGGTACACGGTGGGCCTACACTGCATCCCCCGCAGTACGTCCTTAAAGGCCATATCCGAGGCGTAGTAGAAGCTGGGATAGACCGGCTGGTTGTAGCAGTTGTTCTGCCAGGCCACGCCGCAGCGGTACTGGGGGTCGTGCATCAGGGTGAAGAGCTTGTGGGGCGCGTCGTCGGTGTTGGTGTAGATGCGGATGGCGGTGTTGTCCTTGTGGCGCAGCAGGATCTCCTCCCGCCAGTCGCCGAAGATATCGGCCACCAGGCACGGCGTGGCCTTGGTGTAGTGGTTGGTGCCGGTGCCCTCCGGCTCCAGCAGGATGCCCCGGCGGGGATCCACCACCCGGCCGATGGCCTCCCCCTTGGCCCCCTGGCCCAGGTAATCCGGGCCGTCGGTGAGCTGGGTGGTCATGTCCCCGGCCCAGAAGACGCGCATGTTGGTGCTGGGGGCGGGGATGTCCAGCTTGTTGCCCTTGCAGTCAAAGACGTCGTTGACCCACACCTGCAATCCCCGGACGCCGTCGGCGATATCGCCGATCATGCACCGGCCCAGGTCGCCCTCGTAGTATTGCCCGAAGTAGACCTTTCCCGTCTCCGCGTCCCGCAGGGCGTAGCCGTAGGGGGCGTTTTTGCCCTCCTCGTAGACGTTGAAAATCTCCTTCCCCGGCCTGTCCGGGTCGATGTCCGCCACGTGCATGGCGTCCCCGTGGCCCAGCTTCGCGTCCCGGCCGTCGGGCAGCTTGCCCCGGGCGGAATAGAGGAGCGTCCCGTCGTGGTCGATGACCGCCGCGCCGTAGATCAGCTCCATGTACCCGTCCCCGTCGATGTCGGCGGTGGAGACGGAGTGGTTGCCCTGTCCCGCCAGGCCCCCCATGGTGGGGGAACTGCCGGTGCGCTGGGTAGTGGTGTAGTCAAAGGGGTTGGCCATGGGCATGAAGCCGGAATCGGCGGCCCAAACCTTGTGGAATTTATTCTCAAAGAAATCGTAAGCGGCCACGTACGCCCGGGTGTAGTAGCCCCGGCACATCAGCAGGTACGGCCGCTCGCCGTCCAGATACCCCACGCCGGCCAGGAACCTGTCCACCCGGTTGCAGGGCTCGATCCGCGTCCAGGCGTAGTCGCCCCACATCAGACCGTCGTCGCCCCGGGCGGGCTCGTAGTGGATGGTGTCCAGCTCCCGGCCCGTGCCGTCGAACATGGTCAGATACTCCGGCCCCTCGTAGATGAAGCCCTCAAATTCACTAAGCTTATTGTGGGGATCCCGGGCGGGGGCCCACTGGTCGATGAAGAAGTCCGCCAGGGCCCGGGCCTCCTCCCGCTTCAGGGGGTAGGGGTAGCGCCGGGGGATCCCCAGGCACTCCTCCACGGTCTGGGGCCAGTGGCCGGCCAACACCTCCGGGTGCCGGGGCCAGGCCTCGAACATGTCCGCCACATGGCGGCGGTAGTCCTCGGCGGAGCAGACGTAGTTGTCCTCATGGGACCAGCCGGCGTCGATATCCTCCTGGGGCATGGTCACGTAGTCCTGAGACCGTATGCTCCCGTCCGGGGCGTAGCGGGTCATCAGGGTACCCGGCGCGGTCTTGACGGCCATCTCGGCCCGGCCGTCGCCGTTGAAATCGTACACCATGAACTGGGTGTAGTGGTTCCCGGCCCGGATGTTGGGGCCCATATCCAGCCGCCAGAGGCGGGTGCCGTCCAGCCGGAAACAGTCCAGGATGCAGTGGCCGGTGTAGCCCCGGTGGCTCACGTCGTGGGCGTTGGAGGGGCTCCATTTCAGGACGAATTCGTACTCCCCGTCCCCGTCCATGTCCCCCACGCTCATATCCGAGCAGTGGTAGGTGAATTCCTGCCCCGCCGGGGTGACGCCGCCCTCCGGGATGGAGAGGGGGATGTCGATGTAATTTTGCTTCCAGGGCTTCACCCCCTTGCAGGGGGCCTCCTCCACGCCGGCGCAGAGGGCGGCCACGGCGTAGGTGTCCTCCGCCGTGCCCCGCTCGTCCCGAAAGCTGGTGCGGTCGGTGACCACGGCCAGCTTTTCCCCGTTCTTATAGACCGCGAAATCGGCGCCGGCCAGGCCCGTCTCCGTCCAGCCGTTGACCTCGCTCCGCAGAAGCCGCCAGCTCAAAAACACGCCGGCCCCCGTGGCCACGGCGATGAGGCCCCGGCCCAGCTCCTCCAGCTGGGGGCGGGCCAGCCTGCCCACGGCAGAACGGACGGTTTCGCTTTGGGCCAAAACCGCCCCGTCCAGGCTCCTGGCCTCCACCGACAGGTAGTAGGGGATGTCCGTGGAGCGCTGAAAGACGAAGCTCGTACCCCGCACAGGGGGCAGGGGCTTCATGATGTGGGCCGGGGTGTCCCGGTCCGACCAGGAGACGATGTAATAGTCCGCGCCCTCCACCGCGTCCCAGACGAGGGTGACGCTCCGGGCGGTGAGGTTGGGAAGTCGAAGGTTCATGTCCATAGTGACCACCTTATTTCAGCCCGTAGGGCACGGGTTTTCCGTAGAGATTGGCACGGGAGCCGGTGACCGTCAGGCGCAGCGTATTGCGGGCCTCGGTGAGCAGGCCCGTCAGATCGAAGCGGTGGGGCCCCCAGAAGGAGACGCCGGCGGGGACGCCGTTGACCGTCAGCTCCGCCATCTCCTCCGCCTCCAGGGTGAGGACGCCCTCCCCCGGCCCCAGCTCCGCCTGGTAGATCTTCACCGCCGCGGCGGGGTCGTGGGAGACAAGCCGGAAGTCCGGCGCGGGGAGCGCCGCCGGGGCGCGGAGCGCCGCCGGGGCGCGGAGCGCCGGCAGAGCGTCAAATTCCGCCTCCGTACAGGCGAACAGCAGGAGGCTTCCCCGGCGCGGGAGGGTGAGACGCCCCTCGAACCGGGCCGCCCGGCCGCTCCACAGGTCGTATTGGCCGGCCCTGCCCCCGAAGGGGAGGGCGGCGGGGGTGTCGATGTCCGTCTCCCCGGCGTTGACCAGGAAGACACATTCCGTGCCGTCTTTTTCAAAGCGTATGGCCCGCAGTCCCGGCTGGGGGGTCTCCGGGCGGATATCCCGCGCCTGGGCCAGCACGTCCCGTGAGAGGCCGGGGAAGCGGTTCTCCGGGTCGATGACGGCGGAGAAGCGCCGCTCACCGCAGACAAGCTGTCCCGCCTCCTCCCGGCAGTCGTCCCAGAAGCTTTGGGGCAGGTACATAAAGCCGATCTGGTTTTCAAAGAGGGGCGCCACGGCCTCCGGCATCAGCTCCCGGTTGCGGCAGAGCACCGCCACGGGGGCGTGGAGGTCGGTGTCGGTCATGAGGCAGGAGACGCGCTTTATATAGTCCGTCCACCGGCGGTAGTGGGGCCACCAGATGGAGTGGGGGCCCACATCGGGGGGCCGCTCGTCCCGGCGGCGGCCCAGGATGGAGTAGTAAAAGGCGTGGAGTATGTAGAGGTTGACGCCCCGGACGGCCAGATAGTCGATGAACCACTTGATGTCCCCGGCGGTCATGCTCCAGGGGTTCTCCTCCCCGCCGCAGACGCCCAGGCACTCGTTGGAGTTGCGCCGGCGGCCCAGAAGCCGCGCCGCGTCGGCGGAGCATTTGCCCTGGGCGGAGTCGCGGCCCTTAAGATCCCCCTTCTCCGGGGACACCTGGCGGTAGACCAGATCCTGACCGGGAATGTGGAAGTGGCGCTCCCGCTCGATGTCGTCGGAGGAGTCCGGGTGGCCCATGAGGGCGATCCCGTGCTCCCGGCACCAGGCGGAGAGGGCGGCGTAGTAGACCTGATTCTCCCGCTCCATGATCATCCGCTCATAGAGCCGGGTGTCGCCGTTCTCCTCCCCGTCAAAGAGGGCGAAGAGGTTTTGAAGGTTGCCGCCCGCGTCGGTGAAGAGCTTGGCAAAGCCCCGGGTCCAGGGCTTCATGCCGGTGACGCAGCGGCCGATGATGCTGGGCTCGTCGGTGAAAAAGCCCATGACGGTGGAGCCGAAATAGTCCTTAAAGCGGCGGTAGTACGCCTCGTGGGTCAACTCGATAAAGCGGGCCACCGCGTCGGGGTTCAGAAGATCGGCGCTCAGGGGCGCGTTGGGCTCAAAGTCGTCCTCGCCGTAATGGACGCCGCGGATGGTGCCGCGGGTATGGCGGGCCACCAAAAACGCGCCGTCCCGCCGGGCCAAAATCTCGTCCCCGGCCGCCGGGGCGTCCGTCACCGTGATCCCCAGACTGGCGTACTCCGGGTGATCCTTCACCACCTGGCCGCAGGCGGAGCCGGAGGGGTACATGCCCTCGTCGTAGAACACTACCCGCATCCCCAGCTCCCGGCAGGTCTCCAGGGCGGTGCGGATGTAGGCAAAGAATTCGTCGGACAGGTAGCCGATCCGCCGGGGCAGGCCCATCCGGGGGTGGAGCACCACCCCGTCCACGCCGTGGGCGTGGAAGTCCGCCAGCTGGCGGCGGATCTCCTTATGGGTCAGATCGCCGTTTAAAAACCAGAAGGGGATGGGGGTAAATTCAGGGCCGGGATCCTTCAGCATGTCCAAAAGCCGCATATCGATCACCTCAACCAAGGCAGGTTTTTTCACCTTAATAATAAACCCGTTTTCGGATTTGTCAATCCTTATGGGGCGGGAGGGGGCCGGAGAGATACGTTTTGCCGCCCTGGCCCGGGTCGTCGTCCCGGTGCTTCCAGCGGCGGGCGGTGCGGAAGAAGCAGACGGTATACCCCACGCAGGACACCGCCCAGTAGATCATCACCAGCAGGGTGAAGAAGCCCATCAGAGGGATGAATTCCAGCGCCACGTCGCAGGCGAAAACGGCGATGTAGGCCGCCACGGTCAGGAGCTTCCAGCGGTCCAGCTGCTCCCAGCGGAGGGAACACTTCTCGGTCTCCTCGTACTCCCCCACGCCCCGGGCCAGGAGGATCAGGAGCCAGACGGTGCCGGCGGTCTCCAGGGCGCTGACGGCCAGGCCCAGCAGGCCCGTGGGGGCGAAGTAGTGGGCCAGGGCGGCGTAGACGGTCATGACGGCGGAGAGCCACAGCACGTGGGAGAAGGCGTAGGAGTTGGTCCGGAGCTTCCAGGCGCTGTAGGCGATCAGGGCGTAGCCCACAAAGTCCGGCAGCAGATCCACGGTGGGGCCGAAGATAGTGACGGTGAAGGAGAAAAAGATGAAGATAAGGCCGATGGCGATGGGGTACATGGCCGTCCCTCCCTTCGAAATTCATAGTCCCGCATTTGTGACGGACAGCAGAAGGGCTTTCCCGCGCGTTGACCTTTACGCGTTTCAGCCTCTGCCGCCTCTCACAAGTCCGGGAAAAGGGTGTGCGCCGCGCCTTTCGGCGCGGCGCACAAGGAGGTTAATTTGTACGGTGTTTACGGAACAGTTAAGCAATCAGTTCTGCGCGGCGTGATAAGCGGCGTTGACCTCTTCCTTGACGGCGGCGCCTCCCTGGGCCTCCCAAGTGGCAACGGCGGCCTGGAACTGCTCCCAGGTGATGACCTCGGCGATGTACTGAGTACGGGCATCGCTGATGGTCTGAGCAAGGATAGTGCCGTTGGCGGTGTTGGTGGGAGAGGCGGCCAGATATTCCTCAGCGGGGTTCATGACCGCGACCTCGGCGGAGCGGGCCTCAGCGGCCTCGCAGGCGATGTCAGGATCAGCCTGAGCGCCCTTCAGGGTACCCTCAAGACGGAAGGGAATGTAGCCCTCAGCCTGGTTGATGCCCTGGTGAGGATAGGAAGCGGTCTCAAGGCCCTCCATCATGGAGGCGGTGCCGTCCTCGTTGATCTGATAGGTTATGCCCTCAACGCCCCAGTCGGCAAGAGTACGGCCCTCAACAGAGCACATACGGTCAAGGAACTGGAGGCAGCCGCGGACGTCGGCCTCGGTCTTGGCGCCGTCCTTGGTGATGAGGAAGTAGCCGTTGTAGGTGGCGAGCAGGGCGGTCTTCCCGTTGATGGGTCCCACAAGGCCCATGCTGGCGTACTCGTCAGGATTCACAACGCTGGGAGTCTCATTGTTGATGAACTCACGCCAAGCGCGGCGTCCGGCGGAGTCGAGGGTATCGACGATGGTGCCGGCTTCACCGCGACGGACGGCCATGCCCCAGTCAGAGGACTGGACGGAGGCGAAGTCGGGACGGATGATGCCTTCGGCGTGGAGCTTACGCATCCAGTCAAGGGCCGCCTTGTACTCCTCAGTCTCGTGGACAGGGACCAGGTTGCCATCCTTCTCCACCCAGCCGTTGCCGCAGCCGAACCAGGTCTGGATGATGTCCATCCAGCCGGTGTACTGGCCGGTAGCTTCCATGCCGTAGGTGTCGTCCCTGCCGTTGCCGTCAGGATCGCTGTGGGTAAAGGCATAGATCATATCGTAGACTTCGTCAACTGTTTCGGGATCCTTGGTGAAGCCCAGCTTCTCGGCCCAGTCCTTGCGGTAGCTGAAGCCGTAACGGCCGGGGTCACGGAGCTTGGGGATGCCAACCAGAGCGCCCTTGACGGTGAGAGCGCCGGCGATGGCAGGCTCAATCTGGGAGAGGTACGGATAGTCGCCGGACTCCAGGAACGGAGCCAGATCCCAGAACGCGCCAGCCTCGGCGGCCTGAAGAACGGCGGTGTTGCCGGAGATATTTCCGCCGGCGGTCATGATCATGGGCATGTTGGCGCGGTCCATGAGCTGCATGTTGAAGCTGTCACCGTAGCCGTCGTTGGCCGCGAAGACCCAGGTGACGTTGGTCATGCCGGTGATCTCATAGAGCTTTTCCTTGACCTTGTCCACGTTGGCGCGGTCATCGCTCATCTCGCCGCCGAACATGGAGGGCAGCATGATGGAGATGTCGGTGGTGACATCGGCAGGGGTGTTGCCGGTGTCGTCGTTCTTGCCGGTGTCGTCATTCTTGCCGGTGTCATCGTTCTTGCTGGTGTCGTTGCCGCCCTTGCTGGTGTCGTCACCGGTGCCGCCGCAGGCGGCGAGGGCGAAGACCATCACGAGAGCAAGCAGGAGCGCGATGATTTTTTTCATTTTCATAAAATATCCTCCTATTGATATTTTTATGTATTACAAGCGGCCGGGGCCGCCGGTAAACGGGGGATCAGCCCTTCACGGAGCCGACCATGACGCCGGCGGTGAAGTACTTTTGGATGAAGGGGTAGACCGCCAGAATGGGGACGGTAGCCACCACGGTGGTGGCCATACGGACAGCCTTGGTGGGGGGGCTTCCGGCGGGGCCCCAGTTGATGGAGCCGTCGTCCGCGATGGCGCCGGTGAGGAAGATGATACGGCGAAGGACGATCTGCACGACCTCCATATTGGGGTCGGTAATGTACATCATGGCGCCGAAGTAGGCGTTCCAGTGGCCCACCGCGTAGAACAGGGACACGGCGGCCAGCACGGGGCCGGACAGGGGAAGCATGATGCGCAGGAAGGTATACAAATCGTTGGCGCCGTCGATGATGGCCGCCTCCTCCAGCTCGTCGGGGATGCCCTGGAAGTAGTTTTTGATGATGATCATGTTGAACGCGCTCATGGCGCCGGGCAGCCACAGGGCCCAGAAGGTGTTCCTGAGCTTGAGGACCGAGGCGATAAGCACGTAGCTGGGGACCATGCCGCCGCCGAAGAGCATGATGACAACGACCATGTTCATGAAGAAGTTGCGGCCCTTCAGGTACTTACGGGAGAGGGGGTAGGCCATGGTGCAGGAGACGAACATGTTGATGGCGGTACCCACAACGGTGACCAGCAGGGAGTTGCGCAAGCCCTTGAACACAGCGCCGTCCTTCAGAATGTAGGTGTAGGCGTTGATGGAGAACTCCCTGGGAATGATGAAGAAGGGACGCTCCAGGATCTCGCGCTCGGTGGCGAAGGACGCGCCAAAGATGTAAAGGAACGGGAGTACGCACAGCAGGGCGGCGATGGCGGTGATGATGTAAAGCACCACCTGGATCGCCATATCGCCGGGCGAGCGGTGGTTGAAGCCGTTGACGACTTTGTCTTTTTTAGCCATATTCTCCGCCTCCCATCAATAAAGTCCGGACTCGCCAAGGAGCTTGGCGCACTTGTTGGCGCCCAGAACCATGACCAGGCTGACCACGGACTTGAACAGGCCGGCCGCCGTAGCCAGAGAATACTGGCCCTGAGAGACGCCTCGGTTATAGACGTAGGTGTCAAAGACCTCGGCGGCGGAGCGGTTGATGGCGTTGGCCATCAGGAAGATCTGCTCGTAGCCGGTGTTCAGCAGAGCGCCCACCTTCATGATGAGCATGATGACGATGGTGCCCTTGATGCCGGGCAGGGTCACGTGCCACATCAGGTTCCAGCGGCCCGCGCCGTCGATCTTGGCGGCCTCGTAGAGCTGGGGATCCACGGAGGCCAGGGCGGACAGATAGATGATGGTGCCGTAGCCGGTCTCCTTCCAGAGGTTCTGTCCGACGATGAGGCCGACGAAGCAGTCGGGGTCACTGAGGACGTCGGGGGTGTTGGCTTTTCCCACAAGGGACGCCATCAGGTTGTAGATGTAACCGTCCTGGGTGTTGAACAGCTGGAAGGTCAGGGTGCCCACGATAACGATGGACACGAAATGGGGTATGTAGACGAAGGTCTGGCTGACGCGCTTGAACCACATGCAGCGAAGCTCGTTGAGGATCAGCGCGAAGATGATCGGGGCAGGGAACGCGATCAGGAGGTTTGCGAAGGAGATGCCGAGGGTGTTGCGCAGGAGCATCATAAAGTCTGTGCCCTTAAAGAGGAGCTGGAAGTTGCCAAAGCCCACCTTCTGACTTTTGACAAGGCACTCAATGATGTTCGCCCCCGCGTAGGGACTGAAATTTTCAAAGGCCATCACAAGGCCGCCCATGGGCAGATAGCAGAAAATCAGCATCCACACAACGCCGGGGATCAGCATGAGATACAGCCAGTAGTGCTGTCTGAGCGCCTTGCCCCAGGTGTTGCCGGTCTTTTTCTTCTTAACCGCAACGGGCTTTTCAAGGGTGGCTGCCGCTGAAGTACTCATTATATTCCTCCCTTTACTTATTTTCCCGGGACGGACAGTCCGCCCGCCGGCGGGGAAACACAGCCGGACGCCTCGCCCCGCTCCCTGCCCCGGGACGAAAAAAGCCCGGCGGAGCAGCTCCGCCGAACAAGAGGACGGCCGTCCTCTTGTTATGATGTCTTATATTCTACAGCGGCGTACGGATTTCTTCTCTCCATTTTTGGGGTTATATTGTGCAATTTCGCTTTTTTATTCTGGAAAATTCAAGATGTTTTTTGTTAAAATCACCTTTCAGAGCCCCCGGAAGCCCAGTTTTTTATGACATTTCCGCCAAGAGATTTGTGCAAAGTGTATATAAAATGTTAAAAAATTTGTGCGGAATGACAAATTAAAGTCGTTTTTGCAAAATACTATAGCAAAGGGCGGCGGAGGGTGGTACAATAGAAAAAGCGCAAAAGGGAGAGGGGGAATACCTATGCCGAGGCCGCCCAGGGAGGTCATGGAGTGCCGGGACTATGTACTGCCGCCGGAATTTCCCGTGACGGTGCTGACGGGGGAGGAGTGGCGCATTTCGGACAAGCGCAGTCCGGTGCTCCACTTCCACACCCACATGGAGATCGGCATCTGCCACACGGACCGGGGCGTGCTGGGCTTCCGGGACGGGGACATCCCCTTTGAGGCCGGGGACGTGACGGTGATCGCCGCCGGCACCCCCCACACCACCTGCTCCGCGCCGGGGACGGCGTCCAAGTGGAGCTACATCATGGTGGATCCCATACAGCTCATCGACCCGACCACCTCCTCCATCGAGCTGCCCGTAGCGGAGATGTACACGAAGGTGCTGTACAATTTCAGGGCCATCGTCTCACGGGAGCAGGATCCGCTTCTGGGGATGCTGGCCAACGAGGCCGTCCGGGAGATCGTGGAGCAGCGCCCCAACTACCGCCGGTGCGTCCGGGCGCTGCTGGATATCATCTTAAATAAGCTGTGCCGGCAGGCGGAGGACCGGGAGCCGGAGAAGGGCGAGAAGCCCTTTCACATCTCCCCCGCCCTGCGGTTCGTGGACAGACACTACATGGAGGATCTGCGCATGGACGACCTGGCGGCGGCCTGTAAGATGAGCACCAGCTACTTCCGGCGGGTCTTTACGGAAACCATGGGTCTGGGGCCGCTGGAATATCTCAACAGGGCCCGGATCACGCGGGCGTGCAGTCTTTTGCAGACGACCGATTCCTCGGTGCTGGAGATCTGCGAAGCGGTGGGGTTCCGGTCCCTGTCCAGCTTCAACCGGCACTTTTCCGCCATCATGGGCCAGCCGCCCACGGTCTGGCGCAGTAAGATCCACGCGGACAGGCCGGTGAGCCTGCGGCGGTATACCGGCTGGACCACGCCGCCCAGGTAAAGCTGTCGAAAAAGCCCCGACGGGCTTTTTCGGCAATGGGAACGCGCGGGTACGCCGTACAGAGAAAAGAGGAGACTTGATATGAGCTTTTTCAACAATTTCGCCGGGATGGGCCCCGAAGGGGGTCAGGCGCCGGAGCCCAGGACGGCTCTGGGGCGGTTCTGGCAGATCTACACCCACCACACCCTGGGCCTTCTGGGCGCGGGGATCCTGGCCGCCGTGACGGCGCTGGTGTATATCGTCGCGGTGTTTCTGGGCATCACCAGCCACGGCCTCATTTTTGTGCTGGTGGGCGGCCCCCTGGGCGGGATGCTGGCCATGCCCCAGATCATCGGCGTGGCGGACACGGTGCTGCGGGCCATCCGGGGCGAGGCGGGCTTCTGGTGGATGAAATACCGGGCGGCCTGGAAACGGAACCTGAAGCAGTCCCTGGCCTTCGGCTTCCTGGTGGGGCTTCTCTGCTCCTTCCAGTATTTCATCCTGCTCCACGCCAGAAACGTGGGGTTCCTCATCTTCGTGCTGATGCTGGTGGGGATGTTCATCTCCGTGGCGGTGGCCGCCTGGAGCGTACCCCAGATCGCGCTGATAGATCTGCCCCTGGGGCGGATCCTGGTCAACTCCCTGACCCTGTCCGCCCAGCACCCCGTCAAGACGCTGATCGCGGTGGCGGTGACGGTGCTCTACTGGTTTTTCCTGGTGGTGACCTACCCCATCTCCCTGTTGGGGTATGTGCTCTTCAACTTCTGGCTGCCCATGCTGGTGAGCCTCATGACCCTGTGGGGACCCATCGACGAGGTCTTTTCCATCACGGAGAAGTTAGAGGCGCTGGACGAGCGGAAGCGGGCGGCGGAAAAGGCCGCCCGGGAGGCGAAGGAGACGCCCGAGGAAGGAGAGGAGCAGTAAATGGCCAGCGAATATTTGAAATGGAAATATAAGGACGTGAAGCCCGACGAGAAGCCCGTCTACACCAAGAAGGAGCTGCGGCGCAACTGGTGGGACTACAACCTGATCTGGGTGATCGTGGGGATCGTAGGGGCCCTCATCCTCTTTTTCATCATCAAGGATATGTTTTTCCGGACAAAGCCGGACTATGAGGTGGCGCTGATCGCCGCCAACGCCCCCGAGGAGGAGACCCAGGACGCCCTGAAGGCGCGGATCGCCGAGCTGGGGGAGGATCTGAACGGCGACGGGAAGGTGGCGGTGGAGCTTTACATCTACGATGTGGACTTCAGCGACCCCGACGAGGATTACAGCGACATGGAGCGGCGGGAGGCCGTGATGACCCGGCTGACGGTGGATCTGACCTCCGGGGACGTCTTTTTGATCTTAGTGGATCAGCCCGAGGCGTTCCAGGCCCGTTTCGGCATCCTGTCGTATCTGGACGGCACCGCCCCGGACGCGGAGGGCGACCGGTACGACGCGTCCAACTGGCGGGACATGGTGTACCGCTGGGAGGACTGCCCGGTGCTGAAGGGCATGGATCTGGGGACGTTTACCCGGTTCATGGATCCCACGGAGATGCCCATCGACGGGCAGACCGCTATGGAAGGGCTGTATGTGGGCCGCCGGGGCATCTTTTTCGACAAGGATAAGGAGCGCTTCGCCGGGGCGGAGCGGCTCTGGCAGGCGCTGACGGCGGGCGCCGTCAGGACGGAGGGTGAGGGATGAGCTTCACCCTTTGCGCCGGGACGGCCGTGGGGGCCTATCCGGGCGGCGACGGCCCGGAGGCGGTGGCAAACGCCGCTGGGATCCTCCGGCGGGACCTGGAAAAACGGTTCGGCCCGGGGCCGCGCCCGGTAAACGTGATCGCCCTGGAAAGCGCCGCTTTTGACCGGCCGGAGGCCTTCGCCGTGGATGTCACGGCGGGGAAAATGGCCGTCCGCGCCGGGGACGCGCCGGGGTTCGTCTACGGGCTTCTCTACATCTCCGAACGGTTTCTCCGCATCCCCCCGTTTTGGTTCTGGATGGACGTTCAGATCGGGCGGATCCCGCCGGTGTCCGTGCCCGACGGGGTGTATACCGGAAAAAAGCCCGCGGTGCGGTACCGGGGCTGGTTCATCAACGACGAGGTGCTTTTAAAAAAGTGGTCAATCAACGGGGATCCCTCCGAGCCCTGGCGCATGGCCTTCGAGGCCCTTTTGCGGTGCGGCGGCAACATGGTCATCCCCGGCACGGACAAGGACGGCCGGCTCTACCGGGATCTGGCGTCCTCCTACGGGCTGTGGCTCTCCCATCACCACGCCGAGGCTCTGGGGGCGGAGTTCTTTCTCCGGGAGTACCCCGACCTGGAGCCCAACTACGACGAGCACCCGGCGCTTTTTCAGAAGCAGTGGGTGGACGCGGTCAGGGCGCAGAGGGACAAAAAGGTGGTCTGGTGCCTGGGCTTCCGGGGCCAGGGGGACGCGCCCTTTTGGGCCAGCGACACCACGGGCAGATACGACACCGACGAGAAGCGCGGGGCCATGATCTCCAAAATGCTCCGCCTCCAGCGGCGGCTGGTGGAAAAATATGTGCCCGCTCCTGTCTTCTGCACCAACCTCTACGGCGAGGTCATGGAGCTGTACGCCCGGGGGGTTGTGGATATCGACCCGGACGTTATTAAGATAAGAGCCGACAACGGCTTTGGCAAAATGGTCACCCGCCGCCGGGGCAACCACGATCCCCGCGTCTCCGCCCTGCCGGAGGAGCCGGAGGCCCACGGCGGCATCTACTACCACGTCTCCTTCTACGACCTGCAGGCGGCCAACCACATGACCATGTTCCCCAACAGCGTGGATCTGGTGGACGCCGAGCTTAACGCGGCCATGGAGAAGGGGCTTTCGGAATACTGGATGATCAACTGCTCCAACATCCGGCCCCATGTCTATCTGCTGGATGCGGTGCGGAAAAAGTGGTTTGGCGAGACCCTCTCCGACGAGGCCCACAGCCGGTCCTTCGCGGAGGCCTATTTCGGCGGCTCGGAGGCCGTGGCGGCCTGCTACCGGGCGTACAGCGCGGCCCAGCTGGCCTTCGGGCCGGAGCCGGACCAGCACGCCGGGGAGCAGTTTTACTGCGAGATCCCCCGGATGATCGCGCACCAGTTTTTTATAGACAGGCTCTCCCCCGCCCCGGGCCTCCGGTGGCTGACGGACGCGGGGACTCTCGCCGGACAGGCGCGGTACTTCGGCGATCTCTGCCGGGCGCAGACGCCCAAGCTCCAGGCACTGTGGGAGCGGTGCGAAAAGAGCGGCGCGGCGGACATCACCCTCCACGCGCGGCTGCAGGCCCTGGGCGCTCAGGCCGGGGCGCTCCTGGGCGACGGCTTTGAGGCGCTGGAAAAGGGGGACTTTCTGGCCGCCTTTATGGCCTTCGGGGACGCCTCGGAGCGCTTCCGGGAGGCCGCCGGGGCCCTGAAAGCCTGGGAGAAGGGCGTTTTTCAGGGCTTTACGGACAACGACTGCTTTGCCGACTACAAGCACACGGCCTACATGCTGGAGAAGCTCATGGGCTGTGTCCGGGAGCTGGGGGACTCCCCCGCCCACGACAGGTGGTACCGGCTGGCCTATATGGACAGGCGGGACAGGCCCATCCGGGCCCTGCTGGTGGAGGACAACCACCCCACGGACAAGGAATTATATATACAATTTCAATCGCGGAAGGAGCGGGAAAATGGCTGAACTCAATTACGCCGCCACGGCGAACACCGTCACCCTCTGGTGGGAGAAATCCGCGCCGGGGCCCTACGCCGTCAATTTCGGCGGGGAGACCAGGGCCACGGAGAGGACCCATATCACCTTTGAAAATCTGCCGCCGGACACGGGCTTTCGGGCCTCCGTCCAGGCTGGGGACACTGTTCTGGGCGCTCTGACGGTCAGGACGGAGAAGGTGCGGGCGCGGCTGGACGTCCGGGACTTCGGCGCGGCGGGCGACGGGATCGCCATGGACACCGCCGCCCTCCAGGCGGCCATCGACGCCTGCGGCCCCCATCAGGAGGTCTACGTCCCCGCCGGCACCTACAGGACCGGGGCCCTGAGGCTCCACTCGGATATGGCCCTCCATGTGGACGAGGGCGCCGTCCTTCAGGGCACCGCCGATCCTAAGGACTATCTACCCCGGATCCGAAGCCGCTTCGAGGGCATCGAGATGGAGTGCTATTCCAGCCTCCTCAATTTAGGGGAGCTGGATCACGCCGCCGGCCCCAACTGTAAAAACGTGCTGATCTACGGGGGCGGGACCATCGCCTCCGGCGGGCAGGAGCTGTGCCTCAACGTCATCGACGCCGAGCGGGAGCGTCTGCGGGAATTTCTGGCCGCCAACGCGGAGCTGGTGGCCTCCTGTGAGAACGACCACACCATCCCCGGCCGGGCGCGGCCCCGGCTCATCAACATGTCCAACTGCGAGAATATCCGCATCACCGGCCTCACTCTGAAAAACGGGGCCAGCTGGAATCTCCACTTTATCTACAGCAAAAAAATCGTCACTGACCACTGCACCTTCCTGTCCGAGGGGGTGTGGAACGGCGACGGCTGGGACCCGGATTCCAGCGAGGACTGCACGCTGTTCGCCTGCCGGTTCTTCACCGGGGACGACATGGTGGCCGTGAAATCCGGCAAGAACCCGGAGGGCAACGAGATAAACCGCCCCACAAGGCGCATCCGCATCTTCGACTGCGAGAGCGCCTTCGGCCACGGCATCGTGGTGGGCAGCGAGATGAGCGGCGGCGTGGAGGACGTGTGGGTCTGGGACTGCGACCTGGGGCAGGCCATGCAGGGCATCGAGATCAAGGCCACCCCCAAGCGGGGCGGCTATGTGCGGGGCCTGCGGCTCACGGACTGCGCCGTGGCGCGGGTGCTGATGCACACCGTCCCCTACAACGACGACGGCGTTCCCGGCCCCGATCAGCCCGTCTTTGAAAACTGCCTCTTCGAGCGGGTGCGCATCCTGGGCCAGAGCCTGGATCACGACCACGTCCTGCGCCGCACGCCGGCCATTGAGCTGGTGGGCTTTTCAAAGCCGGGGCATGAGATCAGGAACATGACGTTTACCGACTGCACCCTGGCGGAGGGCAATCTGGGGGTCATTTTGCAGAAATGCCGGGGGCTGACGTTTAAAAATCTTTGCTGTGAATAAAAGCCTTAATTTCGCCCAATTCCGCTTTGTGTTCCCGCCCTCACATATTTGGATATTATACGGCGTACCACTGAATATCAGGGGAAAATCGCTGGTAGATAAATCGGGATTTGAGGTGAAATAATGGCATCAAGTAAAGAATATTTAGATTTTATTTTAGAGCAATTATCTGAATTGGATGAAATTACAGTTCGGGCTATGATGGGAGAATTTATCATCTATTACCGTGGCAAGATCGTAGGCGGTATCTATGATGACAGATTGCTTGTGAAGCCAACGAAAGCCGCAATAAACTATATGCCAACAGCGGCCTATGAATTGCCCTATGAGGGAGCAAAAGAGATGCTGCTGGTGGACGAAGTTGATAACAGAGCGTTTTTGACAGGTTTATTTGACGCCATGTATGAGGATTTGCCGGCGCCAAAACCGAAAAAGAAGAAATAGGCAGCTTCCTGTTTAATGGTCTCTATCCCGGAAACACGACCGGGGAGCGGGCGTTCCGTTTCCGGTACTCCCCCGGGGTGCAGCCGTAGAGCTGTTCAAAGCGGCGGTAGAAAAAGCCGGTGTTCTCATAGCCCACGCGGACGGCGATATCGGCAACGCTGAGCTCCGACTCCGTCAGCAGCGTCACGGCCCGGTTGAAGCGGGCGGTGTGCAGAAGCTCCGTGAAGGTACAGCCGGTGCGGCGTTTTAAGAGGCGGGTCAGGGCGGAGGGCGTCAGCCCCTGCTCCCGGGCCAGGCCCCCCAGGGTGCAGTGGACGTCCTCCTCGATCCTCCCCAGGGCCCAGAGGGTTATGGCCTGCTCCCGGTCCCGGCGGCCTGAGATAAGAAGCTTTTCCGCCCGGAGGGACAGATGGCGCAGCAGAAGCTCCAGGGTGGCCCGCTGAAGCTCCTGGCGGCGGGGGTCGGCCCCCTCCAGCTCCAGGAGCACCAGGTTCTCCAAAAGATTTTCCACGGCGGCATCGCCGGAAATATCGAATACAAGATACGCCCCGGCGCTCCCCGTCAGGCCCAGGTTGCTCTTCAAAAACACGGCCAGGGCGCTGGACCCGCCCATGGAGATGGCGGCGTTGTCGAAGAAGGCGGGGACCAGGATGAAATTCACCGCCACGTCGTTTCGGCCCGCCGGCATGATCTCATGCTCCGCGCCCCGGCCTAAGAGCAACAGGCTCCCGGCCCGAAGCTCCAGCTTCTCCGTGCCGTCGATGATGTGCCGCGTGACGCCGGCGGCCTGGTAGACCATCTCCACATAGGTGTGGCTGTGCCGGGGGAAGGGCGCGAAGCGGGTGTGGGTGCGGATGCCGAAGAGGCGGCCCCCACTGAGAAGGCCGCCCGGCTCTAAGACGTTGCCGCCGGCGCGGTTATATAAGGTCATGTCCACGGCCTCGCCGCTCAGGATCTCCCGCTCCTCGGCGGAGATCTGCGACAGGCGCTCCAGGATCTCGGGACGCACGGTTACCACCTCCGGTTCAAGCTGAAAGATTTGTCCCCTTCATCGTATCCCCGGTGGGCGGGATTGTCAAGGGAAAAGTGCAAAATCGGATACACCGAAAATTTTTCCCGTCATTGCCGAATGGGAAAATTCGGGTTATAGTAATGCTATAAGCGATAAAAGGGGTGGAAGAATGAAATACTATCTGGCCATTGACATCGGCGCGTCCTCCGGCCGGCATCTGGTGGGCTGGGAAGAGGACGGGGAGTTGAAAACGAAAGAGGTTTTTCGCTTCCCCAACGGCGTCAAGGAGGAAAAGGGGCGCCTCGTCTGGGACATGCCGGCCCTCGCCGGATACGTCCGGGAGGGCATAGACAGGGCAATCGCGGCGTTTGGCGCCATCGAGAGCTTCGCCATCGACACCTGGGGCGTGGACTATGTGCTGCTGCGGGGGGACGAGCCTGTGCCGCCCTTCTACGCCTACCGGGACGCCCGCACGGAGAAGATCATCGACGAGGTACATGCCATCGTGCCCTTTGAGGAGCTTTACCGGCACACCGGGTGCCAGTTCCAGCCCTTCAACACCGTCTATCAGCTCTATGAGGACAAGATAAGCGGCAGGCTCGCGGGCGTGACGGGGCTTTTGATGGTGCCGGAGTACCTGATGTGGACGCTGACGGGCGTGAAGGCCCGGGAGTACACCAACGCCACCACCCAGGGCCTCATCAACGCCGGGACGGGCCGCTTCGACACAGAAATAACGGATAGACTGGGCCTGCCCCGGTGCCTGTTCCCGGAGCTTTCGGCACCCGGAACGGTCATCGGCGAATATAAGGGGATCAAGGCTGTCCTCTGCGCCACCCACGACACGGGGAGCGCGGTGGAGGGGATCCCCATGGAGAGGTCGGAGCCCTACATCTCCTCCGGCACCTGGTCGCTGTTGGGCGTCAAGACGCCCAAGCCCCTGACGGACGCGGGGAGCATGGCCGCCAATTACTCCAACGAGGGCGGCGTGGGCTACAACCGCTATCAGAAGAACATCATGGGCATGTGGCTCATCAACCGCCTGCGGAGTGAGCTTTGCCCGGAGACGGACTTCGGAACCATCACCAAAATGGCGGAGGAAAGCGGTAATACCGCCGTGGTGGACGCCGCAAGTCAGGCGTTTCTGGCCCCGGAGAGCATGGTCAAAGCCTTTAACGAGGCCGCGGGCGGCGCGCTCCATACCCCCGGCGACTATTTCAACTGCGCGGTGCGTTCCCTGGCCCTGGGGTACAAAAAGGCCCTGGAGGAGCTGGAGGCCAACACCGGCAGGCAATACACAAAGCTCTACATCGTGGGCGGCGGGGCCAGGAACGGCTATCTCAACCGGCTCACGGAGGAGGTCACAGGGAAAACCGTCGTGGCCCTGCCCATCGAGGCCACGGCTATCGGAAATCTGAAAATTCAAATGGAGGTAAGCAAATGAGCTACACGGAAGCGAAGGAAAAATACGCAAAGCTGGGCGTGGACGTGGAGGCGGCTATGGAGACGCTGAAGGGCGTGCCCGTCTCCCTGCACTGCTGGCAGGGCGACGACGTGCGGGGCTTCGACACCGACCCGTCAAAGCCCCTGACCGGCGGCATCCAGACCACCGGCAACTACCCCGGCCGCGCCCGGACGCCGGAGGAGCTGATGGCGGATATCGACGAGGTCTTAAAGCTCATCCCCGGTAAGGTGAAGATGAATCTTCACGCCAGCTACGCCATCTTTGAAAACGGCGAGTGGGCAGACAGGGACAAGCTGGAGCCCAAACACTTTAAGAAATGGGTGGACTTCTGCAAGGCCAGGGGCCTGGGGTGCGACTTCAACCCCACCTTCTTCTCCCACCCCAAGTGCGACCCGCTGACCCTCTCCTCCCCCCATGAGGAGACGAGGCGCTTCTGGATCGACCACGGCAAGGCCTCCATCCGCATCAGCCAGTACCTGGCGGAGGAGCTGGGGCAGGAGTGCGTCATGAACATCTGGACCGGCGACGGCTTCAAGGATGTGCCCGGCGACCGGCTGGGGCCCCGGGTGCGCTACCGGGAGGCCATCGACGAGATCCTCTCCGAGCCCTTTGATTTCAACAAGGTGAAGCCCTGCGTGGAGTCCAAGGTCTTCGGCATCGGCGTGGAGGCCTACACCGTGGGCTCCGCCGAGTTCGCCCTGAGCTACGCCGCCGCCAATCCGGGCAAGTGCATCCCCCTCATGGACAACGGCCACTATCACCCCACCGAGGTGGTCAGCGACAAGATCCCGGCGCTCCTGGCCTTCTACCCGGAGATTGCCCTGCACGTCACCCGCCCCATCCGCTGGGACTCCGACCATGTGGTGCTCTTTGACGACGAGACGCGGGAGATCGCCCGGGAGATCGTCCGCTGCGGCGGCCTGGACGGCCGGGTGAAGATCGCCCTCGATTACTTCGACGCCTCCATCAACCGGGTCTCCGCCTGGACCACGGGCTTCCGCAATCTCCAGAAGGCCCTGCTGTTCGCGCTCTTACAGCCCAATGACACGGAGAAGCGCCTCCAGGACGAGGGAGACTGGACGAGCCTCATGGTGCTCCAGGAGGATCTGAAGACCGCGCCCTTCGGGGACGTGTGGGATGAATACTGCCGCCGTCAGGGCAAGCCCCTGGACGGGGCGTGGCTGCCGGGGATCAAACAATACGAAGCCGACGTGCTTTCCAAGAGAGCGTAAGGAGGAAAAGATCATGGCACTGAAGGACATCAATTTTAACGATATTAAAGACGCCGCCAAGGACGTGGCGGAGAAGGTGGGCGAGGCCACCCGTGACACCGTGGAGAAGCTCAAGCGGAAGGACATCCTCACCGCCCCCTTCATGATTGAGATGATCCGCACCGCCACCAACATGTACGACCACGGCTGGGACGAGCGCAACGGCGGCAACATCAGCCTGATGGTGGACGAGGAGGAGATTGCCAAATACATGGACCTCACCGAGGTGATCCGGGAGATCCCCACGGGCTTTGACGCCCCCACGCTGGACGGGAAATATTTCCTGGTCACCGGCACGGGCAAGTATTTCAAGAACGTCCAGTACGCGCCCGAGGTGAATCTGGGCCTCATCCGCATCAAGGACTCCGGCCGCACGGCGGAGCTGCTGTGGGGCTATGCCGACGGCGGCAAGTTCACCAGCGAGCTGCCGGCGCATCTCATGAGCCACGCCGCGAGGTTGGAGGTCAACCCGGAAAACCGGGTGGTCATGCACTGCCACCCCGGCAATCTGCTGGCCATGACCTACGTCCACGACCTGGACGAGAAGGCCTTCACCCGCACCCTCTGGCAGATGTGTACCGAGTGCATCGTGGTCTTCCCCGAGGGCGTCAACGTCCTGCCGTGGATGCTCTGCGGCACCAATGAGATCGGTGTCGCCACGGCGGAGAAGATGAAGACGGCGCGCCTGGTGGTCTGGTCCCAGCACGGCATTTACGGCGCGGGCAAGGACCTGGATGAGACCTTCGGCCTCATTGAGACGGCGGAGAAGGCGGCGGAAATCTACATGAAGATCGCCCACCTGCCGCTTCTCAACACCATCACCGACGAGGCCATGTGGCTCCTGTGCGACCGGTTCGAGCTGACGCCCAGGGAGGGGTATCTGGCCCCGCGCCAGGCGTAAAAGCCCCAAAAAAGGAAATATTATAATAAATCACAATATAAAGGAGTGTATTCACTATGGCATCCCGTATCGTTCTGAACACCATTTCCTATCACGGCCACGGCGCCATCGAGAACATCGTCCCCGAGCTCACCGCCCGCGGATACAAGAAGGCCTTTGTGGCCACCGACCCTGACCTTCTGAAGTTCGGCGTCACCGGCAAGGTCACCGCCCTGCTGGACGCCGCCTCCTTCCCCTATGAGGTGTACTCCAACATCAAGGCCAACCCCACCATTGAGAACGTCCAGACGGGCGTGGCGGCCTTTAAGGACAGCGGCGCGGACTGCATCGTGGCCGTGGGCGGCGGCTCCGCCATGGACACCGCCAAGGCCATCGGCATCATCGTGGAGAACCCGGAATTTGCCGACGTCCGCTCCCTGGAGGGCGTGGCCCCCACCAAGAAGCACGCCACCTTCACCATCGCCGTGCCCACCACCGCCGGCACCGCCGCCGAGGTCACCATCAACTACGTGATCACCGACGTGGAGAAAAAGCGCAAGTTCGTCTGCGTGGACGTGAACGACATCCCCGAGATCGCCGTGGTGGATCCCGACATGATGAGCACCATGCCCAAGGGGCTCACCGCCGCCACCGGTATGGACGCTCTGACCCACGCCATCGAGGGCTACATCACCGCCGGCCACTGCGCCATCTCCGACATGTTCCACCTGGAGGCTATCCGGCTCATCTCCGCCAACCTCCGGGACGCCGTTCAGAACGACCCCGACGGCCGGGAAGGCATGGCCTTGGGCCAGTATATCGCCGGCATGGGCTTCTCCAATGTGGGTCTGGGCATCGTCCACTCCATGGCCCACGGCCTCTCCGCCCTCTATGACACCCCCCACGGCGTGGCCTGCGCCATCATCCTGCCCACGGGCCTGGAGTACAACGCCCCCGTGGCCGGCGAGCGCTACCGCGCCATCGGCAAAGCCATGTGCGTTGCCGGCATCGACACGATGAACGACAAGGAGGCCGCCGAGGCCACCATCGCCGCCGTCAAGAAGCTCTCCGCCGACGTGGGCATCCCCGCGAACCTGAAGGGCATCCTGAAGGAGGAGGATATCGACTTTTTGGCTGAGTCCGCCTACGCCGACGCCTGCCGCCCCGGCAACCCCAGGGAGACCTCCGTGGAGGAAATCAAGGAGCTGTACAGGAGCCTGCTGTAAGCTTACCAAAAGGGAAAAAAGCCCCTCAGGGCTTTCTTCGACAGTTAAAAAAACAAAGGCGGCTTGCGCCGCCTTTGTTTTTTTCAGTCTGTCAAAAAACCACCTCACGCCCAGCATAAACGAGCGTATGAATGACTAAAAATGGCAAATAAGGTGG
>CANRMY010000028.1 GCA_947631845.1 uncultured Oscillospiraceae bacterium | reverse complement strand
TGCATGACTTGATACGGTTGGTACAGTGAAACTTTTACGGCTGGCAAAAATATATTGACTTTTGAAAAATTAGGCTAGCCCATGAAGCCAATACGGGCCATCACGTCGATGACAAGTGACGCCTGGCCCTCCGTCTCGAAAAAGTAGTCGGACGCCACCTCGTCGAGCCACTCGTGGTTTCTGGTACGCAGCGCTCCAGCGGCACACTGTAGGGTGCCTTTGTCGGATGGGGTGAGATCAGGGAAAGCCAGGGCCACACCTCCGTTCGGAGTGACATAGACGTCCGCAATGCAGGTGAGCCCTCCGCCTGGACAGATAGGAACAGCTTTTCCAACGCACACGGGGTCAGTGAAGGTTGATGGGATTTCGCTCAGGCGCACTACCTCTCGGCCGAGATCGGCGAAGAAGGCAGTACGACCCGTCTTCTCGCCGAAGGACATGGTCATTACTCCTCTCTGTATTTGCTCAGCACGGCCTCGATGACCCTGCGGTCATCGTGAGAGGCAAGGCTGAAAAGATGGACGAACTCTTGAGTTTCTTGGGGCAGGACCTCAAACTTGCTGTCGCTCAGGCCGAGCATCCACTCGATGGAGACGTTGAAGTATTGAGCCAGGGCGACCACATACTTCAAATCAGGCTCCCGGTGATTGTTCAGGTAGCGGGATAATGTGATTTTTGAGATGCCTGTATCATCGGCCACCTCCTGGACCATCTTGCCGTGGCTCTCTATAATATCTCGGAGGCGCTTCTGAAAAATGCTGAAGTCTAATGTGAAGTCCATGATGAAAACTCCTTTTACCAAGATGATTATTGTGCTTAACCATTGTAATGCTTTTTCGTAGCGTTTACAACCTATTTTTATGAAAAAATCAAAAAAACACTTGACATTATCCGGTTGGTTAAGTATAATAATCTTACCGGTTAATCTAACCGGAATTGAAAAAGGAGGGGGGTGAACCTATCATGAAGCCACTCGAAATCAAAGGAGCCCGGACAAGGCTTGGATTATCGCAGAAATATATGGCCGAACAACTTAACATCAACGAGCAATCCTATGGGAAGAAGGAGCGAGGAACTGTTAGGTTTACCGACCAGGAGAAAGTAATCGTCGCAAGGGTCTTGGGGTTTACGGCAGGACAGGTAAATGATTACTTTTTCGATGGAATGATGCCTACCAGATGATGAGGCATTATTTTTTGGATGCTGGTTATCCAATCGGTTATTTATGTTTGCCACTATGGTTATTATAAGCGATTTGAGAGGCGAAAAAAATGGGACGTGAAGCCACAAAAGCAGCAGGCAATCCTTGGTTTGAGGCCAGGAAAAAGGCGGCGGCGTATGACGACAGGCTATTAAGCCGTGATGGCGCCGCAGAGAGGCTCGGAATGTCGGTGTCGGCGGTAGCTGATGCGGAGCTCGGGCTCTCGAAGTGTATGCCGGTGGATAAGGCGGTGCTGATGGCGGACCTATATAACGCTCCGTACCTGCTGAATTACTACTGCCTGAACGAGTGTCCCATCGGGTGCAGGTTGTCACTTTCCGCTGATGTTCTCAGCATCGAGCGGGTCACGGTGAAACTGCTGAAAGAGCTCAAGGTCGACAAGCTGACGGAAGTGAAAGATGCGCTTGTCGATATAGCCGAAGACGGCAAAATCACTGACGACGAAAAGCCGGCCCTCAGAGAGGTCTTGGACTACCTGGACAGGGTTGCTAAGACGGTGAGCGAGCTGAAGACCATAGGTGAGATGGCGATGAGGGGAGGTCACTCTGATGGGTCAGGAGGATAAAATCTTCGAGATCCTGAGGGAAAAATACGGCATCACCACAGAAAGCCAGCTCAACGAGGCAATCAGGAAGCAGGGTTTTATCAACCTTGCCCCCTTCTGCGAGATAAAGAAAAAGGGAAAGGAAAATCAGCATGACAGAGTCGGAACAGCAAAAAGCAAGCAGGTACAGGGTAGAGCGCAACCGGCGTAGGAGGCGGCGCAGGGTCAGGGCGACGGTCTTCATCTTCTCGATAGCGGTCGTTGCGCTGGTGATGAGCTTCATAACAGGAGCTTCGAGGAAGAAAGTTGAAGTGCCGGAGGAACAAATGAAGTTGCCAGAGGAAACCAGAGCACCGATCCATCTTGTGGTGACAGAAACGTTGAATGTTCCGCCTGAGCCGGAGGATGTAATGCCCTCCGAGCCGAAAGACGAGCCGGAAGAAGAGACAACTCCAACCGAGCCGGATGTCCAGACAGATCCGAGAGAGCAACAGGCGGTGAAGGCGTTACTGGCTCAGGGGTACATAAGCGACGAGATCCCCCTCAGCTACGAGGAGCAGATTTATCTCAGGGCAGCCTGTGAGGAAAGCGGGACGCCGTTCGCCCTGGCTCTGGCGGTCATCCAGAAGGAAACCACGTTCAGGAACGTCATGGGGGACAGCGGCCGGGCTTTCGGGTATATGCAAGTCCAGCAACGATGGCATAAGGACCGAATGGAACGCCTGGGGGTCACGGATTTGATGGACCCATTTTCAAACTTCAGGGTCGGCTGTGATTATTTGGCGGAGCTCATCGGAAAGTACGGAATCGAGAGAGGTTTAACGGCGTACAATACGGGCTCTCCCGGAGAAAGCAGATACAGTAAGGTAGTCTATGGCTACTACGAAAAATGGATGGAGGATACGCTTCACCTACAACGATACGGCTGACTACTGGACGTTCAGGCTCTACACCCCATTGAATGTCCCCATCGTCATCGGCATCAAGATTATCCCCAACTTCCCGCTGAATCTGTTCTACGGCGTCACATCGCTCCCGTTCGGCGTGTTCGGCGTGATGACAAACCTCGACCACATAGGCCGTGACGATTTCCGAAACGGGAAGGCCAAGTTCATCTTCGCTCCGGTATAAAAATAATTCTGCTCAATCCTGATTTTCCTCTTGACTTTATGGGATAAATCCTATAAGATAAGTATAGAATACAAGAGAGAAAGAAGGGGGCACGGTGACAGGTTACAACGTCTACTTTTACAGGAAGGAAGACGGTAGCTGCCCGGTCATAGATTTCCTCGACTCCCTCGACTCGAAAATGCGAGTCAAGGTATTCGAAGGGATTGCTCTTCTGAAAATGAATGGGCCGAAACTCAGGGAGCCTTACTCAAAGGCCATGGGAGACGGGCTGTTCGAACTTCGCACCAAACAGGGGAGCAATATCACGAGGGTTTTGTATTTCTTCTTTGATGGACAGCAAATCGTGATGACCAACGGGTTCGTCAAGAAGACGCAGAAAACTCCGCAATCGGAAATCTCGACCGCTAAAAAATTCCGTTCCGATTATTTGAGCAGAAAGGGGAATGAATGATGGACGATTTCGAAAAAGAACTTGCCAAGAATCTCAGGGACCCTGAATTTAAGGCAGAGTGGGACGCGATCCAGCCTGAGCTTGCGATAGCTCAGGCCATGATCGAAGCGAGAGAGTCGAGCGGGATGACCCAGCAGAAACTTGCCGAGCGGACTGGCATCGCCCAGGCCGACATCAGCAAACTCGAACGTGGGTCCGCAAACCCGTCGGTCAAGACGCTCCAGAGGCTTGCGGCCGGCATGGGCATGAAGCTCAGAATTGAATTTCAGCCCATCGAAAGCGCTCGACCTTGAGCAAAACTGAATTTGCGGAGAGGCATTTGCCCCTCCGCTTTTTTATGCCATTTTCCCGTAATCCTGCGGAATGTCCGTGGATTTTCCGTGGACTTTCCAAACAAAATCCGCACAAAATTCCAGACAAAATCCTCGCACAAGGTTACTTTAAGGTGCCTTTTTTCTCAGCCTGCCTGATTTTTAATTTCCCAAAAAAGTTATGAAAAATAGGCGAAAATGGCACTTTTCGGACCTCTTTTCTGGCACTCCACGGAATTTCCGTGGACAATCCTGCGGAAAATCCGTGGAAATTCCACGCATAACCGTAACCGTAACCGTAATCGTAACCAATATATTATTTTATATATATTTTCTTACGAAAATATATTCCCCTTTTCGCCCAAAACGGGAGGGGCAATTTTAGCTGACAGCAGATTGGAGTGAGCCTCGTGGCAGACATCTTGAACTTTGACCGACAGTACAGATTTTCGGCTGGTCAGGCCGGGGGCTCAGGCTTTGAGGTCGGCGAGTCAGCGCAGGTCCCGATACCGCTTCACTGTGAGTTTTCGTTTCAGAAGACGGACCTCACCAGCCAGAACACCGGCCGCGTCACGCTCTGGAATTTGAACAAGTCTCAGATCGCCACGCTGAAAGAGAAAGACTGTGCCGCCTCGTTCAGGGCCGTGTATGGAAAAAACCTGTCGCTGATATTCTCCGGCATAATCAGCTTCTCGGCCACGAGCCTTGACGGAGCTGACCGGAAGACTGAAATCGAGATTATAGACAATCTCGTTCAGATAAGAGATACCTTCGTCTCCGTTTCGTACAACGGCACGGTGAACTGGAAGACCATAATGGATGACACGGCCGCCCAGATGGGAGTGGCCGTTTCTTATTCGTATAACGCCGCATTTGTGGATATTCCGAACGGCTTCAGCTATGTCGGCAAGGCCAAGGACATCATGGACAAGGGCTGCAAGGCCGACGCTCTCCTGTATGCGTTTGAAAAGACGTACCTTGACCACGTCGGATCCGATTGCGACGGGGAGATGTCAAACAGGGCTACATACGCATTTTACGCGATATGGGATGCCGTAAGAGAGGCGTCTGAAAACCTCGACCGTCTTGAGGGGGACGAGAGAGTAGTTGACGTTATCCTCGCCGCAAGAAAAAATGGAAGCACCTTGACAAGATGAATACCTGAGTAAATGCACTTATGCCCCTACCATTTCGTAGGGGCATTTTCATTGACACGGGAACAGCTTCGGTCTATAATGATAGAGCCTAAAAGTTGAGATAGGCCCGAAATGCTTGAGTTTTCGCCGGTTTTCTTGAAATCGTACCAGCGTGACATCCTAACTCCCGTGAACATAGGCGAGGCGATGTTCATTCAATAGAGCTCACAGGCCCCTGAACAGCCGCTCAGGGGTCTATTTTTGCATAGAATAATAGACCGAATTTGTTGACAAAATAGGTCTGTTGCGCTACAATAAAAATGACCTAAATCTCATGGGAAGGGGGAAATATCCATGACGCAGATCTCCGTATCCGAGCTGAAGACCAACACCGGAAAATATGTGACCATGGCGAAGGATCAGGATATCCTGATCACGAAAAACGGCAAGGTGGTGGCGAAAATCGTGAGCGCAAAACCGGACAAAAAGGCAGCGTGGAAACATTTAACCGAGTTATTTAACGGAATAAGCTTTTCTGATGAGGAAGTCGAGGCCATGAGAGAGGAGCGGATCCTCGGAAAATGAAAGTCGTATTTGATACCAACGTGATTCTCGATGCCGCCATGGGAAGGCCGGGCTGCGAGGACTCACAAGAACTGGTTTTGGCGGTCGTCAATGAGGAGATAGCGGGGCTTGTCACGGCCAACACCATCACTGATATCCACTATATCGTGAAAAAACGGCGTGGGGATGCCACGGCAAGGGAGGTGGTTCAGAACACCCTGTATGTTTTTGACGTTATCCAGGTAGACGGGGAATCCTGTATGGAAGCCTTGGAGCTCCCCGTGGCCGACTACGAGGATGCCGTTCTGGCCGTCTGCGCCGCCAGGGAAGAGGCCGACTATATCGTCACCAGGGATCAGGCGTTCCTGGCCGCCCCCAGCCCCGTCCCGGCCATGACCCCCACGGAACTTTTGCGCTTGATCGAAGAACCGGACGCGCGGTGAGAATCCGGGCGCGGTAGTGTTGACTATCGCGCTCTTTTTTGATAGAATACGGCATATGAGTTATGACCAAAGGAACGGAGGATAAAAATGGAATACAAGACCGACATTGAGATCGCCCAGGAGAGCGAAATGGAGCGCATCACCGCCGTCGCGGAAAAGTGCGGCATCGAGCCGGAATATGTGGAGCAGTACGGCAATTACAAGGCCAAGATCGACTTAAAGCTCCTCTCCGACCGGGCGGACAGGCCCGACGGGAAGCTCATTCTGGTCACGGCCATCACACCCACTCCCGCCGGGGAGGGGAAGACCACCACCACCGTGGGCCTGGGGGACGCTCTGAGGAAAATCGGCAAGAAGTCCGTGATCGCCCTCCGGGAGCCGTCTCTGGGCCCGGTGTTCGGCGTCAAGGGCGGCGCGGCCGGCGGCGGATACGCCCAGGTGGTGCCCATGGAGGACATCAACCTCCACTTCACCGGCGACTTCCACGCCATCGGCGCGGCCAACAATCTGCTGGCCGCCATGCTGGACAACCACATCTATCAGGGCAACGCCCTGGGCATCGACCCCACCACCATCACCTGGCGCAGGTGCGTGGACATGAACGACCGGCAGCTCCGCTTCGTGGTGGACGGCCTGGGCGGGAGAGTCAACGGCCGCCCCCGGGAGGACGGCTACGACATCACCGTGGCCAGCGAGATCATGGCCGTGTTCTGCCTGTCCACCGATATTCTGGACTTAAAGCGCCGCCTGGCCTCCATCATCGTGGCCTACACCTACGACGGCACGCCCGTCACCGCCGGGGATCTGAAGGCCGCCGGGGCTATGGCCGCCCTTTTGAAGGACGCCTTAAAGCCCAACCTAGTTCAGACCCTGGAGCACACGCCCGCCTTTGTCCACGGCGGGCCCTTCGCCAACATCGCCCACGGGTGCAACTCCATCGTGGCCACAAAACTGGCGTTGAAGCTGGGGGACTACTGCGTCACGGAGGCCGGCTTCGGCGCGGACCTGGGCGCGGAAAAATTCCTGGATATCAAGTGCCGCATGGCCGGCCTGAAGCCGGACGCGGTGGTCATCGTCGCCACCGTCCGGGCCCTGAAGATGCACGGCGGCCTTGACAAGAAGGAGCTGGGGACGGAGGATCTGGAGGCCTTAAAGCGCGGCCTTCCCAACCTCCTCCAGCACGTGGAGAACATCACCCAGGTCTACCATCTGCCCGCCGTGGTGGCCGTCAACCGCTTCCCCACGGATACGGAGGCGGAGCTGAAGCTGGTGGAGGACGAGTGCCGGAAGCTGGGCGTCAACGTGGCCCTCTCCGAGGTATGGGGCAAGGGCGGCGAGGGCGGTATCGCCCTGGCCCAGGAGGTGGTGCGCCTTTGCGAGAACCCGGAGAACCGGGAATTCACCTACGCCTATCCCGACGGCACCTCCATCCAGTACAAGCTCAACGCCATCGTGGGCCGGATCTACCACGGCGGAAAGGCCGTTCTCACCCCGGCGGCCAAGAAGCAGGCAAAGCAGCTATTCGAACTGGGCTTCGGGGACTTGCCCATCTGCATGGCAAAGACCCAGTACAGCTTTTCCGACAACCCCAAGCTCCTGGGCGCGCCCAGCGGCTTCGACGTGACGGTGAGGAATCTGAAGGTCTCCGCCGGAGCGGGCTTCATCGTGGCCCTCACCGGCGAGGTAATGACCATGCCCGGCCTTCCCAAGGTCCCGGCGGCGGAGAAGATCGACGTGGACGAGAACGGCGTCATCTCCGGGCTGTTTTAAGGGGAGCGGGCGGAATGGAACATACAATGACCGAAAAAAGCCTCGGAGCCTTCGCGGCCGATCTGGCCTCCAAAGCGCCCGTCCCCGGCGGGGGCGGCGCGGCGGCGCTGGCCGGCGCCCTGGCGGCGGCCCTTGGCAGTATGGTCTGTGAGCTCACCCTGGGCAAGAAAAAATACGCCCAGTATGAGGAGAAGCTGCGCGCCGTCGCCGGCCGCGCCGCCTCTCTTCGGACGGAGCTTTTGGCGCTGATCGACGATGACGCGGCGGCCTTTGAGCCGCTCTCCCGGGCCTACGCGATCCCCAAGGACGCGCCGGAACGGGCGGCGGTCATGGAGGAGGCTTTGAAAACCGCCTGCCGTCCGCCCATGGAAATGGCGCGGCGGTGCGCCGAGGCTGTGGAGCTCATGTCCGAGCTTTCGGAGAAGGGCAGCGCCATCGCCGTCTCCGACGTGGGCGTGGGGGCCCAGCTGGCCAGAGCCGCCCTGTTGTCCGCCGGACTCAATGTGCGGATCAACGCAAAGACTATGGCCGACCGGGACTGCGCCAACGCGCTCATAGCGGAACTGGACGCGCTGGAAAAAACATATGTCCCCCTGGCGGAATCGGCCTACGCCCACGTGCTGACCCGGATCGGCTGAGGCTTCTTAAAATTGAGAAGAAGGGAGAGGGTAGATCATGCGAAAGCTTGCCTGGTTTGCCTTCTCCTTCGCTTTCGGCACCTTTCTCTGCCAGTATTTTCTGCCGGCGCGGTTCATGCCCCTGGCGGCCCTGGCGGGCGCGGCGGCGGGGCTTTTGCTGTACGCCCTGATCCGCCGGGACATCCGCCGGGCGGCGGCGCTGGCGGGAGTGGGGCTGGCCCTGGGGATCCTCTGGTCCTACGGCTACGAGACGGTCTTCTTTTCCGGGGCCAGGGCCATGGACGGTACGGAGGGGCCTGTAGAGGCCGTGGTGCTGGACTTCCCCGCCCGGACGGACTACGGGTACACCGTGGACGTGAAGATCACCGGCCAGGGCCGGTTCGGCCTCAAGACACGGGCGTATTTTTACAGCGACGATCCCGCCGGCCTGCGGCCCGGGGACGAGATCCGCTTCCGGGCCAAATTCGGCACGGCGGACAAGGTGCGGGAGGAGAGGATCACCTCCTTCACCTCCCGGGGCTTTTTCCTCTTCGCCCGAAGCGCCAAGGATCTGACGGTGACGGCCTCGCCGGGGATGGGGATCGGCAACTTCCACGTCTATCTGGCGAAGGCCATCCGGGACCGGATCGACAGGACCTTTCCCCTGGGGACGGCGGATTTCATGCGGGCGCTCCTCACCGGCGACCGGTCGAAGCTCAACGAGGACGCGGGAATCACCGCCGCCATGGAGCGGGCGGGCGTGACCCATATCGTGGCCGTGTCCGGGATGCACGTCTCCATCCTGGCGGGCTTCCTCTTTACGGTGCTGGGCCACTCGGCCCTGGCCGTACTGATCGTCCTGCCTGTCCTGCTTGTCTTCGCGGCGGTGTCGGGCTTTGCCGCCTCGGTGGTCAGGGCCGTGGTGATGCAGGTCATGGTCCTGCTCTCGCCCCTGGTTTACAAGGAGAGCGACAGCCTGACGAGCCTCTCCCTGGCCATGCTGATTTTGCTCCTTGTGAACCCCTGCGCCATTGCCGGGGCGGGGTTTCAGCTTTCTTTTGCCGCAACCCTGGGGATCATCCTCTTTACGCCCCGGATGCAGAAGTTCTTCACCGCCCGGCTCCCCAAGGGGAAGAGCTTTAAAAAAACCGTGCTCCTGTGGGCCTCCGGCACCGCCTCCGCCACCTTCGGGGCGCTGCTGCTGACGATGCCCATCTCGGCCTACTATTTCGGGTGCGTGTCGCTGATCGCGCCCCTGACCAACCTGCTGATCCTCTGGGCCGTGTCCCCGGCGTTTATTCTGGGCGCGGCGGCGGTGGGACTGTCGTTTTTGTGGCTCCCGGCGGGGCGGGTGCTGGGCTTTTACCCCGCCGTGCTGGTGAAGCTCATCCTTTTCGCGGTGAAGCTGGCCGCCAAGCCCTTCCCGGCGGCGGTCTACCTGGACGGCGCGGCCATGAAGATCTGGTTTGTGCTGGTGTATCTGGCGGTGCTGGCCTTCGCCGTCTTTAAGCTGCGGCCCAAATGGTCCGTGTGGATCGCCTCCGGCGCGGCGGTGTCCCTGTGCGCCATCATCGCGGTGAGCGCCGTCCGCGCCGCCTCGCTCCCCGGCTGCACCCTGACGGTGCTGGACGTGGGGCAGGGGCAGAGCATCGCCGTGACATGCGGCCGCCATACGGCCCTCATCGACTGCGGCTCCACCTCCGGCGAGGACGCCGGGGAGATCGCGGAGCGGTACGTCCGCTCCCTGGGCCGGGACCGGGTGGACATGCTGATCCTGACCCACTACCATGCCGACCACGCCGGCGGCGTGGAGCGGCTTCTGGCGGTGCTGGACGTGAAAAAGCTCCTGGTGCCGGAGCCCCGCAACGACGAGAGCGACCTGGACGAGCGGATCCTGGCCGCCGCCGAAAAGGCCGGCTGTCAGATCGAATATGTCACGGAAAGCGCCGTTTTCCCCTTGGGGGACGCCTCCGTGACCCTGTATCCGCCCCTGGGACGGGAGACGGAGAACGAGCGCGGGCTGATGGCCTGCGTCTCCCAGGCGGGCTTTGACGCCCTGATCACCGGCGACGCGCCGGCGGCGCTGGAGCGGCAGCTTATAGAGAGCTATCCCCTCCCGGATATTGAATGTCTGGTGGTGGGCCACCACGGCTCCGCCACCTCCACCTGCGATGCGCTTCTGGACGCGGTGACGCCGGAGACGGCGGTCATATCCGCGGGAGAGAACAACACCTACGGGCACCCCACCCAGGCCGTGCTGGAGCGGCTGACGGAGCGGGGGATCGAGATCATGAGAACGGATCTGGATGGAACGATCACGGTAAGGGCGGTGAGCTGAGATGGCCTATACGGGCAAAAAGGGACCGGAGGCAAACCTGGAATACGAGCGCCTCCGGGAGGATCTGAAGGCGGGCACGCCCCGGCGCGCCTACGTCTTTTACGGGGAGGAGCGGTATATCCTGGCCGACTGCCTCCAAAAGCTCCGGGACATGATCCCGGCGGAGACGGCGGAATTCAATCACCACCGCTTAGACGCCAGGAGCTTCGACCCCGACGCCTTCGCCCTGTCGGTGGACGCCCTGCCCGTGTTCGCCGAGCGGACGCTCATCGAGGTGCGGGACACGGACTTTTCCAAGCTGGGGGAGGAGGCGCGCCGGAGCGTCGTGGAGGTGCTGAAGGACGTGCCGGACTACGCCACCGTGGTGTTCGTCTGCCCGGACGGGGTGAGGCCCGACTGGCGCTCCAAGACCGCCCAGGAGCTGGAAAAGCTTTTGACAAAGGTGGATTTTGAAAAGCGCGGCGAGCGGGAGCTGCGGCAATGGGTGATCCGCGAGCTGAAGCGGGAGGGCAAGCGCATCACCAACGACGCCGCCGACAGGTTCGTGCTGATGACCGGCGGCCTTCTCACCAATATGCGCACGGAGCTGGACAAGCTCATCGCCTACTCCGGCGGCGAGGCCATCGAACAGCGGGACGTGGAGCTCCTGGTAGCCCCCGTGGCCGACGCCAGACTCTGGTTCTTCACCGACGCCGTCGTGGCCCGGGACGCGGACAGGGCCTTTGCCCGGATGGGGGAGCTGCTGCGGATGCCCGACACCGACGCCTATTCCGTGATCTACGCCCTGGCCTCCGTCACAAGACAGCTGACCGCCGCCTGTATCTGCCGGGCGCGGGGTGTGAGCCAGAGTGAATTCATGGCCCTGGCAGGCGTGAAAAATTATACCTCCGCCAAAAACCTGATGGCCGCCGCCGGACGCGTCTCTCTGAAAAAAAGCGCCGAGGCCGCCCGCTTGTGCTGTGAGACGGTCCTGCGCCTGAACAGCACCGCGGAGGACAAGCTGGGCGCGGCCAAGGAGCTGACCGCCCGGGTCCTGCTCACCCTGGGGGTGCGGGCGTGAGGCCCGTCCTCCGGGAGGCCCTGGTGGTGGAGGGGCGGTACGACAAAAATACCGTAAGCCAGGTGCTGGACGCCCTCATCCTGGAGACCCGGGGCTTCGGCGTCTTTACCGATCCGGAGCTGGTGGCGTTGCTGCGGACGCTGGCCCGGACACGGGGCCTGGTGATCCTCACCGACTCCGACTCCGCCGGCTTTCTCATACGCAACCACCTGCGGGGGGCGCTGGCGGGGGAGAACGTGAAGCACGCCTATATCCCGGATATCCCCGGCAAGGAGCGGCGAAAATCCGCCCCCTCCCGGGAGGGGAAGCTGGGCGTGGAGGGCGTGCCGGGAGAGGTCATCCTGGACGCTCTGCGCCGCGCTGGCGCCACATTTGAAAACGAAAGCGCCGAAAACGAAAGCGCCCGTCATGCCCGCGGCGGCATCACCAAAACCGATCTCTACGCCCTGGGCCTCACCGGCACGGCCGGGAGCGATGCGCGCCGCGCGGCCCTGAAAAAGAAGCTGGGCCTGCCCGAACGGCTCTCCGCCAACGCCCTTTTGGAGGTGCTGAACGCGCTGATGACCCCGGAGGAGCTGGCGGCCCTCACGCGAGACGGTCCTCCAGAATAAGCGCCCCCAGGTGGGTGACCAGCAGGACGGCCTGGGGCGTCCGGTACAGATCGGCGATCAGCCGGTGGATATGTACGTTGTGGGCCGTCAAGGGCCCCGTGTAGACGGCCAACAGCAGGGCCGCCGCCAGGATCAGACAGGAGAATATAAGTCCGTATCTGATGAGCAGATACGCCGGACGCGACAGCCGCCGTCCCGGCTTCAAGCGCTTTTTCCCGTTCATCGCTATCCCCTCCCACGGACAGTTTACAGGAATACGGGGAGAGATTCAACGCTAAAAATTTTCCTTGCTTTTTGAAAAAAATTTTGAAAGCACTGTACAAACGGATCATCGTTTGGTATAATATTTTGTAGTTTTCTATCAGGGAGGCATACGAAATGAGATGTCCGTACTGCGGTTTTTCCGAGAGTAAAGTCATAGATTCGCGGCCCACAGAGGACAATATCCGCCGCCGCCGGGAGTGCATGTCCTGCGGCAAGCGGTTCACGACCTATGAGTCCGTTGAGCGTATGCCCATCGTCGTGGTGAAGAAGGACGGGAGCCGTCAGGCCTTCGACCGGGTGAAGATCATCAACTCCATGCTCCACGCCTGCGAAAAGCGCACCGTGGGCCTTCCGGAGATCGAGGCCGTGGCCATCGAGATCGAGCAGGAGGCCCAGAACTACCCCGACCGGGAGATCCCCTCCAGCTACATCGGCGAGCTTGTGATGCGCCACTTAAAGCAGATGGACGAGGTGGCCTATGTGCGCTTCGCCTCGGTGTACCGGCAGTTCAAGGACATCAACACCTTCATGGAGGAGCTGAACAAGCTCCTGCTGGAAAAATAACAAAACCGTCTATCTCCGGGGGACAGCCGTTGGCTGTCCCCTTTATGCTGTCGGAAGAGCCCATCCGGGCTTTTCCCGAATTAGAAGATGCTGGACAGGTTCAGCCCCTCCATCCGCTTGATGGAGGCAAGGTGCTCCCGCACCAGGGCCGAGGCGGCCGCGGCCGCCGGGCCGTCCCGGGTATAGATGTGCTCCGTGAGCTCGTAGAAGTCGTCGGTCAGCGTCTCGATGTCCGTGTGCCGGAGGACGATGCCGGTGTAGCGCTCCCGCTCCTTCCACAGCGCCATGGCCTCCTCCAAAAGCGCCTGGCTCTCCTCCCAGTCGCCCGCCTCGGCGGCGCCGGCGGAGCGCTCCACAAGGCCGGTGATGTGGTCGCACAGGCCGCCTATGACGCCGGTGTTCAGAAGGGAAAAGCCCAGGATCAGCAGCAGCAGGGCGGCGGCGAACAGCTCTTTTTTCATTTTTTCCGCTCCTTTTTGGCAAAATAGATCTTTCCCGCGCCGTCCACGGTCATGATATACACGTCCTTGAAGCTCTCCACGCCCCGGCGGGCCAGCTGGTTTTTGACCCACTTCTCATCCCGGCCCAGGAGCCGCAGGTTGTCGCTCATGATCCGCCCCTCGCTGACAACCGTGACGGGCAGGCCGTTGTCCGGGGCGTTTATGTTCAACTGCTCCGGCGTGGCGGGGGCGAATTTGGCGTAGGGGAGCACCGACAGGGTGCCGTCCGTCTCCAGGATGGCGTGGCGGACGGTGGAGATGTCGGTGACGCCGTTGATCCGCAGCTCCACATACAGCTCATCCATGCTGATCCGGCATTTTTTCATCTCGCTCTGGACGACGGCGCCGTTGTCGATGAGGATGCTGGGCTTGCCGGACACCAGGCGGCGGAAGCGGCCGTGCTTCACGGAGACGCCGGAGATCAGGAGCTGACAGCAAAGAAGCGTCAGCACCGGGATGATGCCGTATAAAAGCGGCGTGCCGGTGTCCTGCAGGGGCTGGGAGGCCAGATTCGAGATCAGCACCGCCACCACCAGCTCCAGCGGCTCCAGCTCCCCCAGCTGCCTCTTGCCCATGATGCGCAGGGATACGATCAGCAAAAGAAAGACGAGAACGGCGCGGACAAAACTGACGCCCATGGAATGATCCCCCTTTTTGGCCTGTCCGGTACGGTACGGGGTTCGGACGGGCCGCTTTTTGTAAGTATTTGCATATCCCGGCCCGTTATACTGTAGAAATTTGTCGAATAAGCGGGCCGGAACGCGCACTATTTTCTTGACACCGGGCACGGAAAGAGATAAACTACATAAAATAGAATATCAGCGTTTTATGGAGGGCCGTATGGGAAAATATTTCGGTACAGACGGATTCAGGGGCGAAGCCAACGTGGGCCTCACGGTGGATCACGCCTTTAAGATAGGCAGGTTTATTGGACGTCATTTCGGCAAGGAGGGCAACAAGTGCCGGGTGGTCATCGGCAAGGATACCCGCCGCTCCAGCTACATGTACGAGGCGGCGCTGACGGCGGGCCTCACGGCCTCCGGGGCGGACGTGTACCTGCTCCACGTCACCACCACCCCGTCGGTGAGCTATATCACCCGGGTGGACGATTTCGACTGCGGCATCATGATCTCCGCCAGCCACAACCCCTACTACGACAACGGCATCAAGCTCATCAACTCCGCCGGGGAGAAGATGGAGGAGGAGGTCCTGCTGGAGATCGAGCGGTACCTGGACGGGGAGATCGGCGAGCTCCCCTACGCCGAGCGCGCGGAGATCGGCCGCACCGTCGATTTCTCCGCCGGCCGGAACCGCTATATCGGCTACCTCATCAGCCTGGCCACCCACTCCTACAAGGGGAAGAAGGTGGGCTTGGACTGCGCCAACGGCTCCACCTCCATGATCGCCAAGAGCGTCTTTGACGCCCTGGGGGCGGACACCTATACCATCAACAACTCCCCCAACGGCCTGAACATCAACTTGGGCTGCGGCTCCACCCACATCGAGCAGCTCCGGCGGCTGGTGGTGGGCAACGGCCTGGACGTGGGCTTTGCCTTTGACGGCGACGCGGACAGGTGCATGGCCGTGGACGAGAAGGGCCGGATCATCGACGGGGATCTGATCCTCTACATTTACGGCCGCCACATGCACGAGCGCGGCAAGCTGGAGGGCACCCGCGTGGTCACCACCGTCATGAGCAACATCGGCCTCTACAAGGCCCTGGACGAGGCTGGCATCGGGTATGACGTCACCGACGTGGGGGACAAATACGTCTGGGAGAACATGCGCAAGACCGGCAACCTTATCGGCGGCGAGCAGTCGGGCCACATCATCTTTGCCAAATACGCCACCACCGGCGACGGCGTCCTGACGGCCATCAAGCTGATGCAGGCCATGCTGGACCGGGAGCTGCCCCTCTCCAAGCTTGCCGAGCCCGTGACGATCTTCCCCCAGGTACTGCGAAACGTCCGCGTGGCGGACAAGACGGCGGCTATGCGGGATCCCGACGTGCTGGCGGCGGGGGAGAAGGCCGGGGAGAAGCTGGGGAGCAACGGCCGCGTTCTCCTGCGGGCCAGCGGCACGGAACCGCTGGTGCGGGTAATGGTGGAGGCCCCCACCGAGGACGAGTGCAACGAGGCCATCGATATGGTGGTGGACGTGATGAAGAAAAAGGGGTTTGTGGAGAATGGTTAAGACCGCCGAGCTTCTTGATTTGAGCCGTTCCCTGGCCGGGAAGTACCTGGCCGGGTGCGAATACCCCTGGCAGGCCCTGGACAGTATCGGCCGCTGGTGCCTGGAGCTGGGGGAGAGCCTGCCGGAGGAGGAATTTGAAAAGCGCGGGGAGAATGTCTGGATCGCCAGGGACGCCGTAGTCTACCCCACGGCCTGGATCGCCGGCCCCTGCGTCATCGGCCATAAGACCGAGGTGCGCCACGGCGCCTTCATCCGGGGAAACGCCATCGTGGGGGACAACTGCGTGGTGGGCAACTCCGTGGAGCTGAAAAACGTCATCCTGTTCGACAACGTCCAGACCCCCCACTATAACTACGTGGGCGACTCCGTCCTGGGCTTCAAGTCCCACATGGGCGCGGGGTCCATCACCTCCAACGTGAAGTCCGACAAGACCCCGGTGACGGTGAAAAACGGGGACGAGCGGATTGAGACGGGCCGGAAGAAATTCGGCGCGATCTTAGGCGACTTCGTGGAGGTGGGCTGCAACAGCGTCCTGAACCCCGGCACGGTGCTGGGGCGGGCGGTGAGCGTCTATCCCACCAGCTGTGTCCGGGGCGTGGTGCCGGCAAACCACATCTGGAAGGACAAGGATCACATCGTACCGAGACAATAAACGATCCCTCCGGGCCGGACACGCGCCGGCCCCTTTTGAAAACTGAGGAATTCAAAGAGGTAAAACGATGAAGAAAATCCCCACCGACGGGATCACGTTTTTAGAGCCCCTGGAGGGCGCGGAGGGTATCTGGTTCGGCACGGAGACCCCCCACGGCGACCTTTACGAGGCCGAGGAGCTTTACCGGGACGGCGGGAGCCTCACACCCGGCAGGCTCATCCTTGTGAAATACCCCTCCGGCCAGGTCACGGAGCCGGTGAAGGCGGGGCCGGGGCAGTATTTCGGCGATCCGGCCTATTATGACGGGAGCGTTTACGTCCTGCTGGCGGACTTTCCGGCGGGGGAGATCAGAATATTGAAGCTGGACAGCGCCCTGGAGAGCGTTCAGATCCACGCGTCGGTTCCGCTTTCGGAGTTCGAGGACTGCTATAACCTGACACTGAAAACAGCGCCGCTGATGCTGACGCGTCAGACGGGAGATACCTTTGAGATCGTCTGGCCGGAGCGCCGGTCATACGAGATCGGGAACCGGGAGGCATTCCTGTTCCGTGACGGCGATGAGCTTTGGTTCAACCGTTGGAACGAGGAGGGCGAGGGGGCCTCTTACTGCTATTGGGACGAGACGGTGGTTCGGGATCTGAATGGGGACGAGCTTTTTTTCTGCGGGGGGACGTACAGCTCATGCCCAACGGCGAGAAATGGCTGTTGGGCTGAAGATAGGAGGCAGAAGGATGCGTATTGTGGTAAAGGTGGGGTCCTCCACCCTGAGCTACCCCACGGGGCGGATGAATCTCAGGCGGGTGGAGACGCTGGTGAGGGTCCTGAGCGACCTTAAAAACGCGGGGCACGAGGTGATCTTCGTCTCCTCCGGGGCCATCGCCATGGGCGTGGGGAAGCTGGGGCTGTCAAAGCGCCCCGAGGATATCCCCGGCAAGCAGGCCGCCGCGGCGGTGGGCCAGTGCGAGCTGATGTACACCTACGACAAGCTCTTTTCCGAGTATTCCCACACCGTGGCCCAGATCCTGCTGACGGCGGCGGATATCGAGGATCCGCGGCGGCATGAGAACTTCAAAAACACCGTGCTGAGGCTTTTGGAGATCGGCGCGGTGCCGGTGGTCAATGAGAACGACACCGTGGCCACGGAGGAAATCGTCATCGGCGACAACGACACCTTGGCCGCCGTGGTGGCCGTCTCGGTGAGCGCCGATCTGTTGGTGCTCATGAGCGACATCGACGGCCTCTACACCGCCGACCCCCGCCGGGACGACAGGGCGGAGATCATCGAGACCGTCCCGGAGCTGACCCCGGCCATCTTGGAGCTGGCGGGGGAGAGCGGCAGCGTTCTGGGCACCGGCGGTATGAAAACAAAGCTCCACGCCGCGTTCCTCGCCACCCAGGCCGGCATCGACATGATCATCATGAACGGCAGCAAGCCCGAACGGCTCTACGACGTCGCGGAGGGCCGGAGCGTGGGAACGCGGTTCATAGGGAGGTAAAGTATGACTACACTTGAGATTTTAAAACGCGCCAGGGCCGCCGCGCCGGAGCTGGGGAACCTGTCCACGGAGCGGAAAAATGAGGCCATCGAGGCGATGGCGAGGGAATTGGAGGCCTCCGTCGAAGCGATCCTGGAGGCCAACGGCAGGGACATGGAGGCCGCCCGTGGCCATATCTCCGACGTGATGCTGGACAGGCTCCGGCTGACGGAGAGCCGGATCCGCGCCATGGCCGGCGGGATGCGGGACGTGGCGAAGCTCCCTGACCCGGCCTGGAGGACCCTGGAGAGCGTCACCCGGCCCGACGGCCTGGAGCTTTACAAGGTGTCGGTGCCCCTGGGCGTCATCGCCATCATCTACGAGTCCCGGCCCAACGTCACCTCCGACGCGGCCGTGCTGGCCTTCAAGTCCGGCAACGTCTGCGTCCTCCGCTCCGGCAAGGAGGCGTGGCAAAGCGCCAACGCGGTCACCGCCGCTTTGCGGCGCGGCCTGGAAAAGGCGGGCCTCTGCGAAGATTATGTAAACTTAATCGAGGACACCACCCGCGCTTCCGCCAACGAGTTGATGACGGCGGCGGGGTATGTGGATCTGCTCATCCCCCGGGGCGGCGCGGGGCTCATTCGGGCCTGCGTGGAGAACGCCACGGTGCCGTGCCTGGAGACGGGGACGGGCATCTGCCACGTCTATGTGGACGAATTTGCCGACCTCGACAAGGCGGTGAAAATCATCGTCAACGCCAAGACCAGCCGTCCCTCGGTGTGCAACGCCGAGGAGGTGTGCCTTGTTCATGAAAAAGTGGCGGAGAAGTTCCTGCCCCTGCTGAAAAAGACCCTGGTAGACGACCGGGCGGCGGCGGGGGAAATCCCCGTGGAGCTGCGGCTGGATCCCCGGGCGGCGGCGGTCATCCCCGGCACGCCGGCGGGGGAGCGGGACTTCGACACGGAGTTTCTCGATTACATCTTAGCGGTGAAGGTGGTGGACAGCGTGGAGGAGGCCATAGGGCACATCGCCGCCCACTCCACCCACCATTCCGAGGCCATCGTCACCGAGAGCGCGGAAAATCAGGGAAAATTCGTCCGGGGCGTGGACAGCGCGGCGGTGTACGTCAACGCCTCCACCCGCTTCACCGACGGCGGCGAGTTCGGCCTGGGGTGCGAGATGGGCATCTCCACCCAAAAGCTCCACGCCCGGGGCCCCGTGGGCCTGCGGGAGCTGACCACCTACAAATACATCGTCCGCGGCGACGGGCATGTGCGGTGAGGGACATGGAGGAGCTGACCTTCGAGAGTCTGGACACGATGCTGGCATCAGAGGGGGCCCGCGCCCCCTTTATGGCGTCCCTCCGGGACGGGCCGGACAACCGGCTCACGGTCACCGTTGCTCCCGCCGTGACGGGGGAGGCGGACCTTCCGGAAATCGCGGAGGCGGACGGGAAGACCGGCGAGGCCCTCCGGGAGATCCTTTCCCGGTGCCGCCCCATCGAGCCGGACGGGGAGAGGCTTTTTGAGATATGTTTTGAGGACTACATCCTCTATGAGGTCCGAAGCGACTCCTACGCGGCCTGGGACGGGGCGGAGATCCGTCACGGAAGGTGGCTTTGCACCCTGGAGAAGTCCGCTCTTTTGGATGACGTGGAAAAAACCACCAACGCCTTCAGGTTTTCGGATGGGACCTTCTATCCGGGGCCGTGGAGGCACTATGGCATTTACACCCAGAACCACGCGGTCGATGTGATAGCCCACGTCCCGCCGGTGGTTCGTGAAATAAAGGAGAGCTGAATATGTACGATTTCGGATTCATCGGCGTGGGGCATATGGGCGCCACGCTGGCCAACGCGGTGATCGGGGCCGTGGGCAGCGGCAAATGCGCCGTCTGCGACGCGGACGACGGCAGGGCCAAGCTCTACGCCGCCGCCAAGGGCTGCGACGTGCTGTCGGCCCGGGAGGTTGCGGAGCGGTGCCGCTATATCCTCCTGGGGGTCAAGCCCCAGAACATGGCGGAGTTGGCGGCGGACATCGGCCCGGTGCTGAAAAGCAGGGACGACTATGCCCTGGTGACCATGGCCGCCGGCGTCACCATCGAGACGCTGTGCGACATGCTGGGCTTCACGGCCCCCATTTTGCGCATCATGCCCAACACCCCCGCCGCCGTGGGCGCGGGCTGTATGCTCTACGCCACCGGAGACAGGCTCCGGGCGGAGGATCGGGACGTACTTTTAGAGGCCCTCAAACCCACCGGCGAGCTGGTGGAGACGCCGGAGGCCCTCATGGACGCCGGGTGCGCCATCTCCGGGTGCGGGCCGGCCTTTGTGTATAAATTTATCCTGACCCTGGCCGGGGCGGGGGAGAGCGTGGGCCTGGACGGCGATACGGCCCTGAAGCTGGCCCGGCAGACGGTGCTGGGCGCGGCGGCGCTGGCCGTGGAGTCCGGGGAGGATCCCCGGATCCTGTGCGACCAGGTCTGCTCCCCCGGCGGCTCCACCATCGAGGGCGTCCGGTCCCTGGAGGCCGGATCTTTCGCGGCGGAGGTCGAAAAAGCGGTGCGGGCGTCCTTTGACCGCACCGTGGCGCTGGGAAAGGGCAAGTAAATGGACAGGGTGAGATTCGGCGTCATCGGCTGCGGCAACATCGGGGAGAAGCACGCCAGGATCCTCGCCTCCGGGGCGGTCCCGGAAGCGGAGCTGACGGCGGTGTGCGCCCGCTCCGAGGCGCGGCAGAGGGCGGCGCGGGAAAGCTGTCCCGGCGTCAAAATCTTTGCCGACGAGAGGGAGCTGATGACCTCCGGCGCGGTGGACGCGGTGATCCTGGCCACCCCCCACGGGAACCACCCGGGGGAGGCGGTCTTCGCCTTTTCCCAGGGCCTCCACGTGCTGACGGAGAAGCCCGCCGGGATGTATACCGCCCAGGTGCGGCCTATGAACGAGGCCGCCCGCGCCTCGGGGAAGGTCTTTGGCATCATGTACAACCAGAGCACGGATCCCCTGTACGCTGCCCTCCGGCGGATGGTGCGGAGCGGGGAGCTGGGGGCGCTGAAGCGCGTTACCTGGATCGTCACCGACTGGTACCGCTCCCTGGCCTATCACCGCTCCAGCCCCTGGCATTCCACCTGGCGGGGCGAGGGCGGCGGCGTGCTCCTGAACCAGAGCATCCACCAGCTGGATCTGTGGCAGTGGATGTTCGGGATGCCGGACGCCGTGGAGGCCCGGGCGGGCTTCGGCAAGTACCACGATATCGAGGTGGAGGACGACGTGGCCGTGTTCTTCCGGTACGAAAACGGCCTGACGGGGGAGTATATCACCTCCACCGGCGAGACGCCGGGCACCAACCGACTGGAGATCGCCTGCGACAGCGGCAAGCTGGTGGCCGAGGACGGTGCGCTGACCTTCTGGAAAAACGATGTCTCCGAGCGGGAATTTGAGCACACGAACACAGAGCCCTTCGCAAGGCCCTCTTTTCAAAAGCTGACGGTACCGCTTACAAAACCGGCGCTCACCGGCCACGCGGGCATTATCGCGGACTTCACCTCCGCTGTCCTCCACGGCACGCCCCTCCTGGCCCCCGGCGCGGAGGGCATTCGGGCGCTGACCCTGGCCAACGCCGCCCTGCTGTCCGCCTGGACGGGGACGACGGTCCCTACGGCGGATTTTCCCGATAAGACATACCTCGAACTGCTGGAGGAAAGGATGGAAAAGCCGCGGGGGTGATTTGGGCCGCATACGGTCAGGATAAATGATTACGACAGTAATATAACATAAGAATAAGTATTTGTCAACATTCATTTTAAGTATTATTCATGCAAACTTTGAATAAGTATAAGTTATTTTGATGTATCGTTCCCGCTCGCCCCGGCGGGGGTTCCGCCCTTATAAGGGCGGGGAAGATTTACTTTCTCCTCTTTTGTGTTGACAAAAGAGGAGAAAGTAACAAAGAGGAGAAAAGCAACTTTTGGGCCCGGTGGTGAACCGGGCCTTATCTTTGTTACGGCGGAACGGCTGCCGCGGAGGTGAACGATACCCATGGTCCCATTCATATTCGCGCGGTACGTAAACGAATGGTCTCAGCGTTTAACCCGCTTAGCCGCTCACCGCTCTGTCAACGAGGCGTGATGCCCTTTTTCAGGCCGCGCTGGTGCGGATATGATCGTGTGGTAATTTTCAACGCTGCGTCTGTACCTGTACGGGCCGGACACTGGCCGGCCCGACGCACCATCAAATTCCACGAAAATCCACCCCCATCGCCGTACGGGCCGGACACCCGGCCGGCCCGTGTGTCGTTTACCACCGGTTTTTCGTTATATGTTGTAGGGGCCGCCTCTCCAGGCGGCCCGTACGGCGTTGATTATAGCCAGGAGGTTAACCGGGGCGGGCCGGACACCCGGCCGGCCCGTGTGTCGTTTACCACCGGTTTTTCGTTATATGTTGTAGGGGCCGCCTCTCCAGGCGGCCCGTACGGCGTCTAACGAAAGAATTCCAAGAAATTCGAACGCGGGCCGGCCGGGTGTCCGGCCCGTACAGGGTACGTGCGGGCGTTCCCCCGGGGGAGTCCAGATGGGGGCTCGCAAGCCCCCTCTGGTCGTTTTTAAAAGGGGGTTCTCAGGGGGGAAAAAACGAAATCCCCCCTGAGTTGTTTTTCTCTTCTTTGTTGCTTTCTTCTCTTTTGTCAACACAAAAGAGAAGAAAGCAAATCTCCGTCCGCCTATAAGGCGGACAACCTTATTTCCCCGCCGGGTTAAGGCGGAAACCTTATAAAACCCCTTGACAGGCATGGACACACATGGTATTATTATGTCATACGATATATCGCGAGGCGATATAGTTGACGGAGGTGAGGGCATGGCGGACGCGGGGCCCATGACGGAGGCCATGTATTATGTTCTGTTGGCGCTGACGGAGCCGGATCACGGCTACGGCCTGATGCAGAGGATAAAGGAGATCACCTCCGGGCGGGTGATCATGGGGCCGGGGACGCTGTACGGCCTCATCACGAAGCTGACCAAGACGGGGTACATCGAGCTCTCCCGGGAGGAGGAGCGGCGCAAGACGTATCTCATCACGGAGAAGGGAAAACAGGCGCTTTTGGAGGAATACAAGCGGTTAAAGCAGCTTGTGGAGGACGGAAGGAGGCTGGAGCATGAGGACTAAATGGGCGCTCCACCCGGCGGACTACCGGCTGGGGGAGAACGAGAGCTTTTATGCCGATCAGGCGGCCCGGGGCTGGAAGCTTGAGAAGCGGGGCGGGTATTTCAGCCGCTTTACCCGTGTCAACCCGAAAAAAGAGATGTACCGGGTGGAGCTGGATCCCCGGGAGCCCACGGCGGAGAAGCTGGCGCTCTATGAGGAGTGCGGCTGGGAGTGGGTGACCAGGCGGGATACGGTCAACGTCTACCGGGCCCCGGAGGGTTCCGGTGCGCCGGAGCTCTACACCGACGCGGAGGGGCTTGCCGGTTCCATCAGGAGGATTCGCAGGCGCTATGTCCTGGATCTTCTCCTTCTGACGGTGCTGCTCCCTCTGCTGGTCTGGGGGCTTTTTGCCCTGGGCGAAAGCATTACGGATTTCCGCGCGGGGTATATCATCCGGTGGGTGCTGTACCCGGAGGATCCGGCCTTCTGGCTGGCCATTATCCTGTATGAGCTGGTCGGCGTGCTGATGGGCCTTTTCTGCACCGGTCGGCTCCTGAGGGACATCCGCCGGGGGAAGATGCCGGATCACGCGCCACGGGTGCGGCGGCCCTGGGGGAAGCTCCTTCTGATGACCGTGTGGGCGCTGTGCCTGCTGACCCTTATCCTCCAGCTGGCCCTGCACAGGCGGACGGAGATGCCTGAAGTGTCCGACGGGCCGTATGTGACGCTGGCGGAGCTGGGCTTCGACGGGGAGCGGACGGGTCTGTTTGGCGGGGAGCCCGAGGGGAACGTCAGCCGGGACTGGTCGCCGCTGTGCCGTATTCTGGAGACAAGCGAGGAGGTGAAGGCCGGGGACGACGTGGTTTCCCTGTATACACACCTATACGACCTGCGCCTCCCCTGGGGGGCGGAGAGGTTCACCCGGGCGCTGATCAGCAAATCCTATTTCACCCATGATCCGGACGGCTATGAGCGGATCGAAGTGCCCGGCTGGGACACGGTGCTGGTGTGTTACAGGGAGTGCTTTGCCCGGGCGGGCCGCCGGGTGGTGCAGATCTATCTCTCCACGCCGGGAGAGTTTGACCGGGATACCCAGTGGGCGCTTTTCGAGAAGCTCCTGACGCGGCTGGCGGACCGGTGAGCGCATGACAGATTGTTTCCCCGAATATACTTGACCAGTATGTTCGGGGGGATTTGTATGCAGGGAAAGAGGCTTTTTGTCAATTCGGCGCTGATGACGGCGGTATCGCTCCTGCTGCGCTCGCTGGGGCTGTGGTTTCAGGTGGCGCTGTCCCGGCGGATGGGCGCGGCGGGGATCGGGCTTTATTCCCTGACGGCCTCCGTGGGCTCTCTGACGGCCACCTTCGCCATCTCCGGCATCCGCTTCGCCACCACAAGGCTCGTGTCCGAGGAGATGGGGCAGGGGCGGCTGGCCGGGGTGGGCCGGGTGGTGCGCCGGTGCCTTGCCTACGCGGCGGTGTTCGGGTGTCTAGCGGCCCTGCTGCTCTCCGCCGGGGCGGAGACGGTGGCGGCGCGGTTTTTGGGGGATGAGCGCACGGCGCTGTCCCTGCGGGTGCTGGCGGTGGGGATGCCCTTCATCTCCGCCGGGGCGGTGCTGGGCGGGTATTTCACCGGGCAGTGCCGGGTGGGATACGCGCTGGCGGGGACGGTCACCGAGGAGGTGACCCGCGTCCTGGTGTCCATCTGGCTTCTGGCGGGCATCAAAACCGCCAACCCGGAGCTGATGTGCGCCGTGGTGGCGGCGGGCAGCGCCGCCGGGGAGATCGTGTCCTTTTTCGTCCTGCTCCTGCTCTACGCCCTGGATCACAGGCGGCGGAGCGGGGAGCGGGGCTCCGGCGCGGGGCTCACCAGGCGGATGATCTCCATCGCCATGCCCCTGGCCGCCACGGCCTACGCCCGCGTGGCGCTGAATACGGTCCAGCACATGCTGATCCCTGCGGGCCTCCGGCGCTCCGGGGCCTCGGCGGAGGCGGCGCTGGCCGGGTACGGGCTCATACAGGGGATGGTGTTCCCGGTGATCACCTTTCCCATGGTGCTGTTCGCCTCCGTATCCGAGCTGATCGTCCCGGAGCTGACGGAGGAGCAGGTGCGGGGGAACGACGGGCGCATCGCGTCGGCGGCCAATAAGCTGCTGCAAACCACCTTTCTCTTCTCAGCCGCCGTGTCCGCCTTCCTGCTGGGCTTTTCCCGTGAGCTGGGGGTCCAGCTGTACCGGAGCCCCGAGGCGGGGCGGTATATCGGCCTGTTGGCCCTGCTGATGCCGGCGATGTATATGGACAACATCACCGACGGGATGCTCCGGGGGCTGGGGGAGCATATGTACGCCATGAAGGTGAATATCGCCGATTCCCTTGTTTCCACGGCGCTCATCTGGCTGGTCCTGCCCCGGTACGCCCTGAACGGGTATATCGTCATCCTCTATCTGTCGGAATTTTTCAACTTCGCCCTGAGCCTGGGCCGCTTGGCGCATGTGACGAGCCTGGAGCGGACGGTAAAGCCGCTGGCCTTCGGCGCGGCGGCGGCGCTGACGGCCCTGATCGCCGCCAAAACGGCGGTGGCGCTGACCGGCGGCGTCCACGGCCTTCCGGGCCTGGCGGCCGGCGGCGCGGTGTTCGCGGGGGTGTACGCGGCGGCTGTCGCGGCGGCGGGAAGCCCGATAAGGCGCGTGCGGGCGGAAAATCGTAGGACGGGCCGGCCGGCGTCCTCGCGCGAGCCGCTTAACCTCGGGCTCCAAGTATTCGCCCTCAGGCGCTGGCTCGGCTCGTCCTTTCCCCATCGGGCAACAGCCCGATGGGGACCTCGATGCGGCCCGTACGGAGATGATCGGTGATCCGGCGGTTGACCGTTCATCGAATTCCCAAAAACCTTCCCTTACAACGCCGTATGGGCCGCCGCCTTCGGCGGCCCACGACTTCCCGAGAATCTATCGTGCAACCTTGTAGGGGCCGCCTCTCCAGGCGGCCCGATTTTTAAATACGCGGCGAAGCCGCAACCTTTTTGGGTGGGCGTTGCGGGAATTTGAAGGAATGGGCCGCCAAGAGAGGCGGCCCCTACAGAAGCGTATCAATCGGATATTGCGGAATTCGATGATGCGTCGGGCCGGCCGGCGTCCTCGCGCGAGCCGCTTAACCTCGGGCTCCAAGTATTCGCCCTCAGGCGCGGGCTCGGCTCGTCCTTTCCCCATCGGGCGACAGCCCGATGGGGACCCCGATGCGGCCCGTACGGGTGCGTTGTACGTAATGCGCCGGGAATTTGTGTGGAGTTTACCCGCCGAGTCTGCGCATGAGCTCCGGGCCGTGGGCTTTCAGCCAGGCGTTTTGCTTTTGGTAGTCCGGGCAGACACGCAGGACGTGGGCGTAAAAGCGCGGGGAGTGGTTGTGCTCCAGGATATGGCACAGCTCGTGGACAACCACGCTGTCCAGCACCTCCGGGGGCGTCAGCAGCAGGAGGCAGTTAAAGCTGAGATCGCCCCTGGCGGAGCAGCTGCCCCAGCGGGTGCGCTGGGCGCGGATGGTGATCCTGCCGTACTGCACGCCCACCAGCGGGGCGAAGTGGGCCACGCGCTCCGGGAGGACGCGCCGGGCCCGCTCCTTGAGCGCCGCCAGTTGACTGTCCGTCAGGGGCGGGATCGCCGCCAGGGCCTGTTGGCGCTCCGCCATCCGGGCGGCGTGGCTCTCGATCCAGCGCCGGCGGCTTGCCACAAAGGCGTCGATGTCCCGCTTCGCCATGCGCAGAGGCGCGCGGACGACCACCCCCTCCGGGGTGACGGAGAGGGAGAGGGTCTTGCGGCGGGAGCGGATGAGGGTGTAGGAAATGTTCATGGCATCGGTAGTATGTCCGGGCGGGCCGGCGCGGTTCGTTTTTTTTGAAAAACAGTATAGCATATTTTTCCCCGTCCGGCAAGCTTTTCACGCCGGGACACTTGTGCCGAGGGGCGGGGGATGGTATAATACATATAAAATTTGTAAACGGAGGCGCGGACATGGCGAAAGAATACTTTCCCGACGGCGTGACGCCCATTGACGACTGGTTTTACGACACCCGGGTGCCGGAGCTTTCGGAGCTGGGCCGGCCGTATGTGCTGACGGAGTATGGGATCCTGGACGACGGGCGGCTCCACACGGCCGAGATCCAGGCCCTCATCGACAGGGCGTCGGCGGAGGGCGGCGGGGTCATCGTGGTGCCCAGGGGCGTGACCCTGACCGGGGCGCTGTTTTTCAGGCCGGGGGTGAACCTGTATGTGGCGGACGGCGGCGTGCTGCGGGGCAGCGACGACCCGTCGGACTATCCCATGACGGACACTCGGATCGAGGGGGAGTCGTGCCGGTATTTCCCGGCCCTGATCAACGCCGACGGCGTGGACGGCTTCACCATGTGCGGCCCCGGCACCGTGGACGGGAACGGGCTCCGGGCCTGGAAGGCCTTCTGGCTCCGGCGGGCGTGGAACCCGGACTGCACCAACAAGGACGAGCAGAGGCCCAGGCTTGTGTATATCTCCAACAGCCGCGACGTGCTGGTGGCGGGCCTGCATCTGCAAAACGCCCACTTCTGGACAAATCACATCTACCGCTGTGAGCGGGTGAAATTCATCGGCTGTACCGTTTTCTCCCCGGCCGCCCCCGTCCGCGCCCCCAGCACCGACGCCATCGACATCGACGTGTGCAGCGACGTGCTGGTGAAAAACTGCGTCATGGAGGTAAACGACGACGCGGTGGCCCTCAAGGGCGGCAAGGGCCCCTGGGCCGATTCCGACCCCGCCAACGGCGGCAACCAGCGGATCTTAGTGGAGGACTGCGTCTACGGATTCTGCCACGGGTGCCTCACCTGCGGGTCGGAGTCCGTACACAACAAAAACATTCTGGTGCGCCGGATCCGGGTGCTGGACGGGTTCAACCTGCTCTGGCTGAAGCTCCGGCCCGACACGCCCCAGCACTACGAGTACATCACCGTGCGGGAGGTCAGCGGGAAGATCGAAAACTTCCTGACCGTCCGGCCCTGGACGCAGTTTTTCGATTTGAAGGGCAGGACGGACATGCCCCGGTCCCTGGCCGAGCACATCACCGTGGGGGAGTGCGACTGCGACTGCCAGGACTTTTTCAACGTGGCCGCCGCCCCGGAGCAGTATGTCCTGCGGGACTTCACCCTGGAAGATCTCAACGTCCGCGCGGCGGTCAACGGCTTTACGGAGGGCGCGGTGGAGAACCTGACCGTCCGGAACGTCGCCGTGAAGCAGGCTTAACGGCGTATATAACAACATAAATCCCCGCGCTTTCCAATGTCGGAAAGCGCGGGGATCCAGTCCGTCAAAAAAGGCCCTCGGCCTTTTTCAACAGCCCAGGGAGCGCCCCCGCCGGGGAGCTCCCTTTTTTGATTCTTGTCATTTTCCGCGCCTTGACACCGGCGGAAAATGCTGTATAATAAAAGACAAGTATTCAAAATCGACCGAAAGGGGCGGAAATCATGAAAAAATGGCTTTGCCTGATCCTGACGGCGGCGCTGCTGCCGGCTGTTCTCACGGGTTGCGGGGAGAAGGCCCCGGAGCCGCTGGAGCTTCCCAAGAGCGCCGGTAATCCCATCGGTGGCTTTGACGGAGACGGGCAACTCACCTACGGCGGCGATCCCTCCACCCTGGTGGTGGGGGATACCCTGTACCTCTATGTGGGCCACGACGTGGCCGCGAATGAGGCGTACAACATCCCCGAGTACCTGTGCTATTCCACGAAGGATCTGAAGGACTGGACCTATGAGGGCGTGGTCCTGAGCATGAAGGATGTGGACTGGGCCGCCAACGACGCCGCCTGGGCCGCCCAGTGCGCCCGCCATACCGATCCCGCCACCGGCAAGGACATGTATTATTTCTACTTCTGCTCCTGGGACAAGACGGACGGGGGCCGTCAGTCCATCGGCGTGGCCGTGTCCGAATCGCCCACGGGGCCCTTCACGGATATCGGCGCGCCCATCGTCAAGGGCTCCTTTACCAGCGACGAGACGTCCAACTTCAACGATATCGACCCCACCGTCTGGATCGAGACGGGGGACGACGGCGTGGAGCACCGGTACCTGTGCTGGGGCAACAACAAGCTCTATCTCTGCGAGCTCAACGAGGACATGATCTCCGTCAAGGACTATAACGGCGACGGACAGGTCACCTTCGGCGCCGACGTCAGGAGCCTGAATACGCCCCTGGCCTTCACCGAGGCCCCCTGGCTCTACCGCCGCCAGGACGGGAACGGACAGTACACCGGCCCCTACTACCTTTTCTACGCCATGGCCTGGCGGGAGCGGATGGCCTACGCCACCGCCGAGAGCCTCATGGAGGGGCAGTTCTATGTGGACGACAATTTTGATGAGGTAGAGGAGCTGGGCCTGCCCGGCGGCGAGCAGATCATGTTCCCCTCCGCCACCTCCAACACCAACCATATGGCCGTCTTTGACTTTCTGGGCAAGACCTGGTTCATCTACCACAACGGCTCCCTGCCCCACGGCAGCGGCTTCCGGCGTGTGGCCTGCATCGAGGAGCTGAAATTCGACGAGAACGGCCGGGTGGTGAAGCTGGAGGAGACAGCCGCCGGCCCGTTCGGGACCGTCTCCACCCTGACGGCCGGGAACGGCGAGGTCCTCCAGCACGCCCGCTTCAACAACTCCGTGGCGGACGGCGACTACCCCTACAAGAACGTGGCCCTGGGCAGCGGCCTCCAGAACGCCCAGGAGCTGGACGGCCAGTGGGTGATCGTCCAGGGCAAATCCGACGCGGAGGACAAATACGCCGTGTCCATCGAGTCCCAGAACAAGGCGGGCCTCTACGTCACCGTCTCCGGGGACAGCGTGGTGCTCAGTCAGGACTGGGACGGCCATCAGGCCGACAATCAGACCTTCAAAACCGTCGCGGGCCTTTCCGGCGAGGGCGTCAGCTTCGAGTCCGTGGCCCAGCCGGGGAAGTATCTCACCCTCTCCGGCGGCGCCCTGACCCTCTCCGACGGCTCCGACCGCGCCGCATGCACGTTTACTATCGCCAACCTTGCCAACTGATAACGTCCGTACATAGAGAAACCGGGCCGCCCTGTAGGGCGGCCCGGTCAGTCTGTCAAAAAACCACCTCACGCCCAGCATAAACGAGCGTATGAATGACTAAAAATGGCAAATAAGG
>CANRMY010000027.1 GCA_947631845.1 uncultured Oscillospiraceae bacterium | reverse complement strand
CCCTCGTTGCGGAAGATGCGGCCGATCTCATAGACCCGCTCCATGCCGCCCACGATGAGCCGCTTCAGGGGCAGCTCCGTGGCGATGCGCATGTACATGTCGATATCCAGGGTGTTGTGGTGGGTGACGAAGGGACGCGCCGCCGCGCCGCCGGCCAGGGTGTTGAGGACGGGCGTCTCCACCTCGATATAGCCCCGGCCGTCCATGTAGTCCCGGATGAACTTGATGAATTTGGAGCGCAGCTCAAAGGCGCGCTTGACCTCGGGGTTGACGATGAGATCCACATACCGCTGACGGTAACGGACCTCCTTGTCCGTCAGACCGTGGAACTTCTCGGGCAGGGGCCGCAGGGACTTGGAGAGCAGCTGTGTCTTTTCGCAGTGGACGGAGATCTCGCCCATTTTGGTGCGGAAGACATAGCCCTCCACCCCCACGATATCGCCCACGTCCACCTTGCGGAAGTCGGCAAACTCCTCCGGTGTCACGGCGTCGGCGCGGATATAGATCTGGATGCGGCCCTGGCTGTCCTGGATGTCGGCAAAGATGGCCTTGCCCATGCCCCGCTTGGCCATGACGCGCCCCGCCATGGCCACATGCCGGTTTTCATATTTTTCAAAATCCGCCTTGACCTCACCGGCGTAGGCGGTGCGCTGAAATTTGGTGATGGTAAAGGGATCCCGGCCCTCCGCCTGCAGGGCGGCCAGCTTGTCCCGGCGGACCTTGAGGATCTCGGAGATATCCAACTCCGCCGGCTCAGGCGTATAGTTTGCCATCTGTCTGTCTCCTTATTTCTCTATGACGAGGATCTCGTACTGGATGATGCCGGCGGGGGCGTCCACGTCCACCGTCTCGCCGTGGGCATGTCCGTACAGGGCGCGGCCAAAGGGGGAGTCGTCGGAGATCTTTCCCTCCATGGGGTTGGCCTCCTGGGAGCCCACCAGCTTGTATTTATAGGTCACGCCGCTTTTCACGTCGCGGACGGTGACGATGCTGCCGATGCCCACCTTGTCGCTGTCCTCGCTGTCCTCCACGATGACGGCGTGCTCGATCAGGTCCTGGAATTCGGCGATGCGGGAGTAGAGCTTGCCCTGCTCCGTCTTGGCCTCGTCGTACTCGGAGTTCTCGGAGAGGTCGCCGAAGGAGCGGGCCTCCTTGATCTGCTCGGCCACTTCCTTTTCCCGGACGGTCTGCATGTAGTTGAGCTCTTCCTTGATCTCCTCAAGTCTCTGCCGGCTCATTCTGTACCTGTTGGAATCTGCCATGTATGAACACTCCTTCTGGATAGTTTTTTCTCTTTTATCTGAAATATTATAGAGATAATTGCCCGTTTTGTCAAGAGATTGCCCGGCATTTGCAGGATTAATACTCCCGGAGGGTCGCATTCCGTGGGGAATTAGGTTTCCGCCCTTATAAGAGCGGAAGAGATTTGCTTTTCTCTCTTTGGGTCGCCAAAGAGAGAAAAGGCAGCACACCGCACCTCCGAATTCCCTTCCGTACGGGCCGTATTGGGGCCCCGCACGGGTGCGTCGCCCGATGGGGAAAGGAGGAGCGAACCGTGCGAGTGAGCCCGAATACTTGGAGGGCGAGCCATCGCCGGTTCCGCGACGACGTCGGCCGGCCCGTGTTTCGACTTCCCGATGCATTAATTACAACGCCGTAGGGGCCGCCTCTCCAGGCGGCCCACGGTTTTTAATAAGCGGCGAAGCCGCAGCCTTTTCGAGGTAGGGCGCGTAAGGGAAGTCGATGGTGCGTCGGGCCGGCCGGGTGTCCGGCCCGTACGGCGTTTTGGGGGAGGCTTCCGGGAATTCGACGGGCCGCCGAGGGCGGCGGCCCCTACGGCGTTTTATGGAAGATTTTCAGGAATTCGTACGGGTGCGTTTAATGAAATGCGCCGGGAATTCACAGGGCCGCCGCGGCGACGGTCACCTCCCCCGGCGTCACCGTTCCGGCCTCCAGGGCGGCGGAGAGCAGGGGCGCGGCGGGAAAGGGCAGGTCAAAGCGCCGCGCCTCGGGGAGGGTGAAGGAGATCCGGCCGATCTCCCGGCCCCCCTTTACCGTCTCCCCCGCCCCGTCCAGGGTCAATTTGACGCATTTTCCCGGCAGGAAAACCGTCTCCGCCGGCCCGCACAGGAACACCGCCGCGTCCGGCGGCGACGGACAGAGGGCGGGCGGCTCCGGCGCGACGCCCGCGGCCCCGCACACGTCCTCGAACCGTCCGAAGCTCTCCACCGGCACGTCCAGCGTCAGATAGCGGAAGCTCTCGCAGAGCCGCCGCGCCGTCTCCAGGCTCCCCCGGTCCGCCCGGCGGGCGGCCAGGTACGCCCTCTCGCGGTTCTTGGCGGCCAGCGCGACGATCTCCCCCGCCTTGGCCGCCAGGAGCGCCCCGCACCCAACCTCCCGAAAGCCCCGGTCCAGAAAGGCGTCCCGGCAGGCAATATTTTCCTGAAACACCGCCGTCACCGCGCGGCGGGCCGTCAGCTCCCCGGCGCAGGCGCGAAGACACCGCCCCACCTGCCGCCGAGACGCCCGGACGCCCAGCCTCAGCTCCGCCCAGACGCAGGAAAGCCCCAGGGGCCGGAGAAGCTTATAGCTTACGGTACACGTCCTCCCCCTGACGGGGATCTGAGAGATCAGCGCAACCAAAAAATACACCCCCCATACGGGGAGTGTATGTTCCTTGCCGGTGGGACTTTCCTTATTTTGAACTGTAAACCGCCTTCATGGCCTTATAGGTCATGTAGCAGTCGTACTTGGCAGTCAGCTCATAGGGGGAGTGCATAGCCAGCACGGGGGTGCCGGCGTCCACGGTGGCGATGTTCCGGTTGCCCAGATACAGGGCCACGGTGCCGCCGCCGCCCTCATCCACCCGTCCCAGCTCGGCGTACTGCCAGGTGACGCCGTTCTCGGCGAAGATGCGGCGCACCTTGCCCATGACCTCGGCGCTGGCGTCGTTGGAGCCGGACTTGCCGCCCCGGCCCGTATATTTGGCGATGCCCACGCCGTAATTGAGCTTGGCGGAATTGCGCAGCTCGAACACCTCCGGCCAGGTGGGGTCAAAGGCGGCGGCCACGTCGGCGGAGACGCAGAAGGATCTCTCCAGGCAATGGGCCAGCTTCACACCCTGCTTGTCGCACAGGTCGCCCAGGAATGTCTCAAAGGCCTGGCTCTGCATACTGGTGACGCCCACGGATCCAATCTCCTCCTTGTCCGCCAGGATGCACACGGCGGTCTTCTCGGGGTCCTCGGTCTCATAGAGGGCCTGCAGCTCGGCGAAGGCGCAGACCCGGTCGTCCTGGCCGTAGCCGGCGATAAGGGACCGGTCGATGCCGGAGTCCCGGACGGGCATGTTGGGGACGGCCTCCAGCTCGGCGGACAGGAAGTCCTCCTCGGTGATGCCGTATTTTTCGTTGAGGAGCTTCATCACGTTCAGCTTCACCCGGTCGGCGCCCTCGCTGCCGTCCAGGGGCAGGCTTCCCATGACGATGTTCAGCTTCTCGGCGGGGATGCCCTTCGCCAGGGGCTGTTCGGACTGCTTGTAGGCCAGATGGGGAAGAAGGTCCGTGATGACAAAGACGGGGTCGGACTCATCGCGGCCGATGTTGACGTCCACGGTGGAGCCGTCCGCCAGCGAGACCGTCCCGTGGAGCTCCAGGGGCATGGTCACCCAGTGGTACTTGCGGATGCCGCCGTAGTAGTGGGTCTTGAAGTAGGCCACCTCGTTGCTCTCATAGAGGGGGAGCTGCTTCAGATCCAGACGCGGAGAGTCGATGTGGGCGGCGCAGATATTGACGCCCTCCGCCAGGGACTGTCTGCCCATGACCGCCAGCACCAGCATCTTGCCGTGGACGGAGTGATAGATCTTCTCGCCGGGCTTCAGGGGCGCGTTCCTGTCAAAGGCGTGGAACCCGTAGGCCTCCGCCAGACGTATGGCCTCCCTGTTGGCCAGACGTTCGGTCCTGGCCGTGGAGAGGAAGGCCTTGTACTTGTCGCAGTACGCCTCGGACGCGGCGCGTCCGGCCTCGTCCAGGACATCCTGAAGGTGCTTCTGCTTGTAGAAAAGTTTGTCCTTAAGCTCGCTCATAAAGTCCTCCTATAAATTCCCGGCAGCGGTCAAAGAACGCCCCGCCGTCAGGGAAAGTATTGATAAGCTCACAGTCGCATCTGGCCCGAAAATACGCGTCGTCCTTCTGCGCCCCGATCCGTCTGAGGGCCGCCTCCCGGCCGATGCCGTCCCGGGCCATGATCCTGGCCGCCCGCGTCTCCACAGGCGCCGTCACCAGAACCGTCTTGTCGCACAGCCGCGAAAGGCCCGACTCAAAAAGCCCGATGGCGTCCACCGCCGCCAGCTGGCAGCCGGCCTTACGCGCCGCCTCCAGCCGCCGCTCCACCTCCCGCAAAACGTAGGGATGGGTGATGGCGGACAGATCGTCCAGGGCCTTAGGGTCGGTGAACACCCGCCGGGCCAGGGCCTCCCTGTCAAGCTCCCCTTCCCGCACCGCGCCGGGGAACCGGCCGTTGATGGCCGCCAGCAGGGGCGCGCTCGTCGCCAGCAGCTCCCGATAGACGGCGTCGCAGTCAAAGACCGCGCCGCCCAGGGATTCCACCGCCCGGAGAAACGTGGTTTTGCCCGCGCCGGTGGGGCCCGTGATGCCAACGGTCAACATTCTACCACTTCTCCCAATACTTTTTCAAGGGCTTGCGCGGAAATCGCCCCGAAACGCAATATTTTCGCCCGCTCCCCCGTCAGATCCACCACCGTGGAGGGGACGCCGCCGGGGGCCTCGCCGTCCACCACGCAGTCGATGCGGCCCTTGAAGATCGAAAAGGCCTCCGCCCCGGTGCGGGCGGGCGCCTGCCCGCTGAGATTGGCCGACGTGCCGGTGAGGGGCAGATCGGTGAGCCGCAAAAGCGCCAGGGCCGTCTCATGGTCCGGGACGCGCACGCCCACGCCCCCGCCTCCGGCGGTGACCGCGTCCGGCACGTTCTCCCGGCGGCGCAGGATCACGGTCAGCGGCCCCGGCCAGAAGGCCTCCGCCAGCCGGTAGGCCCCGCCGGGAATGTCCCGGCAGAACCGCTCCGCCATCTCCATGCCGGTGACGAAGATGCTGACGGGCTTATGCTCCGGCCGTCCCTTGGCGGCGAAGATCTTCTCCACGGCTTCCCCGGACAGGGCGTTGGCCGCCAGGCCGTACACCGTCTCCGTGGGCACGGCGGCCACGCCGCCGTCCCGGAGGATCCCGGCGGCCTCGATGACCTGGGCGGGCTTTAAAAATCGTGTTTCCATTTTTCTCCTCTCCGCCGTCAGACGCCCGCCGCCAGCTTCTCGGCCTGGTCGGCTGTGATCAGCGCGTCGATGATGGGGTCAAGGCCCCCGTTCATGACGCTGTCGATGGCAAAATTCTTGTTCTCCCCGGTGAGCCTGTGATCCGTCACCCGGCCCTGGGGGAAATTGTAGGTGCGGATGCGCTCGGAGCGGTCGCCGCTGCCCACCTGGCTTCTCCGTTCGGCGGCCACGGCGGCGTCCCGTTTGCGCCGCTCCGCGTCCGCCAGCCGCGAGGCCAGGATCTTCATGGCCCGGTCCTTGTTCTTATACTGGCTGCGCTCGTCCTGGCACTCCACCACCGTGCCCGTGGGCAGGTGGGTGATGCGGATGGCGGACTCGGTCTTGTTCACCTTCTGGCCCCCCGCGCCGGTGGAGCGGAAGGTGTCGATCTGCAGGTCGGCGGGGTCGATGCGGAACTCCACCTCCTCCAGCTCCGGCAGGACGGCCACGGTGGCGGCGCTGGTCTGGATGCGCCCGCTGGACTCGGTGACGGGCACCCGCTGGACCCGGTGGACGCCGGACTCAAATTTAAGCCGCGACCAGGCCCCCTCCCCCTCGATGAGGAAGCTTACTTCCTTGACGCCCCCCAGCTCCGTCTCGCTCAGGTAGGCGATCTCGATCCGCCAGCCCCTCAGGGCGGCGTAGGCGGCGTACATCCGATAGAGGTCGGCGGCAAACAGCGCCGATTCCTCGCCGCCCACGCCGCCCCGGATCTCCATGATCACGTTCCGCCGGTCGTTGGGATCCCGTGGCAGCAGCAGGAGCTTCAGCGCCCGCTCGCTCTCCTCCAGCCCCGCCCTGGCCGTCTCCAGCTCCTCCCGGGCCATCTCCCCCAGCTCCGGGTCGGAGAGCAGCTCCTTTGCCTCGTCAATAGCGGCCTGAAAGTTCTTCCACCGCCGGTAGCCCTCGGCCACAGGCGTCAGCTCCTTCACCTCCCGGGCCGCCTGGGCGTAGAGCGCCGGGTCGGAATACACCTCCGGCGTCTCCAGCCGCGCCTTGGCGGAATTGTATTTTTCCTCGATCTGTGCCAGCTTTTCAAACATCGCAAGCTCCCCGGTCCATAAAATCGTTTTTCAAGATAAAAGTATACCACATCCCCGCGATTTTCTCAACAGGCAAAAAGTCTTTCGGGAACGCCGCTCTTTCTTAATTTTTCCCTTTTCCCTTTCCCATCCGGCGGTTTTTGTGCTACAATGAAGATCACAAGTGATTGACAGCGAGGTGATCTTATGACGCGCATCCTGATCGTGGAGGACGACAGCGCCATCGCCAGGAATCTGACGGACTTTCTGCGGGGCGAAGGCTTTGACGCGGTGTCCGTCCCCGGCGCCGCGGCGGCGCTGGAGGCCGTGGACGAGAGCTTTGACCTGGCGCTTTTAGACGTGGGCCTGCCCGACGGCAACGGCTTTGCCCTGTGCTCGGCCATCAAACAGCGCTTCGGCACGCCCATCATTTTTCTCACCGCCTCCGGGGATGAATATTCCGTGGTGACGGGCTTCGACCTGGGGGCCGACGACTACATCGCCAAGCCCTTCCGCCCCCGGGAACTGGCCAGCCGCATCCGCTCCGTTCTGCGCCGGGCCGGCAGGGCGTCCAGCGTGGTGGAGCTGGAGGGTCTGCGGGTGGATACGGAGAAGGCCCAGGTGACGAAAAACGGGCGGGAGGTCTACCTGTCCGCCCTGGAATACAAGCTCCTGCTGGTCTTTCTCAACAACCGGGGCCAGGTGCTGTCCCGGGCCAAGCTTCTGGACGAAATCTGGGACGTGGGCGGGGATTTCGTCAACGACAACACCCTGACGGTGTATATCAAGCGCCTGCGGGACAAGATCGAGGACGATCCGGCGGAGCCCAGGATCATCAAGACCGTGCGCGGATTGGGGTACAAGCTGTGAAGCGTCTTTTGAGAAACGCCGCCTTCCGGCGGGAGAGCCTGCTCTTTCTGGCGCTGGGGGCCGCCCTTGGCGGGCTCTCCTTCGCCGTGAACCGAACCGCCGGCGCGGCGGCCCTGATAACGGCCCTGGCGCTGTACGCCCTCTACGTCTGCCTCTCCCTCCTGCATTACCGGCGGATGGCCGCCCTGGCCGACGAGCTGGACCGCATCGTCCACGGCCAGGAGAGCTTCGCCCTGGACCGCTTCTCCGAGGGGGAGCTGTCCGTCCTCCAGTCGGAGCTTTCCAAGCTGCTGGTGGCTCTGCGCTCCCAGTCCGAGTCCCTCAAGGCGGACAGGATCTTTCTGGCCGACTCCCTGGCGGACATCTCCCACCAGCTGAAAACGCCCCTGACCAGCATGAATCTGGCCGCCGCCATGCTGGCGGAGCCTACGCTTTCCGAGGAGCGCCGGCGGGAGCTGGCCCGGGATCTCCAGCGCCAGCTGGGGAGGCTTGAATGGCTGGTGACGGCCCTTTTGAAGCTCAGCCGCCTGGACGCCGGAACGGTGGAGCTGTCCCCCGCCGTATTTACCGCCCGGGAGCTGGTGGACGCCGCCGCCGAACCCCTGCTCATCGCCCTGGAGGTGCGGGACGTGGCCCTCTGCCGGGAGAACGTGGGGGACCAGGCGATCAGGGCGGATCTGGCCTGGTGCGCCGAGGCCGTGGGGAATATCCTGAAAAACTGCCTGGAGCACACCCCGCCCGGCGGGCGCGTCACGGTGACAGCGGCGGAGACGTCCATCTACGTGGAGCTGACGGTCACCGACACCGGCCCCGGCATCGACCCGGAGGATCTGCCCCACCTCTTCGAGCGCTTCTACCGGGGCCGCGACGCCGGCGCCCAGTCCGCCGGCATCGGCCTGGCCCTGGCCCGGACCATCCTCCAGAGCTCCAACGCCACCGTCAAGGCGGAGAACGCCCACGCCGGCGGAGCGCAGTTTACCATACGGTTTTATAAGGTGTCCGCCTTATAGGGCGGAGGGGATACGCTTTTCTCTCTTTTGTTGAACACAAAAGAGAGAAAAGCTTCAAAAGAGAGAAAATGTCATTTCCGTGAGTCGGTACCCGTCCCCACTCATCACCGCGCGCCTATGTTACGCATTGTCTCTGCGTCTAACCCGCTTAGCCGCTCACCACTCTATTATTAAAGCAACAGCTCCTACATCACCCGCGCTGGATATCTATAATCGTGCGGTTTCTGTACGGGCCGGACACCCGGCCGGCCCGTACGGGGTGCGTTGTAAGAAATTCGCCGGCTCTCGTGCGAGCGAGCTCCCGGGGGAGTCCAGATGGGGGTCGCAACCCCCTCTGGTCGGTTCAAGGGGGAGTCCAGAGGGGGGAAATCGAAATCCCCCCTCTGGTTGCTTTTCTCCTCTTTGTTACTTTCTCCTCTTTTGTCAACACAAAAGAGGAGAAAGTAAATTCCCGTCCGCCCATAAGGCGGACAACCTTATTCCCCCGCCGGGGTGAGGCGCTATCGCAATTATGACGATTTTGTCACCAAAAAGTCACCCACCTGTCACCTTGACAGGATATACTGTCCCTATACAACGGCAAAAGGAGGCGCACACATGGAAATACTGCGCGTTGAAAATCTCACGAAAACTTACGGCTCCGGGGAGAACCAGGTCCGGGCCCTGGACGGGGTGTCCTTCTCGGTGGAAAAGGGCCAGTTCCTGGCCATCATCGGCCCCTCCGGCTCCGGCAAATCCACCCTTCTGCACATTCTGGGCGGGGTGGATACCCCCACCTCCGGCAAGGTCTACATGGCCGGCCAGGACGTCTACGCCAAGAGCGAGGAGCAGCTGGCGGTCTTTCGCCGCCGGGAGGTGGGCCTTGTGTACCAGTTTTACAACCTGATCCCCGTGCTGGACGTGCGGGAGAACATCACCCTGCCGGTGCTGATGGACGGGCGCAAGGTCAACGAGGAGCGCCTGAAGGAGCTTTTGGACGTGCTGGGCCTGGTGGGCCGGGAGAAGCACCTGCCCAACCAGCTCTCCGGCGGCCAGCAGCAGCGCGTCTCCATCGGCCGGGCGCTGATGAACGCCCCGGCGGTGGTGCTGGCCGACGAGCCTACGGGCAACTTAGACTCCAAGGCCAGCCAGGAGATCGTGGATCTTCTGAAGCTCAGCAACAAAAAGTACGGCCAGACCCTCATCGTCATCACCCACGACGAGAACATCGCCCTCCAGGCCGACCGGGTCATCGCCATCGAGGACGGCCGGATCGTCCGGGACGAGGTGCTGCGGCCATGAGTATCTTTTCCAAGGTCACCTTAAAAACCCTTGTCAAAAACCGCGTCCGCACCATCGTCACCGTGGCCGGTATCCTCCTGTCGGCGGCCATGATCACCGCCGTCACCACCAGCGTGGTCAGCTTCCAGCGGTATCTCCAGGGCACCATGACGGCCCTGAACGGGAACTGGCACGTGGTCTTCTTCAACGTGGACGCGGAAGGCCGGGAGGATCTGGAATCCGACGCCCGCACCGCCTCCGCCGCCTGGGCCCAGGTCGACTGGGCTCTGGTGTCCGACGGCCCCGACGGCGCGAGCGCCCCGGCCGGCGCCACCTCCGGGGAACCGGGCGGCCAGGAGACGGACAGCCTCTCCCTCTGCGTCGTACTCGGCGCGGATCCGACCTTTATGGAGCGGATGCCCGTCGCCCTCTCCCAGGGGCGGCTTCCGGAAAACTCCAACGAGATCGTCCTCTCCCAGGTCATGTTGGGCGGCCAGGAGACCGCGCTGGGCGATACCGTCACCCTGGAGCTGGGGGAACGGACCGTGGAGGGCCAGACCCTGGGCTTCGGAAACGGGCCCCACCTGGAGGATGAGACGGTCCGCGTCCGGGAGACCCGCACCTTCACCGTGGTGGGGTATCTGGAGGACACCCGCTTTGACCAGAACTCCGGCGCGGATATCGTATGCCTCACCCGCTGGGATGAGGACTGCGAAGCCCTCCAAAACGGCTGGCTTTTGCTGAACAAGCCCCGGGACACCTTTCAGATGCAGCTGGACTACCAGACCCGGTTTGGCTCCTCGGACAACCGGGATCTGCTGATGACCCTGGGCGTCACCCGGTACAGCACCTTCAACGCCGCCCTCTCCTCCTTCGCCGCCATTCTCATCGGCCTCATCATGTTCGGCTCCGTGAGCCTCATCTACAACGCCTTCTCCATCTCCGTGGCCCAGCGGACAAAGCAGTTCGGCCTGCTCCGGTCCGTGGGCGCCACCAAAAAGCAGCTGCGCTCCATGGTGTTCACCGAGGCCTTCGCCGTCAGCGCCGTGGGCATCCCCTTAGGGCTTCTTTCCGGGATCCTGGGGATGGCCGTCACCTTCCACTTCATCGGCGCGGCCCTGGGGCGGCTCCTCTCCGACACCGTCAACGACACCCTGGGCGCGCCTGTCTTCACCCTGCGCCTGACGCCCTTCGCCCTCGTCGCCGCGGCTGTCATCGGCCTTGTGACGGTGCTGATCTCCGCCTGGATCCCCTCCCGGCGGGCCATGCGCGTCTCCGCCGTGGAGGCCATTCGCGAGTCCCAGGACGTGCGGATCAAGCCCCGGGAGGTCAAGACCTCCCCCCTCACCTACAGGCTCTTCGGCCTGGAGGGGGCCATCGCCGGCAAGCACTTCAAGCGCAACCGCAAGGGCTACCGGGCCACGGTGGTGAGCCTCTTCATGTCCGTGGTGCTGTTCATCTCCGCCAGCTCCTTCTGCCGGTATCTGACGGACACGGTATACGGCCTCTTCAATGACTTCGATCACGACATCTGCCTTCACAATCTGCGCAGCACGGTGAAGCCCGGCGAGACGAACATCAACAGCGCCGATCTGCCCGATCTCATCCAAACCGTCTCCCAGGTGCCCTGCGTCACCGGCGCTTCGGGCTTCAAGGTGGTCATGAATTCCAGCGGCTGTCTGCTCACGCAAGATCAGGTGCCGGAGCGCACCTGGGACGTCCTGATGCGGGACGCCGAGGAGGATACCTTATCCCTCTATGTGGAGATCCTGGGCGTGGAGGACTCCGTCTACCGGGCGTATCTGCAAAAAATGGGCCTGTCCGAGGCGGAGTACATGGGCGAGCATCCAAAGATCGTCCTCTGCTCCACGGTGGAGGGCTTCAACCCGGATGCCCAGCGCTTTGAGCGCTTTGAAATGATCCGGGCGGATATCGGGACGCTGGATCTGCGCTTCAGCGACGAGCTGGCGATTTTGGAGCTCTGGGAGAGCGCCGGCTACCAGGCCATGACGCCGGAGGAGCAGACCGCCGCCGAGGAGGCCTACATCACCACCGAGACCTATGAGGTGGGCCTTGTCACCGAGGAGCTGCCCCTGGGCCTCAACGGGAACAACGAGCGCAACTCCGTCACCGTCCTCCTGCCCCTGGCGGAGGCCCAGCGGCTGGAGGAAGGCAGATCCCGCTGGGATCAAACGGTGATGTACCTCACCGTCTCCGACCATCAGCAGGGCCTTTCGGATATCACCAGCGCCCTCAATGACGCGGGCTACACCTTCACGGACGGGAACGTTACCGATCTCTACCAGGAGACCGCCAACCAGCGCAGTCTGATCACCGTGGTGCGGGTCATCTCCACGGGCTTCATCACCCTCATCTCCCTGATCGCGGCGCTGAACGTGTTCAACACCATCTCCACCAACATCCTCCTGCGCCGCCGGGAGTTCGCCATGCTCCGCTCCGTCGGCATGACCAACCGGGGCTTCAACCGGATGATGAACTTTGAGTGCCTCCTGTACGGGGCCAAGTCCCTGCTGTACGGCATCCCCGCCGCCTTCGGCGTCACCTACCTCATCTACCGGGGGGTAATGGAGGGCATGGACACCTCCTTTTATCTACCCTGGTCCGCCGTAGCCGTGGCCGTGGGCAGCGTGTTCCTGGTGGTGTTCCTCTCCATGATGTACTCCATGGCGGGCATCAAACGGGATAATCCCATCGAGGCCATGAAGAATGAGGTGATCTGAGGCCGCAGGGCCTTGATGTGATTCCGGCGCATCCGCCGGGGAGTACGCTTTCTTCTCTTTTGTGTTGACAAAAGAGAAGAAAGCTTCAAAGAAGAGAAAAACAGCTTTTGGGCCCGGTTGTGAACCGGGCCCTTCGCGTTATTACGGCGGTCCGGCTCCCGCGGTGGTGGTCGATACCCATGGTACCACTCATATCCGTGCGGGAGCGTCGTCGTATTGTCTCTGCGTCTAACCCGCTTAGCCGCTCACCGCTCTATCCACGAGGCGTGATGTCCTCTTTCACGCCGCGCTGGTACGGCTGTATTCGTGTGGTAACCTTTGGTAATGTAGGGGCCGATGACCACATCGGCCCACACGCCGCACTATCAAATTCCGTTCCGTACGGGCCGGACACCTGGCCGGCCCGCATGCCGTATTCCCGAAAAACTTTTTTAACACGCCGTACGGGCCGCCGCCCTCGGCGGCCCACGATTTCCCGGCGCATTTCGTTCAACGCACCCCGTACGGGCCGGACACCTGGCCGGCCCGTGTCTCGAATTCCCGAAAAATTATCGTTAGAAGCCGTACGGGCCGCCGCCCTCGGCGGCCCATGGCACTACCGAATTCCCACCGCACCTCTGTTTAAAAGGTTGCGGCTTCGCCGCCTATATAAATTGTGAACCGATGTGGTCATCGGCCCCTACGGATGGCGTTCCGGGAAGTCGGCGGGCCGGCCGGGTGTCCGGCCCGTACGGAAGGGATTCGACAATGCGGTGTTTGAGCCGGCCAGGTGTCCGGCCCGTACAGAAACGATGTTTTCGAACACCACACGACATACACCGCAACAGCGCGGCCCGAAAGAGGGCATCACGCCTCGTTAATAGATCTGTGAGCGGCTAAGCGAGTTAGGCGCAGAGACAATGCGGGGCCCCCATCGGGCTGTCGCCCGATGGGGAAAGGAGGAGCGAACCTGGCGCCTGAGGGCGAATACTTGGAGCCCGAGGTTAAGCCGGTTCCGCGACGACGCTACCGCGCGGATATGAATGGTACCATGGGTATCGTCCACCTCCGCGGCCGCCGTTCCGCCGAAATAAAGCTTGGGCCCGGTTCACCACCGGGCCCAAAAAATTGCTTTTCTCCTCTTTGTTACTTTCTCCTCTTTTGTCAACACAAAAGAGGAGAAAGTAAGTCTTTCCCGCCCTTATAAGGGCGGACTCCTTATAATCCCCCCGCCGGGGCGAGGCTCTCCCCTATCTCCACGCCCTCCTTTGGCGCGGGCTCGCCGTCGATGAGCGCGCCCTCCGGGAAGAGGCGGATATCCAATGTCCTGCCCCCGGCGGTATAGAGCACCTTGGCCGGGGTGAGGCTGTCGGGCAGATTCGGCTCCACGAAGAGCCGCCCGTCCCGCATGCGCAGGCCCAGCAGGCTCGCCGTCACCGCCCGGAAATACCACCCCGCCGACCCGGTGTACCAGGTCCAGCCCGCCCGGCCCGTAAGCCCCTGGGCGGCGCTGACGTCGGCGGCCATGACGTAGGGCTCGGCGGCATACCGGCGCGCCTCCCGCTCCCCCGGCGCCAGGGCCGCCAGAAGCTCCGCGCCCCGCTCCCGCTGACCTGTTTTCAGCAGCGCCATCGCCAGCCACACGGCGGCGTGGGTGTACTGCCCGCCGTTCTCCCGGAAGCCGGGGGCGTAGGAGCGGATATACCCCACCTCCGCGCTCCCCCGGTCAAAGGGCGGGTCAAAGAGCTTGACAAGGCGGCTTTTTTCGTCGTAGAGCCTGGTATACGCGCTCTGGAGCGCCTGCTTCACCCTGGACCTGTCGGCCCCGGCAAAGGCGGCGAAGCTCTGGGAGAGGGAATCCAACTCGCACTCCCGCTCCCCCTCCGGCCTGTCCCCGGCGGCGCTCCCCAAGGGGGTGCCGTCGTCGCAGAAGCCCCGGAGATACCACGACCCCCGGTAGGCCCCCTCGGCGGCCCGCAGCAGGGTGGCGGAGGCCCGGTCATAGGCCTCGCCGTTCTCCCCCTCCCGGCGGCAGAGGGCCGCCAGCTCCCGCAGGACCGTACTGCCGAACAGGGTCAGCCACACGCTTTCGCCGCGTCCGGCCCGGCCCACGCCGTCAAAGCCGTCGTTCCAGTCCCCGCCCAGCATCAGGGCCAGGCCGTGCTCCCCCACGCCCCGCCGGAGGAACAGGTCGGCGGCGGCCAGGGCGTGGCGCAGTACCGTGTCCCGCTCCGTACTCACCCCGGGCCGCTCGTACCTGTCCCGCTCCCCCGCCTCCAGGGGCGGGGACAGCAGCCAGCTCTCCTCCTGACGCAGAACGGTTCTGTCGCCGGTTCGGTTAACATAATCGCACAGTGCCCAGGGCAGCCACAGCAGATCGTCGGAGCAGTGGGTCCGCACGCCCATCAGGCCCTCCGGCGTGTCGTGCCACCAGTGCATCACGTCCCCCTCCCGGTACTGGCGGGAGGCGGCCAGCCCGATCTGCTCCCGGGCCAGCGCCGGCTCCACTAAGAGCAGGGACAGGGCGTCCTGGAGCTGATCCCGGAAGCCCATGGCCCCGCCGTTCTGGTAGAGGCCCGTGCGGGCCAGCAGGCGGCAGGCCAGGGACTGATAGACGGCCCAGCCGTTGACGAAGGCGTCCAGACGCTTATCCGGCGTCTCGATCTTCACCCGGCCGCAGATCTCCCGCCAGTGGGCCCTGGTCTTTTCCAGAAGTCCGTCCGCCTCCCGGAGGGCGTTTTGAAGGTCGGGGAGGGGCGCGGTGCCAGAGACGATGACGAGCCGCGCCGTGGCCGGCAGGGTAAAGGCGACGCAGGGCTCCTCCCCCGCCCCGGTAAATTCGTCGTACACCCCCATCAGAGCGCTTTTGCGCCGGCAGGTGAAGGCGTCCGGCGTCTCGGACACAAGGCAGGTGAAGCGCCGGTTTTTATAGGGGCCGGAGGGGTTGCGGGCGGTAAAGGCCCCGCCCTCAAAGCTCGTGACGATGGCCCTGGCCCCCAGGGCCGTCTCGCCCAAAATGAGGTCCAGGTCGTAGGCCACCTCCGCGCCGCCGGTGTCGCCGGTAAGCTCCAGAATCAGCACCCGGGCGGCCAGATCCGCCGGCACAAAGGCGGTGAGGCGGGAGCGGACAGCCCCGAAATCCCGCTCCCAGGCCGCCCAGCCGAAGCCGTACTCCACCAGCGTGGGCAGGCCCGAGCCGTCGGCGAAGAGGGAGCGCGTCACGCCCCCCAGCCGCAGTGTCAGCCGCTCCGGCCCCGTTTCGGCCGCCGGGTCGCCCAGCCAGGGGTCGATCTTGAAGAGCCGGGAATTTTCGCTCCACATATGGCCCGTGCCGCACTCGTCAGCCAGGAAGCCGAAGCTCTCGTTGGCCAGCACCAGGCTCCAGGCGGCCTCCGGCAGGGCGTCCGTCATGGCGAAGCGGAACGTCCCATCCTCCGCCCACCGGCACGTCACCTCCCCCGTGCCCCGCAGACAGCGGGGGCGGGGTAACGGCGTCCTCTCCCGGCGGGCCGGGGCGGCGGGAACGGCGTCCAGGCGGACGTTCAGATCGGCGTAGGCCTCGCAGGCCGCGCCGGCGTTCCCGGACGATTCCACCGGATGGACGCCTCCCGGCGCGTCCAGGGCGCTCTCCCGCCCGATGCGCCTCAGCTCCTCCAGCACCGCCGTCCGCTGGGCCTTGCGGTAGTCGCCGCCGTCGGAGAGGAGCAGGGCAAGGTCGCTCTCCACCCCGTTTTCCGCCAGGAGCGCGTGGAGGCGGATAAGCTTTCTGGCCCCCTCCAGCTCGTCCTCGCTCCCGACCCTGGCGCACAGCAGGGGGATCTGCCCCGACAGGCCCAGGCTCCAGAGCTCCTCTAAGGGGATCTTCCCCGCCGCCAGGAGCTTTTGCCGCTGTTCCGAGGGCTCCGGGCCGAAGATCAGCCTGGGCAGGAGGCCCAGGGCGGCCCTGGTGTCGGCCACGTTCAGCCCCAGCATCAGCGCCGCGGCGGAGAGGCGGGACACCGCCTGGTTCTCCCGGCGCTGGAGGTTCCTCCGGGCCGTGACGGCGGCCTCCTCGGCGTCCGTCCCCACGCCCAGGGCGAAGGTCGCCCGCCCCCGGCCCCCGGCGAGCCTCACGGGGACCGTCAGCGCCACATGGAAGTCCGGGCAGGCCCGCAAAAGCTCCCCCGCCCCCAGGGGCTCGCCCCGCCGGGCGTGGGTCACGGCGATAAAGGGCTTATCCGCCGCCGCGCACAGGTAGACCGCCCGCTCCCCCGGCCTGGGCCGCCGGCGGACCGTCAGGACGCCGCCGGTGAGCTTGGCCTCCAGGGCCAGCAGGGAGAAGGCCGGGTGGGCTGTAAAATCCGCCCGCCGCTGGAGGACCGGGGTAAAGACGCACAGGATCTCGCAGGCGGCCAGCTCCGCCGGGGCCGTCACCTCCACCTGGCGCACCTCCCCCGCCCCGGAGGGCGGTACGGAGACGGTGAGGACGGCGGACAGGCCGCCCTTTTTGGCCTTGAACGACCCCTGGGTGTCGGAGAGCTCACAGGTGTAGCGAACCGTCTCGTCGTAGTCCGGGGCGGGGGTCAGGGGCAGCAGCTCCTTCTCCGTCCGCAGATAGAGGGCCATCCCCGGCTCCCCCAGGGGCTCCGGGTCAAAGCGCGTCACCTCCAGCTCCCGGAACCGGGACCGGGACGCGCCCGTCTCCGTCAGGAGCACCGTATACTGGCCGTTGGAGAGGGGCACGGCGGCGGGCGTCAGGGCGTCCACCGTGTCCAGACGCTCAAAATAGCCGCCGGATTCGGCCCTTCCGGGCTTCTCCGGCACGTCCCGGGGGCTCTGGCGCAGGAGGATGCGGCCCGTGGGCACCCGCTCCTCCAACAGCTCCCGGAAGGCCCCCATGCGCCGGTCCTCCATGAACCGCTTCTGGAAGACGCCGCCGCAGAGGGTGTTGGCCACCGCCGTCAGGCTCATGCCCAGATGGTGGGCCATAAAGCTCCGGACGATCCGGGGCCTGCCGCCGCCAGCGCGGGCGGGGGTGAAGTCCGCCGCCTCGTAAAAGCCGTATTTCCCGGAGAGGCCCAGCCCCTCCAGCCGCTTTAAGTTCCGCACCGCGCCCCGGGGATCCAGCGGCAGGGCCAGGAACGCGGCGTAAGGGGCGATCACCGTTTCGGTATCCATGCCCCGCTTCAGGGCCAGGCGCTGGACGCCGTGGGCCTTGTAGCGGTAGGCAAGGCCCGGATCGAAGGCGTAAAAGCCGCTCTCGGAGATGCCCCAGGGGACGCCCTGCCGCGCCCGCTTCTGGACGTAGAGGCAGAACCGGGCGCTCTCATAGAGAAGGGAGTCCCGGGGAACGGGCAGGAGCAGATCGGGCATCAGGTACTCGAACATGGTGCCCGTCCAGCTGACCATCCCGGCGTAGCCGTCCTGACTCACCAGGGCCCTACTCAGCCGCCGCCAATGCTTGCGGGGGGCCTGCCCCAGCGCCACGGCGATGAAGCTGGTCTGCCGCGCCTCGCTGGCCAACAGATCGTACCAGCCCTTTGTGGGTTCATCCTTCCCCAGCTCCCAGCCGATGTGAAAAAGCTTCCGCCGCTCATCAAAGAGGGGCCGCAGATCGGTGGCCTCGATGAGCCTTTCGCACCTCTCCGCACCGTTTTCGTCCCCCGTGGCGGCCAGCCACGCCTTCAGCGCTATGAGACAGCCCAGCAGATTGCCGCTGTCCACCGTGGACACGTACCGGGGCTCCAGGGGCGCCAGCGTGCGGGTGTCGTACCAGTTCAGCAGATTCCCGTGCCACTTCTCCAGCTTCTCCACGGCGGTGAGCGTCCTGCCGATCCGCTCCCCCGCCTGGGCGGGGCTTATATACCCCAGCTCCGCCGCCGCGGCGGCGGACAGGAGCGCCAGTCCGATGTTGGTGGGGGAGGTGCGGCGGGCCGCCCCGGTGTCCGGCTCGATCTGCACGTTGTCCGGGGGCAGGAAGTTGTCCTCCGCCGTCATGTTCTCCTCAAAAAACCGCCAGATCTCCCGGCCCTGTCCCAGGAGCCACGCCCTGTCGGCCTGGGAGACGTAAGCCTCCTGCCGGCGCGGGGCGGAGAGCGCCTTGGCGAAGGCCGGTGCGAAGATCCAGACGATCCCCACCGCCCAGGGCAGGGCGCTCCGGGCCGCCAGCAGCAGGAGAAGTCCCGCCAGGGGGCACGCCGCCAGCGCCAGATAGTTCACATAAACGGTGTTGCCGTGCTTTTTCTCCGCCTCCGAGGCGGTGACCCAGCGCAGAAGCCCCCGGTGGCTGACGGTCATGCGCCAGAGGGCCGTCGCGGCGGCCTTCAGCTGGATAAAGCCCTGGGCGGGCAGGAGCATCAGCGTCACCAGCCACCTGGTGACCGTCCCGCCCAGACCCGGAAGGACGGCGGAGTGGTACCGGGCAAGGCCGGAGCCGTCGTGCCGGAGAAAGCTCCGGGTCAGATCCAGCAGGAGCGGGCTCACATACCCCGCCAGCGCGATGAGGGCCGCCGCCGTCAGCCCCCGCCCCGGCAGGAGCATGGCGGCCAGCAGGGCAATCAGCACCGCCGGGGGCAGCAGGCTCCGGCGCAGATTGTCTAAGATCTTCCACCGGTCCAGCTCCGGGAGGGTATTTTTCACCAGCGCCCCGTCCCGGGTCCTGACCCGGCCCGTACACCAGCGCAGATTCTGCCAGTCGCCCCGGATCCACCGCTCCTGCCGGGCAAACCAGGAGGTGATCTTAGCCGGGCACCCGTCGGACAGCTCCAGATCCGTGACAAAGGCGCACCGCATGTACGCCCCCTCCAGGATGTCGTGGGACAGCACCGTGTTGTCCGGGAACCGCCCATCCAGGAGCCGCCGGTACACCGGCACGTTGATGAGCCCCTTGCCCATGAACGTCCCCTCGTCAAAGAGGTCCTGATAGAGGTCGCTCACCGCCCCCGCGTAGGGGTCGAAGCCGCCCACGCCGGCGAAAAGCCGGGAAAAATCGGTTTTTCCGGCGCTCTCCAGCTCCACCGCCACCCGGGGCTCCAGGATGCCGTAGCCGGACACCACCCGCTTCTGGGCCTCGTCGATGACCGGCACGTTCAGCGGATGGAGGGCCGTGCCCACCAGCTCCCGGGCCGTCCCGGCGGTCAGACGGGTGTCCGCGTCCAGCGTCAGGATAAAGTTCGTGCCCGGGAGAGCGCTTTCGTCCCCGCAAAGGGCCCGGAGGGCGCTTTTCTCCCCGCTCAGGAGCCTGACCAGCTCCTCGATGGCGCCCCGCTTGCGCTCCCGGCCCATCCATACGCTGTCGGCCTCGTTCCTCTCCCGCTCCCGGTAAAAGAGATAGAACCCGCCGCCGTATTTCTCATTCAGCGCCTCCACCGCCGCCCTGGCGGAGGCCAGGATGGGGCCGTCCTCCCGGACGCGCTTCTGTCCCGCCTCCCGAAGGTCCGCCAACAGCCCGAACAGCAGATTTTCCCCCGCGTCCCGGTTGGCCAGCCGGTACTCCTCCATGAGGCGGGCAAATTTCGGCCCGTCCTTCTCCCCGGTCAGGAGGGCGGAGATGACGCAGACGGTCTTCCCCGCCTTGGGGATCCCGCCCGCCAGGGCCATTCTGGGCAGACGCCGGGGCCTGACAAGCCGCAGAGCCGCCGCGTCCGTCAGATTTTTCACCGCCTCCGACACGGGCAGGAGCACCAGGAGCGACGCCCATACCGAGCCCGTGACCACGCCCGTGAGGACGGTGAAAAAGAGCGTCGCCAGGGTGACGGCGGCGATATACCAGGACGCCCGCCGCTCCCGGGGGGCCTTCCCCAGCGGGCGGGTGAAGATATACGTCCCCACATGCCGGTCCTCCCCCTGAGAGGCCAGCTCCAGCACCTTTTTGGCCGCGTCGTACTCCTCCATCCCGGCCCGTCTGGCCTCCAGGGCCAGCCTGGAGCGGTAGGAGCGGCGGGTATCCTCGTCCATCAGGGGATAGATCCCGGCGGGATCCTGCCGCAGGGCGGCCTCCACCCGGTTCACCGCCTCCAGGATGTCGCCGGCGTCGATGACGGACAGCGCCCGGAGGGAGGTGAAGATGTTTTTGAAAAGCAGGGCCCGCTCGGCGTCGTCCCTGACCTCCCCCTCCGGCAATATGGCCTCCAGAAAGGCGCACAGCTCCGCCGTCAGGGCCGGGACAAAGGCGGAAAGCTCCCGCTCCGTCAGGACCCGGACCTTCTGGAACTCATCCAGAAAAAGGCGCATCCGCTCCCCTGTCACCTCCCCGCGCCCCGAACGCACTAAGGCGGAGGCGGCCTCGAAGACGAGCGCCTGGCCGCCGCCCAGGCACCGGGGCAGTTTGCCCAGGGCGCGCAGCTCCGCCGCCGCGGCCTTGCCCGCCCGCTCGGCCAGGTACCAGTTGTCCCGAAACCACTCCTCCGCCTCCCCCTGGCCGCCCTTTTTCAGGGCCGCGCAGCGGCTTGCCAGGACGCGCAGCGTCCTTTGGAGGCGGGCGGCGCTCTTCGCCCCGCTGACAAAGCCGTCCCGCTCCAGGGCGGAGGCGGTGTTGCGGGCGAAATTGCCCAGCGTCTCGTTTTCCATGTATATTCCCGTGTCGGTGTCCTTCATAGAGTCCTCCAAAGACATGCTTTCGGCGTTGTTCACGTTGTTCACACTATTATCTGTGCAAATCCTGAAAAATATTCCTTGACAAACCCTCCCGCCCCGTGTATAATAAGCCAGGTGTAAAACGAAACTGTTTTACAGGTGAGGCTGGCTCAAAAGGGCTTTTCCGACGTACATGCCGCCGGAAAAACGTCTGGATTCGTTTTTTTCACAAGCCGCCTACAGGTGATGAGATGCGCAGCGACACTTACCAGCTTACCCTGCTCTACGACTTCTTCGGGGAGCTTCTCACCGGTACCCAGCGGGAGTATTTCGAATACTACTACGCCGACGACCTGTCCCTCTCCGAGATCGCGGAGCTCACGGGCGTCACCCGCCAGTCGGTCCGCGCGGTGCTGGCCCGGGCGGAGGCGCTTTTGCGGGAATACGAGGCGAAGACCGGCGTGGTGGCCCGCTTCCGGGAGATCTCCCAAAAGGTGGACGAGCTCCAGGCCAGGGCCTCCGAGCTTGCGGCGCTCTCCACGGGGCGCGCCGGGGAGCTGGCGCGGGAGGTGCGCGACGGTCTGGAGGAATTGAAGGGTTGAAATATGGCATTTGAATCACTGTCCGACAAACTGAGCAGCGTTTTTAAAAAGCTCCGGGGCAAGGGCCGGCTCTCCGAGGCCGACATCAAGGAGGCCATGCGGGAGGTACGCATGGCGCTTCTGGAGGCCGACGTCAGCTACAAGGTGGTCCGGGATTTCGTCAAGCAGGTCTCGGAACGGGCCGTGGGAACGGACGTTCTGGAATCCCTGACCCCGGCCCAGATGGTCATCAAGATCGTCAACGAGGAGCTTATCAAGCTCATGGGCTCCACCACCACAAGGCTGAACATCAGCTCCAAGGGCATGACCGTGGTGATGCTGGTGGGCCTTCAGGGCGCCGGCAAGACCACCAACGGCGCCAAGCTGGCGGCGCTGATGCGCAAGCAGAACGGCAAGCGGCCCCTGCTGGTGGCCTGCGATATCTACCGCCCCGCCGCCATCAAGCAGCTGGAGACGGTGGGCAAACAGCTGGATATCCCCGTCTTTCAGATGGGCACGGAGGATCCGGTGAACATCGCCAAGGCCGCCATCGCCCATGCCAAAAAGCACGGCAACGACCTGGTGATCCTGGACACCGCCGGACGGCTCCACATCGACGAGCAGCTGATGGAGGAGCTCAGGCGCATCAAGGCCGAGACACAGCCCGACGAGATCCTGCTGGTGGTGGACGCCATGACCGGTCAGGACGCGGTGAACGCCGCCGCGGCCTTTGACGAGGCCCTGGGCATCACCGGCGTGATGCTGACGAAGCTGGACGGCGACGCCAGAGGCGGCGCGGCCCTGTCCGTCCGGGCCGTCACCGGCAAGCCCATCAAATTCTGCGGCGTAGGCGAGAAGCTGGACGCCATCGAGCCCTTCCACCCCGACCGGATGGCCGGCCGGATCCTGGGCATGGGCGACGTGCTGACCCTCATCGAGAAGGCCGAGCAGAGCTTCGACGAGAAGAAGGCCAAAGAGCTGGCGGACAAGATGCGCCGCAACGCTTTCACATTGCAGGACTACTACGACCAGCTCCAGCAGCTGAAATCCATGGGCGGCCTGGGCGATATCGCCGGGATGCTCCCCGGCAGCATGGGCAAGGCTATGGCCGGGGCGAAGATCGATGAGAAGCAGATGGCCCGCACCGAGGCGATCATCCTGTCCATGACCCAAAAGGAGCGCAACGACCCCTCCGTCATCAACTCCTCCCGGAAAAAGCGCATCGCCGCCGGCTCCGGCACCGAGGTGGTGGACGTGAACAGGCTCTTGAAGCAGTACGAGATGATGCGGGACCTGACCCGCCAGATGTCCAAGGGCAAGCTCCCCGGCTTCATGGGCGGCGGACGGCGGCGCGGCGGCTTCCCCTTCTGAGGCGGCGCGGCTTTGATCTGTTGAGTTATCAATTATCTTTTCGGGATATTTGAAATAAAAATCATTATTTACACATTTTGGAGGTACAAACAACATGGTAAAGATCAGACTTCGCAGGATGGGCGCCAAGAAGGCTCCCTATTACCGCATCGTCGTGGCGGATTCCCGTTTCCCCCGGGACGGCCGCTTCATTGAGGAGCTTGGCACCTACGATCCCCGCACCGAGCCCAACACCGTCAAGGTAGACGGCGACAAGGCCAAGGAGTGGATAAAGAACGGCGCTCAACCCACGGATACCGTCAAGAAGCTTCTCAAGAACGCCGGCGTGCTTTGATCGGTGGTTCGCTATGAAGGAACTGCTGATCTATATCGCGCGCGCCCTGGTGGATCAGCCCGATGAGGTCACTGTGACCGAGCGCGAGGAGGGGGATAAGACCGTCTTCGAGCTGCGTGTCGCGCCTGACGACATGGGTAAGGTCATCGGCCGTCATGGGAAGATCGCCAAGGAGATCCGCACGCTGATGCGCTCCGTCGCTCAGCGCCAGGGCCTGCACATCAGTGTGGATATCGTTGACTGAATAAACGTTGCCGCGGGGCGAAGCTCCGCGGCAATCTATATTGTCGAACGGTGCCGTGGGTTTGCCCACGGCACCGTTTGAGACTGTCGAAAAAGCCCTGACGGGCTTTTTCCGACAAAGGGAACGTGCGGGTAATTTTCTATGAATTTTGCGAAATTCATAGAAAATTACCCTGCTGTCGCCCTGCGCACGCCCCGAAGGGGCACACTTGGGCGGCAAAAGGGATTTTTTCCGACGTACATGCCGCCGGAAAAAATATCGAATTTGAGTTTTTTGACAAACTGGAACGGTGCCGTGGGTTTGCCCACGGCACCGTTTTAATTGTTCGAACTGGTGATATGTTTCTTGCGCCTGCGCTTCACCGCAAGCATCCAAATGGCGATTGCCAGCATCATCACCGGGACAATATTCAACAAATAGTAGCTGACGCTCCATTTCCAGCGTGAATCGGGCAGAACGCCCCTGTCGATCAAATCATATACCATAACGTGATATACGGCAAAAGAAATCACGTCAAAGACGATCGCCCCGATCGGCTTATTGAGAGCCGCAAAGAGAAGGGTCAGGAGGGCCGCCACGGCCAGCGTCACTGTAAGGGCGATATACAAAGCGCCCTCTACACCGGCAAAAATACGACCGTAGATCCTTCCATAATCCACCGCGGAGACGCTGGCAAGCTCGTGGATATTTAATCCGATCGACTCGTCCACGTAGTCTGCGGGATAACTGTCCAAATACTCGGCGTACTCCTCCGTCACCACAAAAAGGGGTAGAAACAGACAGACTACCAGGAACAAAGCGCATATTGTGCCAAAAAGTCTCGGAAGCTCCGCGGTCTTTTTCCCGCCGGGTCTGTTTTCCAGGGTCTCAACTGTATTATCCATTGTATTCACCTTTTCTTCCTCTCAAATATAGCCGATAGTTCACTCGACTTCCTCCAGCATCTCAGCAATGCGCAGCGTCACCTCGGTATAGTACTTTAATTCCTCCGTAGACATCTCCCCTTCTCTCATATCACTCAGCGCTTTTTCCGCGTTGGCCAGCCGTTCAAGCATGGAGAAATAATCGGTCAGCATGGACAGAGGATCATCGGATCCCTGATATTTTTTCATAAAATCCACATATTCGCGGTAAAACGCCTCGTATTCATCCATGGCCTTTTTAAACTCCGGCCGGATCCCATCCGCCGGCGCGGCGGTATCCACAGGCTGTGTATCCTCCGGCGCTGTGTCAGGCGGGGTGGTGTCCGGAGGCGTCGTCTCCTCCGGTATTGTATCCGGCGGTACCGTCTCCTCCGGTGTTGTATCCGGCGGTGTCGTATCTTCCGGTGCCGTGTCAGGCGGCAACGTGTCGGGCGACGAATTTGCCGCTCCCGCCGTTTCCTGCGTCTGCGGCAGGGAGGTGCCCCCCAAATCCCCCGCCGTCTGCCCGCGGCCGCAGGACGCCAGAACAAGCAGTATGGAGATACAGGGTAAGATCCAGAACACCTTTTTCATAATGTGATCCTCCATATTTTGTATATTCTTATCTTTACCACAATTATAGATCATTCCCGTGTTAATGTCAAGAATATTCTTATCATTAGCATAGGAGGACACCATGAAAATATACGACTATAACGGGCGGAAAAACCTCTGTGGGGAGCGGATACGGGCCGCCAGGGTCAAAAAACGCATCACACAAGAGGATCTTGCCGCCAGGCTCCAGGTGGAGGGCATCACCCTGGAGCGGGATTGCATCAGCAGGATCGAGATCGGCACGCGCTTTGTGGCGGATTACGAGCTGAAAAAGCTGGCGCAAATCCTGGGCGTTTCTGTGGATTGGCTTTTGGAGGAATCGGAGGAATGAGGGCGCAATAAGTTGACATGACAGCAAAGCCTGTGCTACAATAGCCGTGGAAGTGAGTTTTATGGAGCTTATCGAGACGGGAAAAATCGTCAACACCCACGGACTGCGGGGCGAGGTGAAGATCGAGCCCTGGGCGGATTCGCCGGAGGCGTTCTGCGCCTTCCGGCGGCTCTTTGTGGAGGGCACGGAACATAAGGTGGAGCGTGCCCGGGTACAGAAGCGCTTTGTGATCGCCAAGCTCTCCGGTATCGACGCCATCGAGGAGGCGGAAAAGCTCCGCAACCGGGTGGTCTACGTGCCCCGGGAGGACATCCCCCTGGAGGAGGGCGGGTTCCTGCTCTCTGACCTCATCGGCTGCGCGGCCTTTGACCAGGACGACGCGGCCCTGGGGAAGGTCACGGATATCCTCACCCCGCCCGGCGGGGAGGTGCTGGAGATCCGGGGGGCGCGGGAAATCTTAGTGCCGCTGAACGACGAATTTCTCCTGAAGGCGGACATAGAGGCGGGGCGCGTGACGGTGCGGCTCCTGGAGGGCATGTGATGCGGTATTGGATCGACATTATGACCCTGTTCCCCGACACCGTGGGGGACATGATGAACGAGTCCATCCTGGGCCGGGCCCAGGACCGGGGCATCATCCGCATCGAGACGCACCAGATCCGGGACTACACCAAAAACAAGCAGTGCCAGGTGGACGACTACCCCTACGGCGGCGGGCGGGGCTGTGTGATGCAGGCCCAGCCTCTCTACGACTGCTGGCGGTTCATCCGAAAGGCCCACCGGGCGCCGGTACACACGGTCTTCCTCTCCCCCTGCGGCAAGACCTTCACCCAGGCGGACGCCAAGAGGCTGGCCTCCGACTACGACAAGCTGATTCTGGTCTGCGGCCACTACGAGGGCGTGGATCAGCGGTTTATTGACGAATGTGTGGACGAGGAGATCAGCCTGGGGGATTTTGTGCTCACCGGCGGGGAGATCCCGGCCATGGCCGTGGCCGACGCGGTGTGCCGGCTCATCCCCGGCGTGCTCCCCGACCCGGAGTGCTTCCAGGAGGAGAGCCACTGGGACGGGCTTTTGGAGTACCCCCAGTATTCCCGGCCGGAGGTCTGGCGGGAGCGGCGGGTACCGCCCGTCCTGCTCTCCGGCGACCACGCCAGGATCGCCCGCTGGCGGCGCAAGCAGTCCATCCTGCGCACGCGGGCCCGCCGGCCGGATATGTATGAAAAACTGCAATTTCAGGACACCAAACAGGAGCGCAAGCTCCTGGCGGAAATCGAAGAAGAATGGGAGGAAACCAAAAATGGATCCGAGATTTGAAAAATACGCGAAGCTCCTGATTTCGGTGGGCATCAACGTCCAGCCGGGGCAGACGCTGGTGATCAGGTGCCCGGTGGACAAGGCGCCGTTTGCCCGTATGCTGGTGCGCGAGGCCTACAAGGCGGGCGCGCGGGAGGTGGTCATGCGCTGGGGCGACCAGGCCATCAGCCGGGAGACGTATCTGCACGCCGCGGATGAGATCTTCGACACCTACCGCCCCTGGCAGGCGGACATGCTGAACACCCTGGCCCGGGAGGGCGCGGCGTTTCTCAGCATCATCAGCTCCGACCCCGACGGCATGAACGGCGTGGACCACACCCGCATGGTGCGGGAGAGCCGGGTCTTCGGCCCCGCCGTGGCGGAGTATCGGGAGATGCAGATGTCCGACAAGATCCAGTGGTGCATCGCCGCCCTGCCCGAGGAAAAATGGGCGCAAAAAATGTACCCCGGCGTCTCCGGCGACGAGGCCATGGGGAAGCTCACCGAGGCCATCTTCTCCACCATGCGCATCACCGCCGGCAACGACCCGGTGGAGGCGTGGAGAAAGCATAACGAGGCGCTGAACGCCCGGAAGAAGAAGCTGACGGCGTACCGTTTCCGGTCCCTGCACTACACAAACTCCCTGGGCACCGACCTCACCATCGAGCTGCCCCAAGGGCACTACTGGGAAGGTGGGAACTCCCGGAGCGCCAAAGGCGTCGCCTTCAACGCCAACATGCCCACGGAGGAGATCTTCACCGCCCCCAAGCGGGACGGCGTCAACGGCCGCGTGGTGTCCACCAAGCCCTTTGTGATCGGCGGCGAGATCATCGACCAATTCGCCTTTACCTTTGAAAACGGCAGGATCGTCAACATCGAGACGGCCGATCCCAAGCACCGCAAAATGCTGGAGGATGAGATCGGCGTAGACGAGGGCGCTCGTTATCTGGGCGAGGTGGCCCTGGTGCCCTACGACTCCCCTATCTCCAACATGGATACCCTCTTTTACGACACGCTCTTTGACGAGAACGCCAGCTGCCACCTGGCCTTCGGCGCCAGCTACCCCACCGTGGAGGGCGGCGCGGACATGACGGAGGCGGAGCGTCTGGCCGCCGGCCTCAACCAGTCCATCACCCACGAGGACTTCATGGTGGGCTCCGCCGACCTCAACATCACCGGCCTCACCCCCGACGGGCGGGAGATCCCCGTATTTGTCAACGGAAATTTCGCGTTCTGAGGGTTGTCCGCCTTATAGGCGGACGGGGATTTGCTTTCTCCTCTTTTGTGTTGACAAAAGAGGAGAAAGCAACAAAGAGGAGAAAAACAATAGGGCGGAAATCGCGGCCCGTCCCACTCATCACCGCGCGCCTTTGTTACGAATGGTCTCTGCGTTTAACCCGCTTAGCCGCTCACCGCTCTATTATTAAAGCCACAGCTCCTCTTTTACCCGCGCTGGTGCGGCGGGTAACGTGCAGTCATCAAAAACATCGTTTCTGTTTGCGTACGGGCCGGACACCCGGCCGGCCCGTGTTTCGAATTCCCGGGAATCTTTCGTTAGACGCCGTACGGGCCGCCGCCCTCGGCGGCCCACCGATATCCCGATGCATTACTGTAGGGGCCAGAGACCCGCTCGGCCCATCCTCCGAATTCCTGAACATCTTTCGTTATACCCCGTAGGGGCGGCCTCTCTTGGCCGCCCGATTTGTAAATAGGCGGCGAAGCCGTAACCTTTTTGGGGGAGGGCAATGCGGAAATTTGATGGTGCCACGGGCCGGCCGGTGTCCGGCCCGTACGGAAGGAATTCGACGGTGCCGCGTGTGGGCCGATGTGGTCATCGGCCCCTACGGATAGCGTTCCGGGAATTCGACACGCGGGCCGGCCGGGTGTCCGGCCCGTACAGGGTGCGTGCGGGAGCTCCCCGGGGTTCTCCACATAGGGGCTCGCAAGCCCCTGTGTGGTCGTTTTAAGGGGGAGTCCAGAGGGGGGAAACGCGAAAGCCCCCCTCTGGTTTCTTTTCCTCTTTTGTTGCCTTTTCTCCTTTTGGAAATCCAAAAGGAGAAAAGCAAATCCCTCCGCCCTTATAAGGGCGAAAACCTTATAAACCCCCGCCGGGATGAGGCGTACACCTTATCTTGGAAAGTAAAACACGATCGGTTCGATATCCTGTACCGTTAAGCCCATCTTCACGGCGCGGGCAATGGCGCGGAAGACGGCGCCGTGCTCCTTGTAGTCCCAGACGGCGATGAGGCGGCAGGAATTTTTCAGCATCCAACGGGTGCGCGCGCCCTTGACGCCGGGGTAGTAATGCTCAGAGAGGACCTCCACCCGGTCACACTGTTTTATAAGCCTCTGAAATTCCTCGTCCCTGCTCCTGAGCAGGCCCCGATGGGAAATCGCCGCCACAAGCTCTATCTGGGGGAAGTATTTCTTTAAGATCAGCACGTTCTCGGCAAAAATCAGGTCGGTCCCCTGGGCCATTCCCGATATAAAGCGCGTACAACCGGCTTTGAACGCCTTCATGATTTCCGCCGACAGCCTCAGCGACAGCAGCGCCGCCTCGGAGGGCGGCGAATCCCGATGCCCAAAGACGCAGCAGGTTTTTTCTCTCATAAATACACGCCTCCAATATTACCTGCAAGCTTATACTTATATAGTATATCAGATAATATGCAATTGGTCAACGTGAATATAGTCTAAGAAGTAACAAAAAATGATTATGACTGCGTTGATCAGGAGGCATGAATAGAATGGAACGGAAACCGCTTGGGGCACAAATCAAGCTGGCAAGAAGGCAAGCGGGAATGACTGCGGATAAGCTTGCTGAAGTCTGCAATATGGATACTACCTATTTGCGGCAAATTGAGTCTGGACATAAGATGCCGAGTTTGCCTATGTTTATTATTCTCTGCCGCAATCTTCAAGTATCTCCCGCCACTCTTCTGGCGGATTATCTGCCGGCGCCCGTGTATGAGGAGCGGGACAGGCTCCACGAGCTTTACCGGACGCTGACCCCGGAGCAGAGGGATCTGGCCGTTCGGCTCCTGGACAGCATGAGGGAGAGCCTTACGTCCGGGGAGCAGGAGGAAGTTTAGGGGAGATTTCCGGCCCTAAAACGCCGTACAGGCCGCCTGGAGAGGCGGCCTGTACAAGGTAATTCGGAAGATTATCGGGAAATTCGGTGGGCCGCCGAGGGCGGCGGCCCGTACGGCGTTAATGATAGCCAGGAGGTTAACCGGGGCGGGCCGGCCGGGTGTCCGGCCCGTACAAAAGGAAGTCGGCGGTGCCGCATGTGGGCCGATGTGGTCATCGGCCCGTACAGGGTGCGATGTACGAAATGCGTCAGCTCTCGTGCGGGCGATCCCCGGGGGAGTCCAGATGGGGGCTCGCAAGCCCCCTCTGGTCGTTTTTAAAAGGGGGTTCTCAGTTGTTTTTCTCTTCTTTGTTGCTTTCTTCTCTTTTGTCAACACAAAAGAGAAGAAAGCAAATTCCCGTCCGCCTGTAAGGCGGACAACCTTATATTCCCGTTCAGTGCGCTGTGCCGTTTTTGGCGCAGGTGTCGCAGCAGCCGTCGCAGTCGGTGTCCTTCAGCTCCGGGGGCGGCTCCAGCCCCTGGCGCTTGTAGTAATCGGCCAGACACGCCCGGATGCCCTCCTCGGCCAGCACGGAGCAGTGGAGCTTCTGGGGGGGCAGGCCGTCCAGGGCCTCGGCCACGGCCTTGTTGGTGAGCTTCAGGGCCTCCTGGATGGATTTGCCCTTTACAAGCTCGGTGGACATGGAGCTGGTGGCGATGGCGGCGCCGCAGCCGAAGGTCTTAAAGCTGACCTTCTCGATGATGCCGTTCTCGATCTTCATATAGATCTTCATGATGTCGCCGCAGACGGGGTTGCCCACCTGGCCGATGGCGTTGGCGTCGGGCAGCTCCCCCACGTTCCGGGGATTGGTGAAGTGATCCATTACCTTTTCGGAATACATGGCGTTCCTCCTTTAAGAATTTACCATCCGGTCGAGGCTCCGGCGGGCGGCGCGCAGCTGGTCCTCCGGCAGCTCGACCTTGTATTTTTCGTCCCGCAGGCACTCGTAAAGCGCCTCCGGGGTCACTTTTTTCATGTTGGGGCAGACGAAGGAGCTGCCCACGCCGTAGATCTTTTTCTCCGGCAGCTCCCGGCGAAGCCGCTCCACGATCTCGCTCTCGGTGCCGATCAGGATCTCCGGCGCGTCGGTCTTGCGGGCGAAATCCAGGATCTCGGCGGTGGAGCCCACCAGATCGCCGTACTTGACCACGTCCTCGCCGCACTCCGGGTGGACGGCGAACGCCGCCTCCGGGTGGGCCTTTTTGGCCGCCAGAACGTCCGCCTCGGTGATCTTATGATGGGTGGGGCAGAAGCCGGGATGGAGCCAGAACTTCTTCTCCGGTACATGCCGGGCCACGAAGGAGCCCAGATGCTTATCCGGCACGAAGATGATCTCCTCGCAGTCCAGACCTTTCGCAATCCGCAAGGCGGAGGAGCTGGTACAGCACACGTCGGAGACGGCCTTCACCGCGGCGGAGGAGTTGACGTAGCACATGACCTGCGCCCTGGGGTGCTCGGCCCTCAGCCGCAGTACGTCCTCGGGCGTCACCATGTCCGCCATGGGACAGCCGGCGTCCAAAGAGGGGAGGAGCACCGTCTTTTCCGGGGACAGGATCTTGGCGCTCTCGCCCATGAACCGCACGCCGCAGATGACGATCAGATCCTCCTTCGCCCGCGCGGCCTTCTGGGCCATGGCGAAGGAGTCGCAGACCGCGTCGGCCGCGTCCTGCACCGCCAGGGGCACGTAGTAGTGGGCCAGGACAAGGGCGTTTTTCTCCCGCTTCAGCCGGAGGATCTCCCGCTGGAGCTCGTTAAAATTTTCCATTGAGCCGATCCTCCCAGAGGGGCGACATGGACCGCAGCCGCTCGACGATGGGCGGGAGCGTCTCGATGATGTAGTCGATGTCCTCGTCCGTGGTGGTGTCGGAGAGGGAGAGGCGCAGGGAGCCGTGGGCCACCTCGTGGGGCAGGCCGATGGCCAACAGCACGTGACTGGGATCCAGGGACACGGAGGAGCAGGCGGAGCCGGAGCTGGCGCAGATGCCCTTGGCGTCCAGGGAGAGCACCAGGGATTCGCCCTCCACGCACTCAAAGACGAAACTGGCGATGCCGGGGAGCCGGTTCACCGGGTCGCCGGTGAGGCGGGAATAGGGGATGGATTTGAAGGCCTCGATGAGCCGGTCGCGCATGGCGGAGACCCGGGGCATGGTCTCGGGCAGGTTGTTGACGGCCTCCTCCAGCGCCGCCGCCATACCGATGATCTCGGGCACGTTCTCGGTGCCGGAGCGCTGGTTGCGCTCCTGGCCGCCGCCGTGGAGCAGCTGGGGCACCCGGACGCCCCGGCGGATATAAAGGACGCCCACGCCCTTGGGGCCGTGGAACTTGTGGCCGGAGATGCTGAGCATGTCGATGTTCATGGCCTTCACGTCGATGGGGATGTGGCCGGCGGCCTGGACGGCGTCGGTGTGGAAAAGAACGCCGTGCTCGTGGGCGATGCGGCCGATGTCCGCAACCGGCAGGATGGTGCCGATCTCATTGTTGGCCATCATGACGGAGATGAGGACGGTGTCGGGCCGGATGGCGGCCTCCAACTCCTGGAGGTCAATGCCGCCGTTTTGATCGGCCTTGAGATAGGTGACCTCATACCCGCGTTTTTTCAGCCAGTCCAGGGTGTGGGTGATGGCGTGGTGCTCGATGGAGCTGGTGATGATGTGCTTTCCCTTGGCGGCCTTGGCCTCGGCGATGCCCTTCAGGGCCCAGTTGTCCGACTCCGTGCCGCACCCGGTGAAATAGATCTCCGTGGGCTCGGCGTTCAGACACTTTGCCACCTTGGCCCGGGCCTCGTCCAGTCCCCGGCGGGCGCTGCGGCCCACGGAGTAGAGGCTGGAGGGATTGCCGTAGTTTTGGGTGAAATAGGGGAGCATGGCCTTGACGCAGGTGTCGCTCATGGCGGTGGTCGCCGCGTTGTCGGCGTATACGAATCTGCTCATATGGGATGATCGCCTCGAATCTTGATTCTCATTTGGCAGTAAGGTGACGGGAGTCGAACCCGCGCCGGTTTTCGGCGGCTGATTTGCGCCAGTACTTTGTCAAAAGCCTTGACAATACACAAAGTATTCT